>WRKI01000184.1 GCA_009778155.1 Spirochaetota bacterium
AAAACGGCTCCCCGAGCGGCGAAAAACGCATCATCCTGTACAACCCGCCGTTAGTTGACACGGTGCAAGGCATACGCCGCTCGGTGCTGACAGAAAGCCGCCGCTGGATGCTCGCCCTTTTGAAAGCCGGGATAAAAACAATACTGTTCGCGCACTCGCGGGTAAGAACCGAGCTTGCCGCATCTTACGTCAACGAGGACTTGGCGAACATTTACACAGACAACTCAGGAATAAAAGTGGAATCCTACCGTGGCGGCCTTTTGCCCAACGAGCGGCGCGAAATTGAAAAAGGCCTGCGGGAAGGCTCGATACAGGGCGTAGTTTCAACTAACGCCCTTGAACTGGGCATAGACATAGGCGGCCTTGACGCGTCGATCATCGCGGGCTTTCCCGGCTCCTTTAACAGCTTTTGGCAGCAGTCAGGCCGCGCAGGCAGGAGGGGGGGGACATCAGTGTCGGTGTTCATAGCGACAGCGGCCCCCACCGATCAGTTTATCATGAACGACCCCCAGTGGTTCTTCCGCAAAAGCGCGGAAGAATGTCGCATAGACCCCGACAATCCGTATATACTGACAGACCATGTAAAGTGCGCCAGCTTCGAGCTTCCATTTATAGACGGAGAGAGAGAAGGCTGCCCCTTTTCAGATAACGCGCCGCACGTTCTGGAATACCTGCAAGAAGCGGGCATTGTGCGGCACACGGGGGGTAGCTGGCATTGGGCTGATCGCTCGTACCCGGCGGAAGGCATCAGCCTGCGCTCGGCGGGTGTCGATAACGTTGTCATAATCGATGCGACAGCCGGAAGAAACAACGTCATTGGCGAGATGGACAGGCCCAGCGCGAAAGAGCTTATTTTCCCTAACGCCGTTTACATCCACCGCGGCCGGCAGTACCTTGTCGAAACCCTGGACATTGAAAACAGAAGATGCATTGTCAGGGAAGCCGACGTGAATTATTTCACGGACGGCATCGTAAAAACCGATATAAAAGTGTTAACCCGCGACGAGGAGTTTTCCTACGACAGCGCCGCCGGCCTTGCCGCCGCCGGCGTGTTATCCGACGTGTTGGTACGCTCGCAGGCGGTCAAGTTCAAAAAGCTGAAGTTCCGCACGCACGAAAACATCGGCTACGGCGACATTGACCTGCCGGAAGAAGAAATGCAGACCCGCGCCCTCATCCTGCTTTTCGAGCCGCACAGCGCGGGGGGAAAAATCCTTGCGGAAATGGACGAGCAGGAAGCCGGGGCCGCCCTTTACGGCTTCGGAACGATGTTGCGTAACATAGCATCGATGTTCCTGCTTTGCGACCCGCGCGATCTTGGCATTGCCGAGCGCGTGCGGGACACACACTTTGGCGCGCCCGCCCTGTATGTGTACGACAAGTACCCCGGCGGGACAGGCCTTTCCGAAAGCCTTGCCCGGCGCACTAGCCTTGTTTTCGATGCCGTGTTCCAGGCCGTAAAACGCTGCCCCTGCAAGGCGGGCTGCCCCTCCTGCGTAGGCCCCAGCGGGGGCAAGTCCGGCGCCGCTGAACTTTTGCAAGCTCTGTGTTATGCTTAAAAAATGGCGGGAAACCTAAAAGACAGGCTAAGGCGCATACACGACGCGAAAAACCACGGCGGCAAACCCCCGGAAGCCTTGCCAAAGGAGCCTGCGGGCAAGGAGGCGCAAGGCGTTTTGCCCGGCTGGGAAGAAGCGGGCTTTCAAACCTTAAGGCGCAAAATGAGCCTGCCCGCTCCGGCAGACCTACCGCAGAGCCTTTCGGCGGCGGCCTCGATTGTCGTGCCGGACATAAACCGCATAGCGATCCGGCGGGGAAGCCTGCCGGAAATTACGGACTTGCTTTTTTTCGATTTGGAAACCACAGGGCTTTCCGGAGGGGCCGGAACCCTGGCCTTTCTTGCCGCCTTCGGCCGCTTCGTCCCCACCTCCGGCAGGGGCGGCTTCGAGTTGCACATAACGCAGTACCTGCTCTTGGACTTCCCCGGCGAAAAACATTTCCTTAACGCCGTAACCGCCGAGTTTGAAAAGCCGCACCCAACGCTTGTAACTTACAACGGCAAATGCTTCGATTGGCAGATACTCAGAAACCGCTGCATTGTGATTAACAGGGCCGAGCCGCCCCCCTGCGACCATGCGGACTTGCTTTACCCGGCAAGGCGTTTGTGGAAAAGGGTCGCATCCAACTGCAGCCAGGGGACGATTGAAACGGAGGTTTTGGGCATCGACCGTAGCGGCGACACCCCCGGCTACATGGCCCCGCAAATCTGGCTAGACTTCCTAAACAACGGCCGCCCCGATGCCTTATTGGGAATTTGCGATCACAACAAGCGCGACATCGCCGGGCTTGCCGCCGTTTTCGCCTCTATGGCCGATCTTGCCATGCGCCTTTTCGCCGGAACTCCGGCAAAACACATCTTCGACACGGAAAAACTCGCCTTGCACTGGCGCGACTTTGCCCGCCGCTTTCAAAACGAGCCGCTTTACGCCGGGCAAATGCCCGCTCTGGAAAAAGCGGGAAGCGTTCTCCTGCGCCTTGCCGCCGGAGAAAAACATCATTCCAAAGCCGCCTTTTTTTACGCCCTGGATCAAATGCAATGCGGCGACCACGACGACGGCAAAAAAAGAATGCTGGAAATCGCCGCCTCCTGTGGCGGCTGGGGGGCCGCCGCCTTCAGAGCCTTGGCGATAGACAGCGAAAAACACCGCCGGGACATTCCCGCCGCGCTCGACTTTGCGAAAAAAGGCCTGGCGGCCGCCGCCGGCGGCGTTTTGCAAGAAGATTTTCAGCGCAGGGTGAGGCGGCTGGAAGAAAAACTCGGCACGCTCCTATAAAAACTCCTAGGCAAGCGCAGCTTGCCAGGCCTTCGCGCCCGTGCGCGGCTTTCTTCTTATAAAACCGCCGGCCGCCCACTTGCCAAACAGAGCTTTTTGCGGCATACTATCCGCATGGTAGATAATCATCAATTGGAAAAACTGATCGTCCCGCGCTTTATGCAGTACGCCCGGTACAACACCGAAAGCGACCGCCATGCGGCGGCCACACCCTCTACAGAGGGACAGTGGGACTTGGCACGCGCACTGCGGGACGAACTTGCGGGACTTGGAATAAAAGATGTAAAACTGACCGACCACTGTTATGTAATCGCCCGCCTGCCGCCAAGCGCGGGGAAAGAAAACGCCCCGGCAATAGGCTTTATGGCCCACATGGACACCGCAAGCGACGTTTCAGGGAAAGACGTAAAACCACAACTTGTCAAGGCCTATGACGGCAAAAAAATCGCGCTTTCCGGCGGCCTCTTTTTAGACCCAGAGACAGAGCCGGACTTGGCCGAGCAAAAAGGCAAAGCCATAATACACGCCGACGGCAGCACCCTTTTGGGGGCCGACAACAAGGCGGGAATCGCGGAAATAATGGCCGCCGTCGAGTACCTTTTGGCACACCCGGAAATCCAGCACGGCGCAATCGAAATAATTTTTACACCAGACGAAGAAACGGGAAAAGGACTCAGCCAGTTCCCGGTCGGGGAAATCAAAGCCGCCGCCTGCTACACCCTCGACGGCGGGGCCATAGGCAGCGTCGAAATCGAATGCTTTAACGCGTGGAAAGCGCAAGTAAAATTCGCCGGCAAAGTCATCCATATAGGGGCCGCCAGAGGCATACTGGTCAACGCAAGCCTAATGGCCGCCGCCTTCGCCCTCATGCTGCCCCGGTCGGAAAGCCCAGAGGCCACAGACGGCTACTTTGGCTACTACTGCCCCATGGAAATACAGGGCAACTTGGAAAGCGCGTCATTGGAAGTCTACCTGCGCGACTTCGAGAGAGCCGGCATGGACAGGCGGGTCAAAGCGCTGGAAGCCTTTGCAAAAGCCGTGGAAGCCCAGTTCCCCGGCGGCAAGGTCGAAGTGATCGCCACGCCCCAGTACTATAATATGAAGGAAAAAATCAACGAAAAACCGCAGGCTTTGGAAAAGCTGAATCGGGCGCTTGACAGCCTTGGGATAAAGTGCCGATTGAACCCGATACGCGGAGGGACGGACGGATCGCGACTTACCGAGATGGGAATCCCCACTCCGAACATTTTTACCGGCGGCAGGAACTTCCACAGCCGCCTTGAATGGGTCAGCGTGCCGGAAATGGCTGCCGCCTGCGCCCTCGTCATCGAGCTTGCAAAACTTTGGGGGGAATGAAATGGCAGAAACCCTTACCAGCTTTTTCGGCGGCCACATGAAAAAGGCTCTGTCCCTGTCGAAGGTTCCGGGCGAAATAAACGAAAGCAACGTCTTTCAAGAAGGGCATCCGGGCATACTGGCCGTCTTGGACGACATGGTGGAAACCCTGCTGCTGCCCGGATCGGGGCTTGACGGCCTTGAACACTTGGAAGAACTTATGGAAAAGGCAGAGGCCGGCAAGTCCTGCCTTTTGCTGCCGGAACATTACAGCAACATGGACCTGTCAATAATCTCGCTCATCGCGCGGAAGGCAGGGGGGAGGGGGGGGGACATCGCCAAGGCCATTGTCGCCCTGTCCGGGGTAAAACTGAACGAGGACAACCCGGGCGTCGCCGCATACGCGGGGGCCTACTCAAGAATCGTAATTTACCCCAGCCGGCAGATGCCGGAAGGCGACAGCGAAAAAGACAAGGCCGAGCTTTTGCGAGCCGCCGCCATAAACCGCGCCGCCATGAAGGCGGTAAACGAAAAAAAGGCGGCCGGCAAGCTGATTTTAATCTTCCCGGCCGGCACCCGCTACCGCCCCTGGGACCCGCAAACCAAAAAAGGCGTGCGCGAGATCGACTCGTACATCCGATCCTTCGATTATATGTGCTTTATCGCCATAAACGGCCAGCTTTTGCACCTTCAGGAAAAAGATATGTTAGACGACATTGTCGAAAAGGACCTTGTGCGCGTAACGGCCGGCCCCGTAATTTCCTGCTCCGAGTTCCGCCGGCAGATAAAGGCGGAGATTGACGACGACGAGAAGGACGAAGACCAAAAGCGAGTGGTGGCCGACGTAATCATGGCGATTCTTGAGGAGATGCACGTCGAGGCCGAGGCGAAAAGGCAAAAGCTGATCGGGGCAAAGTAATGCCTGCGGATTCCGACCTGCCGAATTCCGAGCTTGCGGCTTCCAAGCCGGCGGTTTCCAAACTGCCGGCGCTTTGGCCTAAGTATCTTGACGTTCTTAACGAAGAGCAGAGGCAGGCGGTCTTGCACTCTGGAAGCCCTCTTTTAATTCTGGCGGGCGCCGGCTCTGGCAAGACGCGGGTTATCACCACAAAAATCGCCTGGCTTATTGAGCAGGGGGCCGACCCGCGCTCCATAATGGCGGTAACCTTTACCAACAAGGCGGCAAAGGAGATGTCCCAACGCGCCCGGCAGCTTGAGGGGCGGGCGGCGGATGTCATGATGCGTACCTTCCATTCTTTCGGCGCATGGTTTCTGCGCCGCAACGGCGCTTTGGCCGGCCTTAACCCCGGATTTGTAATTTATGACGATGAGGATGCGATGTCCCTGCTTTCCAAAATAATGGAGGGCAGCCCCAAGGGGGAGGTAAAAGATGCGGCTTACAAAATCTCGCGAGCCAAGGATTATTTTCTTTCACCTGACGACCCCGCGCTTGCGGCCATAGACAGCCGGGAAAAGTTCCGCAAGATTTACGCCGCTTACGAGGCAAAGCTGGCGCAGATCGGAAACCTCGATTTCGGCGACCTGATAAAAAAGCCCGTGGAGATTTTGCGCGGCCAGCCGCAGGTGGCCGAGCGTTTCAGGGCGCGTTTTTCGGTAATAATGGTAGACGAGTATCAGGACGCGAATGTCGCCCAGTTTGAACTTTTGAAGGAGCTTTCTGGAGGTGGAGGGGGGGGCTATGTCTGCGTGGTGGGCGACGATGACCAGTCCATTTACCGGTTCCGCGGAGCCGAGGTAAAAAACATCCTCGACTTTCCCAAGCTCTTTGCCGGCACTCAGGTTATACGCCTAGAGAAAAACTACCGATCCACCCCTTCGATTTTAAGGGCGGCATCCTCCGTGGTGGGCAACAACAAGGGGCGTCTGGGGAAGACGCTGGCCGCCGAGCGGCAGGACGGCAAGCAGCCGGTTCTGGCCTTTCTTGCAAGCCAAGACGAAGAGGCCGCCTTTTGCGCCGACCTGATACAGGCCGCCGTGGAAAAGGGCGGCGACTGGGCGCAGTGGGCGATTCTTTACCGCACAAACGCCCAATCCCTGGGCTTTGAAACCGAGTTTTTGCGCCGGGGCATCCCCTACCGCGTTGTCGGCTCGCTGAAGTTTTACCAGCGGGAGGAAGTCAAAGACGCGCTTGCCCTGCTGGCTTTTTTGGCCAACCCCAGGGACGAGGTGGCTTTCCGGCGGGTCGCCAACAAGCCGGCACGCGGCATCGGGGCGGCCACGCTGGACAAGGTTGTCGCCGCCGGGGAGGGGGGTGATCTTCTTGAAGCGTCGCGCCTGGCGGAAGCAAGCAAGAGGGCGCGCGGCGGTCTTGACGCTTTTGCCAAGGTGATCGAGGATGGAAGGCGCGTTCTGGAAGGCTCCGGGGGGGTGGGGGCAAGTTTGCCGCCGGCAAGTTCTCCGGGGGAAAAAGGCGGGCTGTCGGTTAAAGGCGGCGAGGGCTTGTCTCTTTGTGTTTTCCGCCTTGTGAAAGACTCAGGGCTTGCCGACTATCACGGGGCGCAGGATGAGGATGACGGGACTCAGCGGCTTAACAATTTGCAGGAGCTTGTAAACGCGGCAAGTCTTTACCCGCTTAACCGGGGCGGGCTTTTGGATTTTCTGGAAAGCATTGAGCTTGACAGGTCTGCTATGGAGGGTGCCGGGGAAGGTGCGGCTTCAGGCGTGTCTGAAAATGTTGTAACGTTGATCACTTTTCACAATACCAAGGGGTTGGAGTTCAAGCGGGTTGTAATGACGGGGCTTGAACAGGGGACTTTCCCAAGGGAGGACAAGTCCGGCGAGGAGCTTGAAGAAGAGCGGCGGCTGTTTTATGTTGGTGCGACAAGGGCTATGGACGAGCTTTATCTTTGCTGCTGCGCCACGCGCCGCCGTTTCGGCTCGACCCAGGGCTGCGAGCCGTCGGTGTTTTTGCGCGAGATTGACAAAAGCACGGTAAGGATCATCGGCAAGAGGCCTGGCGGGTTTGCCCCTGCCGGCGATTTTGCTCAGGGGGGCAGTTTTGCCCTGCCTGCCAAAAACACGCCTTCACAAGATGCTCGCGATCTTGAACGGCTTGCCGGCTGGCGGCGCGGCGAGCGGCTTTTCCACGACGACTACGGCTACGGGGAGGTTATGTCGGTAAAGGCCAGCGAGGAAGGCCCGGCGGTGCAGGTGCGCTTTGAGTCCGGGCAAGAGTTGCGCTTCCTTAGCGAACACCAAGGCTCGGCCATTACGAAAATCCGCGAGTAAGCGGCCGGCGGCCGTTGACAAGGGGTTGTTTTCATTGTATGATAAATTTGATATAAAAAAACAGATGATGTGCATTTTTTCATACAGTTTTTTGTATTTGTAAAAAAATGCAAAAAAAAGAAAATTTTATTGACAAACTTTGTTTTAAATGCTATATTTATACTAGATATGCTGGGTAGAGAACCTTTTAAAACTGCCAATTCCTCAAAAAGTGCTTGTTTGTTAGTTGAACTTGCCTCATCCGGAACGATCCCCCCCCCCCCCCCCCCC
>WRKI01000185.1 GCA_009778155.1 Spirochaetota bacterium
CAAAAAGTACAAGCAATGCTGCGCCAGGGGTGCGGGTTAAGGCTGTGCGGATAACGGCTGGCACGCTCGCCAGCCGTTATCCGCTAGCCGCCCGCCTTTACGATGGGCACGGTCAGGCTGCCCTGCGGCATTAAAATAATGCTCGGATCTGCCCCCAGTTTTTTATACGCCATTTCTATGGCGGCTTCCACGCTTGGCGCGGGGGTGAACAAAAGGGTTTTCGCCATGCTTTCGTCCAGCGCGGAAACCAAAATAAATTCGGCCTTTTTCATAAGGCGCGTAACGGCGTAAGCCTTGTGCGCGCCGATTTGGAAATCGGCTTTGACGGTCGCTTCCACTTTTTCCGGCGTGTCGTTTTCGCGCATAAGTTTTTCGTAGGTCGCCGAGCCGGAGCCTTCGACGCATTCGCCTAAGATAATGACTACGCCGCCTTGCCTTACCGCGCACCATGCGTTGTCCATCGTTTTCTGAAGCTGGTAAACGTTGATGTCCTTGGGATAGCCGCCGCAAGTGGCGATGACAAGATCGGCTTCTTTTTCAATTGGCGCGCCGTAAACCTCGTCCACAAACTTGCAAGCCTCAAGGTGCGCTTTTACGTAATCGCCTGCGAAAACTTTCAGGAACTCTTTCTCCTCGTTAAGCACGACGTTGATCAAAAAAGAAGGAGGTTGCATTTTTACCCCTTCCATTTGGTCTTCGTAAATCGGGTTGCCGGCAAGTTTTCCGATAACGGCGTTGGGGTCGAATATCATGCTGTGGTTTTTACGGATTGTCTCGTAGAAAGACACCCCTGGGAACACGGCCTTGCGCCCGCCGCCGAACCCGGCGAAAAAGTGATGCACAACGCTGCCTGTCGCGATTACATGATCGGCGGCCGCCACAATGTTGTGAAACCAAACAGGCGTCCCCCGCGACGTTTCGCCGAAGTATTTAAACTGGCTCTGGTCGTGGCAGTCGGCGTTGATCATTGTTATTCTTTTTGCGACATCCTCTCCCACTTCTTCTGTCATCTCTTGTTGCGTCATTTGGCGGTGTGCGCCCAAAGCGAAAATTATGCTTATATCCCCGTCTTTTACCCCTGCATCGTTTACTTCTTTAAGCAAGAGGGGCATGAAAACATGGCTGTTGGCAACACGTGTCGGATCGTTTACGATAAAAACTATTTTCTGCCCCGGCTTTACAATGTCTTTTAACGCGGGGGAATCTATCGGATTCCTTACGGCATCGAGGACGGCCTTTTCCACATCTTGGATAACCGGGGCTTCTTTAATTTTAACCTCGCCCAGAATTTTGCCAGAGGGCACGGCGAACTTGACGCTGCCATGTCCGTATTTAAACTCGTAGTCTTTTGTCGGCATAGTGTATCTCCTTGTTTTTCACCTAACAGAAGCGATTGCCTCTTTGAGTGCCGCCTCCATCATTTCAATCGGCGGCTCTTTAATGTGGCCGAGTTTTTGCAAGTCTTCCGATAAGGCGCGGGCGGCGTCTATGTCGGCTTTTGCGCGCTTGTACACTTCATCCCACGAAAGGTTTATCCTTGCGACTCCTTCTTTGATTGCCTGCTGTGCGACATCTGCGGCTTCCACGGCGAAGACTTCTGTCTCTTGCATTGTCGCGACAATGTTATCCGGCGTAATGCCGCGCTTTTCGGAAAACTCCGCGATGGAGTGCGCGCACCTTATCGCCATGCCGTCGGTGATTTTTTTCGCCCGCACTAAAAGCGCCCCTTTCAAAATGCCGGGAAAGCACACGGAGTTGTTTACTTGGTTGGGGAAATCCCCCCGGCCTGTCGCCACGATAAACGCCCCTTCTTCCTTTGCCACATGGGGCCAAATTTCGGGCACCGGGTTTGCGCAGACAAAGACGATTGCCTTTTCCGCCATGCTTCTTATCCACTGTCTTTTTACCGTGTCCGGGCCGGGGGCGGAAAGCGCGATAAGCACGTCCGCGCCTTTCATCGCTTCGTCCATTGACATGACTTTGCCGGGGTTTGTTTTTTCGCATATTTCCCACTGGCGGTAGCCCAGCTTGTCGTTTTTGTAATCCTGCCTGCCGGAGTGCAGGCTGCCGTCCACGTCAAACACGATCATTTTTGCCGGGTCGCCGCCGTCGGCAAGAAGCAGGCGGGCGACGCTTGTGTTGGCGGCCCCGGCTCCCAACAGCACGATTTTTGCATCGGAAAGTTTTTTGCCGGCAAGTTTTAGCGCGTTTATAAGGGCGGCAAGGGTGATGCAGGCGGAGCCTTGCGCGTCGTCGTGCCAGACGGGTATGTCGCAAATTTCGCGCAGCTCGTCTAAAACTTTGAAGCAGTTCGGCTGGCTTATGTCTTCCAGATTGACGGCCCCGAAGGAATGCTGCGCCATTTTTACAAACTCGATTATTTTGTCGGGATCGTTTTTGCCGTCCGCGCCTCTTGAGTCCACGCACAGGGCGACCGCATCCGCTCCGCCCAGGTATTTCATCAGCATGGCTTTGCCTTCCATTACGCCAAGCCCCCCGGGGGGTGTGCAGTCGCCGTCCCCCAAGACGCGGGTGGAATCGGAAACCACCGCCACTAGGTTCCCCCGGTTGGAAAGGGCGAAAGAGGCATCGTTGTCCTCCCGTATGGTCGTGGAGATTTTTGAAACGCCGGGGGTGTACCACACGTTCATCCAATTGAAGCCGTAGACTCCGCCTTTCGGCAGGGTCTGCATTTTGCCGCCGTAAAAACGGTGGGCCTCTACGGAAAGGTTTCTTAGAAACTGCGTTCTTGCCCGGGCCTTCTGGTCGTCGGAAAAATCCGCCGGAAATAGCTCGTTAAGGTTTTTTAGGGTGGGATCAATCTTCATACTTGCTCCTTGTAATAATGTTGTTTGTTTACCCGCACATTTTGCGGGCAACTTTCGGGAACATCTATGTTGAAAACTCAGCTTTTGCCAAACCTTTGGGTTTTTGCAACAGCGTTGTCATAATTCTACCATCAAACCTTGTAAAATGCAACCGATCTATGCGCCAGCAGTTGAAAAGGGTAAATGGCAAGCTCTAAAAACTGAAGTTTTTAGAGGTTACCCATATATAAGGCGCAAAATAAGGCTTGCAATAATGGCGGCAATATGCTATTATTATTAAAATCTGTTAATTAGGGGGTAATTTATGCAATCGACTTCAGGGGGAGGCGGTCAAGTCTCCGAAAAAAAGAAGCTTACCGACTCGATAATTTTTAAGGCTGGGATAAGCATTTTAGCAGGCGTTATCATCTACCTGCTTCCGGTGCCGCAGGTGCTGGAACACGATCCAAGGGCATGGCGACTGCTTGCAATTTTTGTAGGGACAATCGTCGCCCTTATCGCAAACCCTGCCCCTATGGGCACTATTGCGATAATTGCCATTACGCTGACGGTCGTATCTCAAACACTTTCAATGGGTGTCGCGTTAAGCGGGTTTAGCAATGCCGTTATTTGGTTAATTGTTTGCGCGTTTTTTATTTCCAGAGGTTTCATTAAGACAGGGCTGGGGGAAAGGATAGCCTATATGTTTATGGCAAAACTGGGAAAGAAAACATTGGGGCTTGCGTATTCATTGATATTCGCCGACATGGTAATGGCTCCTACAATGCCAAGCAACACGGCCAGAGCAGGGGGCGTTATTTTTCCCATAGTCCGGTCTTTGGCCAACGCTTTTAACTCCAAAACCGAAGACGGCACGCAGCGAAAGGTGGGGTCCTACCTAAGCAAAACATTGTTTCAGGCAGATAATGTTTTGTGCGCTATGTTTATGACCGCAATGGCAGCGAACCCGCTTGCTGTCGAAATAGCCGGAAGCCTTGGCGTAGAGATTACATGGGTAAGCTGGGCAATCGCGGCTCTTGTTCCCGGACTAGTCTGCCTCCTTATTATTCCCGTGGCGCTGTATAAGATATACCCGCCGGGAATCAAGGAAACGCCGCAAGCGGCTGAAATAGCCAAAAAACGTTTGGATGAAATAGGCCCCGTTACAAAGCAGGAAAAACTGATGATTTTTGTTTTCTTCCTTATTCTTTTGCTTTGGATATTCGGGCCTGATTTATTCGGGATAGGTGCTACGGCGACGGCCTTTATCGGGCTTTCCACAATGCTTATTACAAACGTTCTGACATTCGAGGACGTAAAGTCGGAAAAAGGCGCTTGGGACACGCTTGTATGGTTTGCCGCCCTTGTTATGATGGCGACCCAGCTTAACACTCTTGGGGTCATTGCGTGGTTCAGCGATACGGTAGCGCAGGCGGTATACGGCGTAAACTGGGTAGCCGCGTTTATTCTGATAGCCGTGGCGTATTTTTATTCGCACTATTTCTTTGCAAGCGCGACAGCGCATGTAAGCGCCATGTACGGCGGGCTTCTTGCCGTAGCTATTGCCGTAGGAACCCCGCCAATGCTTGCCGCCCTTGTGTTGGCGTATTTTAGCAGCTTGTACATGGGCTTGACGCATTATGCCACAGGTTCCGCGCCTGTTATCTACGGCCCCGGCTATGTAACGATGGGGGAATGGTGGGGCTTCGGTTTCCTTTTTTCCGTTATAAACATTGTCGTGTGGCTTGTCGTAGGCGGCCTGTGGTGGCGACTGCTCGGATTGTGGTAAAACGGGAAATGCCGGCTGTTGCGCGTTTTTCTTTGCGAAGGTTTGCCTTAAGCCGCGCGCAATGCCGGTTTTCCCCTTCTTCCCGTAACTAAAAGATGTGATTTCGGACTTCAGTCCGAAATCACATCTTCGTCCAGTTCGGCGAAGGCTTCGCGCAAGAAAACGTCCAAAAGCGGGAGCATTTTTTCGCTGTTGAACATAGAGCGATCTTTCCAGCGGGCTATTGTTTTGGGAATGCACTCCTCTATGTCGCGCGAAAAACGCCGGCGGAAAAGATGCGGATCAGGGCCTTCGCAAAAACGGTAGCCCATTAAAAGAGTGTCCTTTATTAAATCCAGCGTATCCAATTCTTCGACAAAAGCCGATTGGAGTGAAGGCGCCGGCGCGGCAAGATAGGCCTGCAAATCCGCCTTGTAGGTATACCGCCTTGCCGCAACTTTTCCGCCGCTCTCGCAAATAAAAGTGCCAGAGGCCGCCGGCCCCGCGCCAATCCAGCTTTCCATGCGCCAGTATCTTACATTGTGCAGACACCTCTTGCCGGCAAGCGCGAAATTTGAAACCTCGTAGTGCTCGTAGCCAGCCCCGCGCAAAGCGTCCCGCCCGGCAAGCCAAAGATTTTCGGCCGCCTCCCCCTGGGGGAAGTCTTCCCAAGCGATAGTGCGCCCAAGATTCCGCGCCAAGGGAGAGTCCGGCTCAAGCGTAAGGCTGTAAAGGGACAGCCCGGAAGGGCTTGCGGCAAGGGCGCGTTCAATATCATCCCTTAAAATACCGTGAGTTTGGAAAGGAAGCGCACTCATAAGGTCAATCGAAAAGTTGCCCGGAAAAAATGAGCCGGCCAAGGAAAGCGCATCTTTAAGCCGCGCCGCCCCGCCGCCGCCGCGATTTACAGCCCGGCGCGAAGGCTCGTGGAAAGTCTGAAGGCCAAGGCTTAACCGCGTAACGCCCCCGCCGGTGCAGGCCTGCAAAAAACCCTCCGACAGCGACTCTGGATTGGCCTCCACGGTGAACTCCGCCGGGCTTGGAATCCCCGCGGCCGCGAAAAGCCCCTGCAAACCGGCCAAAAAGTCCCCCATGCGCCGCGCCCCTAAAACCGAAGGCGTGCCCCCGCCAATGTAGGCCGAAGGGATTTTTTTCACATTAAAAAACGCAAGCTGCCACTCAATGTCGGCAAGAAGACGGCGCGTAAAAAAATCCATGCGCCCGGAATCAGCTTTTTCGGAGTAGAAATCGCAGTAATCGCAAAAAGAAACGCAAAAAGGGACGTGCATATACAGCGAAACCTCGCCTTCAGCCCCGGCAATTGCCGCGGCGATTGCCCCGGCAATTGCCGAGGCCGCCGCCGCTCCCCCTGTCTCCCCTGCCCCCCCGCCCAAAGGTTAAAGCCTTGGGTCTCTTGTAACCGGCCAAAGGCGGAATACAGCCCTTGCGACAATATCGTCAAAGGAAACAGGCCCCCATGTGCGGGAATCGTTAGTGTTGCCCCGGTCGTCGGAAACAACGAAGAATTCATGCGCCCCAAGAATAATCGGCTCCATTGAATTGGAAAAAGGAAGCGCCTCGTCCCAAAGCGCCGGAATTTGAGGCAGGACAAGAAGATACGTCGCGTCTATCATCTCGAATTCGGTCAGGCTAAAAAGACTGCCCTGCGGCCTAATGCGGATAATGTGGTTTTCCATAGAGATTTCATCGCCCGGAAGCCCTATCACCCTTTTCATGTAGTGCTGCTGCCCCTCGAAAACACTCGCCCGCTGGAGCGTGAAAAAACGCACAATGCTGTCAAGAACAACCAAAGGCAGTCCCTGCTCGCTGGCCCCGGAGTTTACAAGCACAATATTGCCCCGCTCAAGCGCGGCATCGCCGGCCCCGGCGGAAAGCGCGAAGGAGGAAAACAAGAGACGGTCGCCAGGGTTAAAACCGGGGGACATAGAACTGCTTTCCACAGCCCACACGGAAAAAAAGAGAAACGTGATAGCGTTGTACAAAACAAACATTACGGCCAAAAAAACCGCCGCCCGCAAAACCCAGTTGCGGCGATTTTTTTTCTCCAAGTATGACTGCCTGCCTTTATATGCCATTTTCAACCGCCTTTTACCTGATCTGGCCAATGCGGGACAGCGGCCAGTAAACCACCATCGCCCTGCCCAATACGCTGGCCAAGCTGACCGGCCCAAAATGCCGGCCGTCATTTGAATTGTCCCTGTTGTCCCCCAGCGTGAAAATACGCCCTTCGGGAACATACCAGCCTAGCCTGTGCCGCGCCTGCAACATGGCGTAATGCCTGTTTTGCGGCATAGCCCCGCGCAAAGTGTCCAGCCTTGTGCGCTCATAAGCGGCGCGGTCTGGAAAGGGCAGGCTCCCCACGGTCTGCGCCTCTAACAGAAGCCTGCCGGGGATAGGCAGGCCAAGATCGTCCCAGCCGATAGCCCTGCCGGCCGCCTCCAAAACCGGGTACTGGTCGGCGTGCATATACCTGTTCAGCCTGTGCCCCCAGCCCTGCGCTGTCTTAAAGTCCCGCTCGGAAACCCAGCGGTCTTCCCCGGAAAAACGAATCATCATTTCGCCCCTGTCCATGATAAAATGATCGCCGGCCGCGCCTGCCGCCCGCTTGATAAGAAAGTGCGCTCTGGGCTGGCCGTGCTCGTCCCTGTCAATATCGACAATGGAAAGGGTGAGCATGAAAATGACCCGCTTGGCAATGTCAAAAAGCACCCCGCGTGAAAGGTATTCGGGGTTTTCAAAGATAACGATGTCGTTCCTTTGCGGCACAACAGGGCTTGGCAGTCTGCCGACGCCGGGCAAAAGCTCCGGCCCGTAAACCAGCTTGTTGACAAAAATATGGTCGCCAATATTCAGCGTGTCGATCATCGAGCCGGAAGGGATTCTGTAAGCCTGCACCAGATACTGGTTGGCCAAAAGAACCATGCCGGCCGCCCACAGAAAGGCCTCCAGCCAGTCAAGCACGATGTTTTTCTTCTTTTGCTTTTCTTTTTTTATCCTGCGAATTTTTTTGCGGCGGCTAAGAAAACTTTCCGTAATCGATTGCAAGCGGTCAAAAAAATCGCGAGTTTGTAGCTTAGACATCGGTTAATGCTAGCAAAAAAAAAAAAAAAATG
>WRKI01000186.1 GCA_009778155.1 Spirochaetota bacterium
GGGGGGGGGGGGGGGTAAAACCACCCTGTGCGGTCTTGGAAAAGGCCGGCCTCGTCTTTCGTATTTAATCAATCGATTTAGCAAAATTCTCGCCTTTGGCGGTTTTCTCTTTCCGGGCTTGTCCGGCAGGGGTGTTTTTAGTATTGGGTATCGCCGTAGGCGATGCGTAAAAATGTATATTAAAGAGAGGGAAAAGCTATGAAAAAGTTAAAAGTGCCGGCCTTGCGCCGGCTGTTTGCGACGGCAGCCCTTGCGGCCTTCGCGGTTTTCGGGGCTACTTCTTGCTTGGACGAGCTTGGTATGCTTGCGCCGCCGACTTTGACCGGGAACTTCGTCGTGGTTGACGAGACCCGCGCGGCGGTGATTATCACTAACCAGTCAAGGACGGTAAATGTAACCACGGCGACTGTAACCTCGGATTCTAGGGGCGCGGACGACAACAGCATCCGTCTGTCTGGAGCTATTGGGCCGCTAACGCAGAGGGCGACTTACCTTATGCCGACTTTCGACCGGGTCATGATAACGGTGGAGTACACCGCGCAGGCAACCGGCGTTTGGGCGGCGGAGCAGGGCAGTGTCTTGCTGGAGGTATCGTTGCCTTTGCCCCGGCAGATCGAGGAAGTGCTGATCTACCGCACCCGCTTGGGCGAGGTGGTGGTGCGCTTGGCGAGAGACCCCTTCGGGAGTATGTTCGCAGACCCCGACCCGACTGACACTGGCGTAGCGCGGCTTGTCGGGGCTACCGGCGAAGGCTCGATTCCGGCGATAATTCCGCAAGACTGGAGCGACCGAGTTTCTACTATTATAGTTACCAACCTGACAAACGATGCGGTGGTGGAATCGGCGGAGTTCGTTATGGGCAGTACTTCGTTCCAAATGGGGCGCATCGGAACCCGCGACCGCAACAGCATCGGGCTTGGCCCCGGGCAGTGGCGCGTGCGGCTGGAGTACCGCGTGTTGAGCGGGCCGAGGGCGAACACCGTTGGACGCACGGACTGGCAGAACATCGTCGTGGTGCGCCCCAGTCACGGGCAGGCGGTGCTGGAACACTATGTGCACTTCCGCAGTTTCCCCAACGGGCAGTACGGGATAGAGGTGGCTCCGTCGCCGATGGACCCGCCTGCCGGCATTGTTACCGAACCGACAAACCCCGACGTTATTTGGCAGTTCCCCTTCCGGATAGAAAACATTACAAGCGCGGCTGACGCAACGGCTCTGCCTTACGGCTCGCCGAAGGCTGACGGCTCGGTGATGACGGTGTACCATATCCGTGTGGAAGAGTTCCGCCAAGACCAGTGGCAGGCGCATATTTCCGGCGTGGGGGCGCGGCCCTGGCCGACTCGTGTGGCAACTTGGGAAAGTCCGCAAGGTGTGCGGGTGCAGCCCGGCGAAACGGTAACGAAAAACCTTAACTTGATTGGCGACCTTATGGGGAATGCCGGGCCTTTTGTGTACGCAATCACGATTTTTGAGACGGACTTGGGCGGGCATCAGTCCCTGCACCAGTTGATTGCGGCATCGGCCGGGCGCAACGACCGCTTTACTTGGCGCGAACTGAACGTGCCGTTCACCTTTACGCAGGGGGACTTGTCCGCCGGCCGGGTGATCACGTTCCGCCACCAGTGGGATGCGGCGCGTGTTGTGCAAAACGCTCGCTGGAACTTTAACCCTGCCGGCGACGTGTGGCTGACTGGCTCACAAGCGATAGAGCGGCGCGGTGTTTACGTCCTGCGTTCCAACGTGGGACACTGGGGGCAGTTCAACTAGAGCTTGGCAAAGGCCGCCCGGCGGTTTGGGCGGCGAAATCTAAGGTTTCGCCGCCTTTTTTTGTTCGCTAGCGGTTTAATCTTTTCGGCATTGTTGCTATAATGAAAAAAAGGAGCGACAAGGCCGAATGAAGCCCGGGAAAGATATACTCAATGTTCTGTCAATAATTTTCGTCCTGCTGGGCTTTATCAATTTTTTTTATTTTGTCGAGGCCTTTCAATATATCTCCGCCGGTATTCTAATTGTGATTTTTCTATGCACTCTGCCAAAGCTAAGCAAGGTAACTTGGCTGGTCATGGCGGCGATGTTTGTCATGGGGGCTTCCCTGTTTGTATACACGGGGGCGACGGCCAGGGATTGGTTTTTGGCCGTTTTGCAAAACAGAAACTTGTTGATGCTGTTCATTTGCGCACCGATGCTTTCGCTTCCGTTTTATTATCAGGATTATCAAGGCGAGTTGAAAATTTTCACCCAAGTAAAAGTGCGCAATGTAATGGGTTTTTTGGTTATGGTGTCGCTCTTTACGCATTTTATTTCGGTGTTAATCAGCATAGGGGGCTTGATCGTTGCATACGTTTTTTTTAAGCCCTTTGTGGCGCAATACAACGCGGATGATTTTTTTCTAAAAACCGTAAGCCGCAGTTATTTTTCTTCGGGCTTTTGGTCGCCGGCTTGGGCGACTGTTATAATTTACAGCACCTTGCCAGACGTGCAATGGATACGGGTTATCCCGGTGGCCATTGGCTTTTCGGCAGTGTTTACGCTGATAAGTCTTTTTGAAATGAATCGAGAAATTAGGCGGAACCCCACGGGTTTCCAGCTTGCCGAGCCACCTGCCGGCTTGCAGCCGGACAAGAAAAAACTTAATACGATGATGTTTCTCGTTTTCGCAATGATTTCTTCGATCATCGTTTTGAATCTTGTTACTGGCTGGGATTTAATGCTTGTTGTTTCGACGGTTGCCCTGCTCTTTCCCTTGCTTACCGCCCTGTTGCAAAAGTTTTTTGCCACTTACATAAGCTCTGTAAAAAACTACTACGGCACTTCCTTGGTAAAAGTGAGGGAGCAGGTGGCGCTTTTTACCTTGGTGGGTTTTTTGGCAAGGGCGTTAGACCTTTCCGGCGCGGGGCTTGTGTTGGTAAATCTTTTGCCCGACTGGTTGCACAATACCCCGGCGCTTATGATTGCCGCAATAATTTTAATCATGACGATTCCCGGCCTTGTCGGCATTCATCCTACAACGATAGGAATTACGATTGTTACAGTGTTACAGCCTGCGGCATTGGGGCTTACCAGTTATACTTTTGCCTTGGCCTTGTTGACAGGCTGGGTTGTCAGTTTAATGGTAGCCCCGTTTTCTGCCGTGGCCTTGATTCTTTCCGGCGAAAATGGCAAAAGCACTTTTGCAAATTCAGTGTTGATCAACTGGAAGTTTACCATTGTTTGCATTGTCGTGTTTAGCTTGCTGGCCAGTATCGTGGGGCCTTTAATGGGGTAAATTTTTTTGCCCTGTTTCCGGGAAAGCTAAAACGAAAACACTATTTTTTTGATGTTCGGGTCTCCAGAATCGATCATTTCAAAGGCTTTTAAGGCATCGCTAAAGGGCACAACATGGGAAACAGCCCCTTCAAGGGATATGTTCCCGGCATTGTATGCGGCGATTACTTCTTCAAACTTGTTGTTCTGAAGCCTTGAACCGCGTATGTCCAATTCCTTTGCTGTAATTTTTAGCTGCTGCACCTGCGACGGCTCGCTCAAAAATGCCATTGTGATTATTCGCCCGGCGTTGCACGTTACGTCTGTCAAAAGCGGCAAGGAGCCGGCAAAGCCCGCCGCGTCGATCGAAACGCTGGGACCCCATTTTGTCAATTCCTGCA
Source organism: Spirochaetota bacterium (assembly GCA_009778155.1). GTDB lineage: Bacteria > Spirochaetota > Spirochaetia > Treponematales > Breznakiellaceae > WQXQ01. The sequence continues at coordinate 3,645 of WRKI01000186.1, forward strand.
ACCTTGCGGCCAAATCTTCTTTTTTTGAATTGATAAGATGTTTCACCCCAAGGCTTGCCGCTTCTTCCAACCGTTTGTCTTCTACATCTGCCACGATTATTGTCGCCCCGCTAAGAAGCAGTGCGCGGATAATGCTTTTTCCTAATGCGCCCGCGCCAAGAACAAAAACAGTGTCTTCTTTTTTTACCCCCGCCCGGGAGCAGGCTTGGAAAGCAATGCTCATGGGTTCGATCATTACAGCATCGGTAAACGATAGTGTCTTTGGCAAAATGTGCATGGCCGATTGATCCGCAGTAATATATTCCCGATACCCGCCGTCGGTATGCACCCCGCGAACCTTTAAATTGCAGCAAATATTCGGGCGACCGATTTTGCATGGATAACATTCGCCGCAACTTAAAATCTGCTCCACAATGACATGATCGCCTGTTTTTACCTTTGTAACATCTTTGCCGGTTTCTGCTATAACGCCGACAATTTCGTGTCCCATTACACGCGGGTAAGTTGCCACGGGGGAAGTGCCGTTGTAGATGTGAACATCACTGCCGCAAATTCCTGCGGCCTTTATTTTTACCAGCACCTCCGTGGGGCTTGCGATGCCTTGTTCAGCCGCATCCATCATTTTAAGCACACGCGGTTTTTCTGTTAGCAACTGTTTCATATTAGCCTCCAAATATCACAGAAAGAATATTTTGCATAGGCAGTGCGGTGTAGCCGGCAAACCACCTAAGCGGAACCGTAATCAGTTCTGGGAACAGAACGAACAATACCAGCAATACACACTGCCATATATAGTAGGGAATTATTGTTGGCAAAAGTTTTTCCATTTTTACATCGCCCGTGGCGCAAGCGATGTTTAACAGGGGGCCTACCGGCGGCGATGTCAAACCGAGGACGTTTGCAAGGGTAAACACAATGCCGAAGTACACAAGATCGATGCCAGCCACATGAAGCAGGGGCATCATGATCGGTGTCATGATCAGAATTGTTGGTATAACATCTAACACTAAGCCCATTATGACGATCAAGATCATTAAAACAAGCATTAGCAAGAGGGGCTGGGCTACCAATGGCGCAAGGGAAGCCGTAATCACCTGCGGTATGCGCGATATTGTAAGCATAAAGCCGGAAACCAACGAAGCCGCCGCAAGGAACATAACCACTGCCGACATTTTTGCGCCAGAAACAAGCCCTCTAAAAAGTTCTTTTAGTGTTAGCTCCCGGTAGACAAATGCCCCGACCAAAATCGCATAAACCACAGCGATAACGCCCGCTTCGGTGGCGGTAAACTGGCCGCTGCGCAAACCTACAAGCACGAACACGGGCAAAAGCAATGCCCAAAAACCGCCCCGAAACACCTTGAAAGCTTCCTTAAATGTGGGGCGCGGTTTGTTGGAACGGATGTTATCTTTACGGGAAACAACGAGCCAAACGCCGCACATGACGGCCGTTATGTAAATTGCCGGCGCAATGCCGCCCAAAAAAAGCGATTGTATGGAAACGCTTGCAACAGCCCCGTAAATGATCAAGGGAACCGAAGGTGGCATTATCGGGGTGATAAGATGCGCACTGGCTACAAGCCCTGCGGACTTTGCACGGTCATAACCCGCCTTGGCCATCATCGGGATTAAAATTGCGCCAAGGGCGGCCGCGCTTGCAATTGCGGAACCGACAAGTGGCGAAAAAAGCAAACAGGCGATAATGGCGACATAACCAAGCCCACCCCGGAGCCGCCCGACCAAAATATCGGCAAAGTCAATAAGCCGCTTGGTTATTCCGCCACGGTTCATGAACTCGCCGGCAACAATGAAAAAGGGCAACGCCATTAGCGTAACGCTATCCGCCCCTTGCATTAGCTGAATCGCTATTATTTGCGGGTTTGTTATTCCGCCGCCCATAGAAAAAGCGGTAATAATGGCCGAAAGAATAAGCGAAAAAGCGATAGGCACGCCCAGAAGTATTGCGGCGATAAGCGTACCCAAAAAAACAAATGCTAAAAATGCAATCGACACATCGTACTCCTATTCGATTTTCTCGTTATCGCTGTTGCCGCCAGTGCTGCCGCGCATACGGACTAAATCGGCCACCGGGATTTTGAAATAAAACAGGCGTACAAGGTTCGCTATCGATATTAGAATGATCGATACGCCAAGAATACACCCGAATAAATGCACAATGTATGAAGGAAAACCCGTAGCAATCCACACATTGTGCCGGTTTTGCACGACAAGCCCCCACGCGCCCCTTGTTATAATCTGCATTATGTAGATGGCGCAAAGTTGTGTTAGCGCATATACGGCTGTTTGGCCAATTTTGGGGAGCTTCAACAAAAAGGTGTCGATTAAAAGATGCCGGTTGTCCCGCATCGCCTCTATTGACCCCAAGTAAACAAGGAAAATAAAGCAAAGTCTCGCTATTTCCTCAGACCAGACAAATCCTATGTTGAACAGGTTTCGCCCCAGCACGTTAAGGAACGTTACCAGAATCATCCCTCCAAGGAAAATAGCGATTAGTATTTCGATTACGCGAAACAACCGGTTTAAAATCGAGTTCACTGTACGTTTCTAACCCTTTCCGTAAGCTCTCTTGCCCAAGCGTTTTCCGCATACAATCTTTCGATAGTAGGCTGAACCGCATTCACCAACAGTTGCTGATCCTCCGGGGTTGGAACCGTAACGATAACGCCGGCATCCCTAAGTGTTTGCCGGTTTATATCGCCGGAGAGTATGTATTCGTCCCATGCAAAAGCGGCCGCCGCATTTGCCGCATTGCGAATAATCTCCTGGTATTCCGGGTTAAGCCTGCTCAATGCGCCTGAGTTCATGATGATGTGCATTGTCGCTACAATGTGATTTGTTTCAAAAAGATAGGCCTGCACTTCGTTGAATCTTTCGCTTAACACTGTAACCATGCCGTTATCCTGCCCGTCAACAACCCCTGTTTGAAGCGCGGTAAAAAGTTCGCTAAGGGGAATTATTTGTGCGCTTGCGCCAAGATCGGTCGCAATGCCTGTGTGTATCGGGTTTGCCGGCATACGGATTCTTTGCCCTTGGAAATCGGCAAAGGAAGTGAGGGGCAAGTTGGAGGTGAAGGTTCGCGCGCTGTTCGGCCCAACGGAAAGCATGACAACTTCCGGGAAAAATGCGTTAAAGTCGCCCTTGAACTGCTCGGCGAAACTGCCCGTCCATACATTTTTTGCATGGTACAAGTCCCTGTACAAAAACGGCCAGTCGGCAATAAGCATGGGGGTATATTCGCTGTTCATTACGGTTCCGACAACGACAGCGTCGATTGCGCCTGAGCGCACGCTGTCCCACAGGCTTTGCTCGTTGCCAAGCTGTCCGTAGTGGAAAACCTCGACCCGTATAGCCCCGTCCGTTTGCGCTTCGATCATCGGTGCAAAAATCTCGCTAACGCCGCGAGCCATTGGATGGCTGGAACTCCAGATGTCGGCCACCCGGATAACCGTTACCCCGGTGTCCCTTCCGCACGATGTAAAAGCCAGCGCGACTGACAGAACTGCCGCCGCGCAAAAGGCCGCCCCAAATTTTTTCTTTGTCATTTTATCCCTCCTGTGAAGTGGATAAAACAAAGGCCTTGTGTTCAAGCTTGTCCCGGATAACATCCGGCTGGCCGCAATGCCCAGCTTGATACGAAAGAGCCTTTGCAACGGGAAATGCCGTCTGTATTGCCAGATTGTGCCAACAAAAATGCGGAGGATAACCACGCTTTCGCTGGCCGACAATTAATCATAAAGCCCCTACTTTGGAAGATAACATTTCGCACAAGACTTGTCAAGCGATTTTTGGCACTTTTTAAAGGAAACGATGATTAGCGTCGAGTTAATCAGCGTTTCCTAGGGGTCGAGCGGCCGGCCGGCGGGCGTGGCAAATAGCCGCCGCTTGCCTTCAAACAAAAAAATTGCTCAAAAAGTGTTTTTGGGGCGAATTGCCCAACCGGGGGCTTGACGGTTTTTTCAAAAAATGCTATGATTTTAGAATGCACCCTTTGGCTGACTGTCCGGGGAGCAAATTTTGTTTCTCGAAAAAAAAGGAAAAGGTGATGAAGGGCAAGCTATACCCAAACGAAAATATGATGCGTGGTTTTACCCCCCCCCCCCCCCC
>WRKI01000187.1 GCA_009778155.1 Spirochaetota bacterium
CGCATTGAAAGCCACTTTTGTCTGTAACTTTATCTGCGACCTGTCAGCTTTTGAGTTTCCGGAACGCCCGTTTTCGGGTAGTTCTGCCCGGCAAGTCCATACCCCGTATAGACTTGCGGTTATGCCACCTCGGAGAATTGAACTCCAGACACGCAGATTTTCAGTCTGCTGCTCTACCAACTGAGCTAAGGTGGCGAAAAGGCCAGCCGCAAAACGCTTTTTGCAGTGCCTCTTACATAAATTATCCAACATTTGCAAAAAAAAGTCAATAGCCCCGGCAAAAAAAAATCGCTGAAATGACGAATTTTGCAAATTTTTAACGCAAAGTCCTTAACAAAGCCCTTAACTCCGGATTTGCCGCAATCTCAGGCTGGAAACCGTTTACCCTTGGCCGCTGTAAAATAACCTCGTCCCCCACTTCAATACGATCGAAAAACCCAATCCGGGTAATCGTGCCCGAGGCCACCTCGTCGTCAACACTTTCGATCAAAATCCTGCCCACAATGTCATCTTCAGCATAAACAAGAGCAATACCGTCATGAGCAGTTTGGGCAACACCCACCCTTACAATATCATAAACCATGCCAACCTGGACACCGTCCGCACGCCCCATGTCGATCAAACCCTCGTTCAGCCGGCGCATCACAAGCCTACCCCTAAGCGGCAGAGAGTTGGAAAGCTGTTCCACAATACCCCGAGTCGAGTTGCGCAACCTGTTCGGCCCCGTGCGGTAAGAGGAAAAAGTCCCGGCAGGCGCGCCCGTCCTGCCCACGAAAAGCTCCCCTCTAATTGAAATATCCCGCTCGTTTTCTTGCACCGAAACAATCATAAAATAGTCGGCCCCCTGCTCCCGCGCCAGACGGAAAGCCTGCGAAAAAGAAGGCTGCCTAATGCCGATGTTCGCCGCCGCAATATTGCGATCGTGAATCAAAAATTCGCGTATAATAGAGGCCGCAACATAGCCAGAATCCGCATGATGAAAACTCGACTGCTCCGTCAGAGAGAAAATTGCCACATTCCAGTGCCGTTGCGCCAAATCCAGCGGATTTACCTGCCACTGCCGGAACACCGAGTTGCCTAAAAGCGAAGCGTAAGCGGCCACCGCGTCAGTTACTTGCTGGTCGCCCATCCCCATATCTTGCAAAAAGCGCAACTCTTCCAAATAACGGGCGTGGAACCTCTGAAGCCTTAAAATCTCGGCAAACTCCCGGCGGGCAGGCGAAAACGGATAAAGCCGCAACCCGCGCTGGTATTCAAAAAGAGCCTGATCCAGCAGATTCCGGGAGTCGTAATACCTAGCCCTTTGAAAACGCCACTGCGCCCAACGCTCGCGGCGCGGGTCTTCCATATTTGTAGAAGAAAGAAGAGTCTGCTCCAGAACCGCCCGGATAAACTCGTTTTCGCCGTTTATGGCAAGCGCGTTGGAAAACACCGCGATAGCATCGTCGAAAAAGCCCAGCCGGCTGTAAGAAAGCCCCCTAAGATACCAAGCCCCCTGATTCCCCGGCTCCGAAGCGATAATCGTATCCGCCAGCCGCGCCGCCTCTTCAAAATGGCCGGCACGGTAGCGCAGATTCGCCATAAGAAAAACCGTCGGCAAGTGGTCTGGCCGTAACATAAGCGCGTTGTTTGCGAAAAAGATCGCGTTGGAAAGCATATTGCTCTGGGCGTTTATGTAGGCGGCGTAATAATGCACCCGAAAATCGTCCGGGTGGTGCACAAGAGCGCGGTTAATGTAATCAAGCGCCGCCGCATTGTCCCCCATAGAGCCGGAAACCAAGGCCAGGGAAACAAGCAATCGCCGGTCGTCCGGCATACGGCGCACAGCCTCCCTAAAGCGGAACAAAGCCTGCGCCTGATGCCCCCTTGCAATGTCAAGCTCCGCCAGGGCAAAAAGCGCCTCGCGGTTCCAAGGCTCCCGGCCAAGAACGTAGGAGATAATCTGGGCGGCCGGATCAAGATGCCCCAAGGCGATAAGCGTAACCGCTTCCAGATTCGCCGCATCCATATTGCCCCGCGACAAAGTCCGCGCCCGACGCACCCAGTGCAGGGCTTGATCGAACTCCCCAAGCTCGTAGTAGCTTTCGGCCAGCGCCGCCGTAGCCCCGGCATGGGCTGGATTGTGCCGCAGGCCTTCCAGAAAGACCTCTATCGCGGAGTACCAGTCCTCGAAGAACATATAGTTCCTGCCCCGGTTGTACAGGGTCTGCGCCAACGCCGCCCCCGTAGCGGGTGCGGGCGCGGGCACTCCGAACTGCGCGTAAAGCCCTGCCCCTGCTGGAAGCAAAGTTAGAGTAAACATGAAAAAAATCGCAATGATCCTTGAACGAGTCATCAAAAAGGCTCCTCCCTATAATAATCGACCTATTCCTTTTTATGCATAACAATTTTCACCGAAATTATTTTATGCCCGTCCATTTCCTGTATAATGTAATCGTTGCCCCTGTACTCGGTCTTCTCGTATTTTACAGGAATTTTCCCGTGCAAGTCAAATACAAAGCCGCCCAGTGTGTCAAAATCGCCCACGGGCAGTTTTAGCCCCGTTTCCTCCGCCAAGTCGGACAGGTTTATCCGGGCGTCGCAAAGCCATGTGCCGTCCCCAAGATTTATGATGTCTTCGGTCTCCCGGTCGAACTCGTCCTGTATATCCCCGACGATTTCTTCTATTATATCTTCCATGCTGACGATGCCGGAGATTCCGCCGTATTCGTCAACGACAACCGCGATATGCACTTTTTTCCGGCGCAGTTCCCGCAAAAGCTCGCCAATGCGTTTGGAAACCGGGACAAAAAAAGGCGTGCGCACCAGGCTCTTTATATCGAAAGGCTCGTTTTTGACCATTGCCCGGATAACGTCTTTGACATGGAGTATCCCTATCACGTTGTCAATGGTTCCTTCGTAAACGGGAAGGCGCGAGTGTTCGCTTTCGGCAATGAAGGCCAAAAATTCGTCCTTTTGCGCCGCCGCCGAGACAAAGTCAACATCGGTGCGCGGAACCATGATTTCCTTTACCGTAGTCTGCGAAAGCTCCACGACCCCGCGTATCATCTCCTGCTGGTCTTTTTCAAGGTCTTTGATTGACTTTGGGTCAAATTGAAAAGGATTTTTCACCATTCGCCCCTGCCGTTTTGCGTTTTTTCTGGCAAAATACGGTTCCCTTCGAGTTTTTTCAATATTTCCTCTTGCAAAACCAGCATTGGCTCGTTTTGCTCGTTTGTTTTATGATCCATGCCTTTCAAATGGAGGATGCCGTGCACCAAAAGGCGGCGCAGTTCCTCGTCTTCTGGTATTCTAAAGTAAATCGAGTTTTCGCGCAAGTTGTCAAGAGAGATGATTATGTCTCCAGGCAGGTAGCGGCCGCCATTTTCCGGGCTTTCCACGCCCAGTTCGAAGGAAAGCACGTCGGTTGGCTGGTCTATGCCCCGGTAGCGGCAGTTAAGTTCTTTGATGGTTTCCCGTCCGCACAAAAGCACGGAAAGCTCCCAATCCCCGATTTCCAGCGCGCCAAGAGCTTTTAGACAAAAAGCCTCCAGCGCGTCTGCCCACAGGGGGGCGCTTATGTCCTGAAAACTGATTTCAACTCGATTCACCGCTCCATGTTACCACGCCAACGGAAAATTGACAAGCGGGCGCGGCGGTGCCGGGGGCGGGCGGGCGGAATTGTGATAAGGCCGCGCTTTCTTCATAAACAGCGAGGGAGTTGTTTTTTCTGAAAAAAAATCGCGTTTTTGTTGTTTTTACAACGACTGTTTTTTGCTTTGTGCGCTAGACTTATCCTTAGCCGTTCATTATGGACGGATTTTCAATAAAAAATTTCAAGGAGAAAAGTACAATGCAGAGAAAAAAAGTATTTGCGGTATTAACCGCAGTCGTTTTGTCGGTGGCGATCCCCGCAGTCGCAATGGCGCAAACAACCGCCATCCAAGCGCGGGACACAGCCCTTCAAGTAACACAAGGCGGAGTAGTCGTCGGGCTGAACCAGATCAGCGAAGCCGGGCAGGCCATGCACCATGTCGTCATTGACAACAATGTAAGATTCAACGTGTTTGTCGCCGTTGCCAGCGGCGACGTGGTGCGGGTAACAACCAGCCAAATACCGGGCAACCCGCAGGCGGTTACAGGCGCGACATCCGGCCAAAGCGGCTGGCAAAACAGCCCCTCGCCGCCGCCGCGTTCCTCCCCCAGACGGTAGCCGGCGACCGCTGAGCAATGTACGGCGGGCTGCTCGTTGCGGGCAGCCCGCTTGACAAAGAAAACCGCTCAGGTTAAACTTAAATTGGTTAGCGTAGGCTAACCGCAACATTTTTCAGGAGGCTACTATGAAGAGGATTCTTGTTTTTTTTCTGGCGCTGTCTATGGCGGCGGGTTTTTCTATGGCGGACGAGGAAGGCACGGGCCTTTCTGCCGGGGTGGAGTTCGGAATCGAGGACATAAATGACGGGGTCGAACCGTATCTTTACTTTGACATAAGTTTTGAACGCTCGTTTTTAGACGATGCTGTGGACATATTTGCCGAGCTTGGCTATACGCTGGGCTTTTCAAGCGTTACCACATCCGGCGGCCGGGACGTTCTGCCGCAAACCATGTACTTCGGCATTGGCGCAGGCTTCAACCTCGATGTAGGCGAGGCCTCCGTTTTGTCCTTCATCGTGGAGCACGAGTTCGAAGACATTCTGATCAACCCGCGCTTTAGCGGCATAAACAACTTTGCCGCCGTCGTAACCCCGTCGATCCGCTTTGGCCACGAGGTTGATTTCGGCGAGGTCTTCGCCCAAGTCGGCTTCCCGGTTACTTACATCGATCACGACAGGGACGCCGATGTCGAGGCCGGGGTGGTCATCACCCTGGGCTGGGAAAGCGACTTCGATCTGGAAGTCGAAATTGAAACGCACATCCCCTTCGATCTGGGCGATGAAGGAGTCGCCGTTACCCCGGAGGTAGGCTATTCCTTTGGAGATTTTTCCTTCCATTTTAGCATCGAGTTTGCCGGCCTTGGCGTAAGCGGCGCGTTCAGCGTTACTCCCGCGATAGGCATCCGGTTCAACTTCTAGGGAAGCGCGTTTCCCTAGGGAAACGATGATTAAGGCAACCTCTAAAAACTTCAGTTTTTGGAGGTTACCTTAACTTGAAGCTAATCAGCGTTTCCCTAGTCCTGCCCGTCAAGCGTTTCGCCCGCGCTCCACAGCACCCAGCGCAAGCCCGCCGGGTTGCCGCCGGCCAAGGTTACCGTTACGGAGTTTTCCGCCGAAAAAGTGTAGCTTTCGTGAATTGCGTTCCAGCCCTGCGAAAGGTCGATCCTAAAGGCGTTCAATGCAAGGGGAAAGTCGCCGTAAGCGATAGTCTGCCCGTCGGAGTAAATGCTGAAAGGCCGGTCGGCGTACACGAAAACGACAAAGTCGTCGGTTTGCCAGTATTCGCTCGCGCTCCAGTTCCCCCGGCTTATCCTCTCTGCCCCCTCCGTTCTAAAACTCCTTGCGCTTACCCCCCGCGCCTCCCTGTCGCTAATGTTGACATAAAAGCCGGCGAAAAAGTCGTCGAAAAAGTAATCGAAGAAATAGTACAAAGGCTCAAGCGCAATTGCGCCCGCCACCGCGCCGGGTTGCGCCGGCAGGGCAAAGGAAAAGACCCCGCCGGCAACCTCCCCCGTCTGGCCGATGTCGGGCATTGCCGCAAAACCTGGGATGTCCCCGGTAAAATAGGCAAACTGCCCGTATTCGTGAGTGTACACCGCGCCCGACAAACTAAGGCTTGCCAGATGCGCCTGCGTAACGACGGGGCCGCCGTCCCTGCAAGATGCAAAAAACAGCGGCAGCGCGGCGGCCAAAATCCAAAACTTGCTCTTCTTGTTATTCATCATTCTTCAGTATACAGGCTCACTCTTTCGCCGTCTAGGATTTTTTTCATGTTCCGCACCGCGCACATCTTGCCGCACATCGTGCAACTGTCCTCGTGCTCCGGCAGAGATGACTCCCGGTAGGCTCGCGCCTTTTCGCTGTCGATGGCAAGGCCGATCATCTTTTCCCAATCAAGGTTGACCCGCGCCTCGCTCATCTTCCTGTCCCAGTCCCTGGCCCCCTTGATCCCCTTGGCGATGTCGGCCGCGTGCGCGGCGATCCGCGTGGCGATAAGCCCGTCCTTCATGTCGGCAAGATCGGGCAGGCGCAGATGCTCGGCGGGCGTAACGTAACACAGAAAGTCCGCGCCGCTGGAGCCGGCGACCGCCCCGCCTATCGCGGCGGTGATGTGGTCGTAGCCGGGGGCGATGTCGGTAACCAGCGGGCCTAAAACGTAAAAGGGCGCGCCGTGGCAGAGTCTTTTTTCCAGCACCATGTTAGCTGCAATTTCGTTAAGCGCCATGTGGCCGGGGCCTTCGATCATCACTTGCACGTCCTTTGCCCAGGCTCTCTTGGTAAGCTCCCCCAGGGTGATAAGCTCTTCGACTTGCGCCGCGTCTGTCGCGTCGTCGATGCAGCCGGGGCGGCAGGCATCGCCAAGGCTTAGGGTAACGTCATACTTGCGGGCAATGTCGAGGATTTTGTCATAGTGTTCGTAAAAGGGATTTTCTTTGCCGGTCATTTCCATCCAACTGAACAAAAGCGATCCGCCACGCGAGACGATGTTTGTTAGCCGTTTGTTTTTTTTCACGCGCTCCACGGTGTTGCGGTTAAGGCCTGAGTGGATTGTCATAAAATCTACGCCGTCGATTGCGTGGGTTTCAAACACTTCCAGAAATTTTTCGGAGGAGATCGCGCTAAGATCGACATCGAAGTAGCCGACAGCGTCGTACATGGGAACCGTGCCTATCATTGCCGGCGACATTTCGATGAGTTTTTTGCGGAACTCGCGTGTTTTCCCGTAACAGCTTAAATCCATGATGGAGTCGGTTTTGTGTTTTAGCGCGAACCTGACTTTTTCCAGTTCGGCCTCGATGTTGGCGCAGTCTTTGGAGATGCCCAAATTGACGTTCACTTTTGTTTTCATGCCCGCGCCGACTGCCGCCGGGGCAAGGCTTGTGTGGTTTTTGTTTGCGCAGATTGCAATCTGCCCTGCCGCCACGCGCTCGAGCAGTTCCTCGCGCCCGATGTGCTCGTTTTGTAAAACGGCTTCCATTTCTTTGGTGATAATGCCGCGCCTTGCCGCGTCCATTTGCGTCGTGTAATTTTGCATTTATGCCTCCTATAAAATCGGCTTGTTCAAAAACAAGCCCAAGGAGTAAAAAATAGAACTGTCATTCTGATTTTGTACTCCCTTCGGCGGTACTAACCGCATCAGGTTCAACGGGTGTGATCTCAGCCTTTGCAAGCACCCCGGCTATTTTCAGTATGATGGTTTGACGTGTTTTTGTCAAGAGGGTTTTTGCCGTTTTTTTTGCAAGGCGGGCGCATTTTTTACGCGCCCTTCCCTTGCCGGCCGGCGGCTAACGCAGCCGCGGAGCTAGCGCAGCCGCGGAGCTAACGCAGCCGCGGAGCTAACGCAGCCGCGGAGCTAACGCAGCCGGAAGCCCACGCCGAAGCTGAGGGGGACTTGCGCGTAAGCGCCGGCTGTGCCAATGCCGCGACCAATGCGGCAATCGCGAAAAGTTTTGCTGTTTTCTTCCTATTATTCTCCTTATCCCTTTCTAAGGTCGCACAAGCCGGAAGCCCGACCAAGTGAAGTCAGAGAACGGAGGTGTGGTGGCGTTGCGTGCCGCCGAACGTGCCAACTCCATCCCACCGCCGCCGAACCCGCCCCCGCCGCGAATCACGCGGTTAACCCCCGAAAGCGGGCCTGCCGGGTCGGTTTGCGCGTGGCTC
>WRKI01000188.1 GCA_009778155.1 Spirochaetota bacterium
GGACGTGAAGCCCCATGTCGTCGGCAATAAGAGCCATCTCGTTAATACCGCCGGGAACACAGGAAAACAGAGCCGTCGCGTAGTCCAGCTTGGTAAGACGACAAACAATCCAGGCCGTGGCAAAAGACATAACCATAATCTGAGCGATAAGAACCAGGGCAGGCAACACAAGAAACTGCATCGAAGCCGCCACCTCCGGCCGAATAAGACTGCCGATATATGCCCCCGCGCAAATCTGCACCACAAGACGAGTGCCGCCGGGACAGTACGCAAGACGGAACCCCGCGTGAAGCACAATCACAAAAACAAGCGGCCCCAAAAGCCCCCCCGCCGGGATGCCAAGCCCCCGCCCCACAGCCGCGCCGGCAAGAGCCACCGCAAAAGTCAAAACCATGCGGCGGCGACGCTGGGCGAGAGACAAATCTTTGAACTTCTCCCCAGCCGCCCCAGCCGTGCCCGTACCCGCGCCGCCAAGCCCGTGTTTGGCAATGTAGCGGCGGATAACAAAGGGGAAAAAACTCACCACAAAGACAAAACGGAACATCTGCAAAAGAGCGACAATTTGCGGCTCGGCGCCGAATTCGTAAGCGATAAGAGCAAGGTCGGTAATCCCCCCGGGGGCAGTCGCGAAAATTGCCGTAACAGGGGAAAGCTCCGAAACACCCGCGATAATGAAGGCAAAGCCCACGTTGAAGACAAGCAGAACACCCACAATCAGAGCGGCCACCGCCGGCATCTTGCGAAGAAGAGCAAGGTCGCTGCGGCCAAAATTAAGCCCCAGCACCACCCCCGAGAAGGCCTGAACCACGGCGCGAAGCCCAAGAGGATATTGATAAGCGAGCGCCCAGGGGAGAAGCAGGTGTAAGCCGGCCACAGCCAGCATGGAACCCACAAGAGCGCCGGCAGGCAGACGCAACTTGCGGACAAGCGACGCGCCCGCAATGCCCGCAGCGTGTACGGCAAGCAGGTAAGGGATCAAGGTTCACCTCGTTTTTAGCGTAACATATTTAAGGAAACGATGATTAAATCCCATCGAGGATTTAATCATCGTTCTTACCCGCATTTTGCGCAATGAAATGAGCAAATGCAGGGGGAAAAACTGATTAGCTTCGAGTTAATCAGTGTTTCCTTAAGAACAGCCGTCAACCGGTTTTTGCCGTTCCTTTGCGAGAAATTTCCCCCGCCATTTTAGTCATAGCCCTTGCGGTGATTTTTTCTTGTTCCATTTTTTCAAGAGCCAATTCCGACAGGACGAAAGCGTTATACTCTTTTTCAAAAAGCTCCTTTTCCTTCGGGTCGCTGTTTATAAATTTGTCGAATGTAGTTTCCATTACGGCCTTCCTCCGTTCCTTTCTAAATAATCCTGCATACGCTTTACGGCCAGTTCTTTTTCACTTTTCGGCAGAGCCTTCGTTTTCTTGGTGTTTCAATCCACGCACCCGTGAAGGGTGCGACCACCATGTTACGTTTGTGTTGCCATTTGCGTCGGGTTTCAATCCACGCACCTGCGAAGGTGCAACAATAAAACTTGCGCCGCTGTTCCTTTGACGATTCTAAAAAATAGTCGAAAGCCGCGCTTTTCCCGTTCCTGTCGTAATACCACTTTATCAAAAATTTGGAGCCGCTGTAGACGATGCAAGATTTTTCATCCATAAGTTTAGCTTAACATACCATATTTAAGAACATCCGTCAACCGGCAGTTCTCACAGAGGCAGGGGGAAGAAAAGCTCACAAACCCCGGCAAAGACAGGCGCACCGCTTGCGAACAGGCGGTGCGCCCGCTAACCTTGGCTGGGTTAGATAATGCCGATAGCGAAACCGAAGACGACATACAACCACGAAATCGGGATAGCCCAGGGCAAGCAGAAACGCAAGTGCTCCCTAAGCTCCACGCCGGCAAGACCGATCATGAGGAACATTGCGGGAGTGAAGGGGCTGACGAACACCGTGGAGTTGTGGCCGATCAAGAGCAGGTTGGCCGAAGTAACCGGGGCAAAACCCAACGCCTCGCCGACAGCGGCGATAAGAGGCAACAGGCCGAAGAAGTAAGAGTCCGTACCGAAAACCACGGCAACGGGCGCGGCCAAGAAACCGATAAACACATTGTAGAACTGCCCGGCGCCAGGGGGGATAATCCCTAAGATCATCTCGCCCATCTCGTAAAGCATACGGGTCTGCTCCAGAATACCGATAAGAGCGCCGGATGCCAAAAGCACCGTAACAACAGTAAGAACACCCTTTGCCGAGCGGTCAAGCACTCCGTTTTGTTCTTTTAGGTTGGGATAGTTAAGGAAGAGAGCGATAGTTGTCGCTATCATAAAGACGACAAAGGCCGCAATCTGCCCCCACACAAGAGCACCCAGCGCGATGAGTATAAGCGCAATATTGGCCGCCATTTTCCACGTTGGCAGGCTTTTACCTTCCTCGGTTTTTTCATCGGCCTTTTTGGTCGGGGTGTTTTTCGCGTACCAGTCGATAGCAACCTGCTCGTATTTCTTTTCGCGCAAGCCGAAGAACACGGCAAGGGCTAGCGAAAGCAAAATTGCGAAAGCCTGCACCGGGATAAGCTGCCGCCAGATGTAGTTTACGTCAAGAGCCAAGATTGCCGCCGCACGGAGCGTAGGCCCTCCCCAGGGGGTAATGTTCATAACGCCGGCAGACATTGCGACAAGGAACAAAAGAACGTGCGGGCGCATATTCAGTTTTTTGTAGATGGGCAGAAGCGCCGGTATGCAGATAAGCGCGGTCGATGCGCCAGCCCCGTCAAGGTGAGCCACCATTGTCAAAAGCACGGTGAAGATCGTTACGCGAACATGGCTGCCCTGCGCGGCCTTTACCATGCCGTTTATAATTGGGTTGAACACCCCTACGTCATTCATAATGAAGAAGAAGGGGATCGAAAAGATGAACAGTATTGCCGTTCCCGTAGTGGTTCCGACACCCTGCTGGATAAAGCGCCCTATTTCGATGGGGTTAAAGCCCAGAAACAGCGCGACAATTATCGGTATCCCGACAAAGGCCACCGCCGGCGAAACTCTGCCATGGAATAGTATGACCATGATGCCCACGAGCACTAAAAACCCTAGTATGCCTAACAACATAAAAACTCCTTAACTTTTACCAATTAACCCGCGCCAGGCGCGGGGTCTTTTCCTAAAACAATCAACCGCGATAGGAAGAGGAGTTCCCCCAAACGTTCACACAAAGGCACGAAGACACAAAGGCACAAAGTTTTTTTAGAAAACTCCGCTTCATCCCTACTTTTCTCCTCTTAATCCCTATTTATGAAGCTAGAAGAAGACGCGGCCATATCATAATCCCGCCTAACCTCCTAACTTCCTAACCTTTGCGCCTTTGTGTGAGGCTAAATTTCGATGCCCCCCTACAACTCGAAGGGCTTTATCTGGCGAACCACGTCCAGAATCGTGCCGTCGCGGGCTTCCATGATGGCCACCACGCGGTCGTGGAACTCCACCGGGTCGGGCGCGCCGACCATCGAGTAGGCCTTGTCCTTCAACGCCTCGATAGACGTGAGCGCGATACCCGCCGCCGATAGCGCGTCGCTCAAGTCGCCTCGCTTGGGGTTTACCGCAATGCCGTAATCCGTAACAAGCACGTCGATACACTCCCCAGGGGTCGTAACAGTGGTAACACTTTCGCAGACAGTCGGAATGCGCCCGCGCACAAGGGGAGTTACAATAATTGTGCACTTCGCCCCGGCAGAAGCATCGGGGTGGCCCCCCGGCGCGCCCATCAAAACGCCGTCCGAGCCGGTAACAACGTTTACATTGAACATCGTGTCGATCTCCAGCGCGGCAAGCACGACAAAGTCCAGCTTGTTTACAAACGCGCCCTTGTTCGAGGGGCTGCAGTACTGCGATGTTGAAATCTCGAAGTGCCTGGCATTGTTCTGCGCCGAGCGCACAGAATCAATGTCAAAATCCTGAGCGTCCACAATGCACCCGACAAGACCCTTCTCTAAAAGCTCGACCATAGGCGCGGAAATGCCGCCAATCGCCCAGCCCATGCGGATACCCCGCTCTCGCATGAGCGGCTCCAGAAAACGGTTCACCGCAAGGGAAGCCCCCCCCACCCCCGTCTGGAAAGAAAAACCCTCCTTGAAGTACGGAGTCGCCGCCGCAACCTTCGCGCAAGCCTGCGCCATCATAAGCTCGCGGGGGTCGGTCGTGATCCGCGCCGCCTTGCCGGCGATCTTTTTCGGGTCGCCAATCTGATCGACCACCACGACACAGTCAACGTCCACCGCCTGAATGCTCGGCGGAAAGTTGGGAAAAGGCACAAGACAGTCGGTAATGACGACGGTTTTATCCGCATACTTCGCATCGACCATCGCGTAAGACAGCACCCCGCAGTCCGACTTCCCCCCCGTCGCCCGGGCGTTCCCGCACTCGTCCGAGGTGGGCGCACCGATGAAGGCGATGTCGATATGCACCTCGCCCTGTTCGATCGCCCGCACCCGGCCGCCGTGAGATCGCAAGATGCAAGGGGTCTCAAGCTTCCCGTTGGAGACCGCCTCGCCCATCTTTCCGCGTATGCCGCTGGTCTGAAGCCCGGTAACAACGCCGTCTTCTATCATCTTGCCGATAGGATCGTGCGCCGCCCCCATGCTGGATGCCGCTATCGTTATGCCGCGAATCCCCATAGCTTCGACCTCTTTCATCACTAGGTTGGCTACATAATCCCCGTCCCGGAAGTGGTGGTGGAACGAGACGGTCATGCCGTCTTTGATGCCGCAAAGTTGCAGAGCCTCGCGTATGCTGCCGGCGACTTTGCTCTCCTGCGGCCTTATGTGGGCGCGGGCTTTGGGGCTGCTCTTTTGGTAAACCTGCCCGTCCCGGTGGTTGCTGCCTTGGAAAACTTCGCGCCCGCCTTTTAGAATTTCGCAGGGTATGTCCCTGCCGACTGCGTTTTTCATACCAAGTCCCCCTCGTAAAGCCCGCTGGCCTTTGCCATTTTAAGCACGCGCTGTGCGCCGGGAAGAAAGGCCACGTCCAGCATCTTCCCGTCCAAACTGAAGATGCCGATACCCTTGTCGGCATTCTCGACTATCGCCCGCACCGTGCGCTCGGCCTCGATTATCTCTTTTTCGCTGGGCGCGAAAACGCTGTGGACTATCGGGACTTGCTGTGGCACGACGACGGATTTGCCGTCAAAGCCCATCTCCTTGGCCACCTGCGTCTCGGCATAGAAGCCCTCGACATCCTGCAAGTCGGTGAAGACCGTGTCGTAGGCCTGCACGCCGGCCGCCCGCGCCGCAAGCAACAAGTTGCCGCGAGCGGCCGCAAGCTCGTGGCCTGCCGGGTAGTACCTTGTCTGCATTGCCTTGCGAAAGTCCCCGCCGGAAATCGCCACGCCGACCAGCCGGCCGCTTGCCTTGCAAATCTCAAGGGCGTTGAGCACCCCGGCGGGGCTTTCCAGCGCGGCCATGACAAGAGTGCCGCTTCTGCCGAACTCGGCCTCGGCCGCCTCGATTGCGGCCTCGACTGCCTGCACGTCGCCGGCGCTCTCGCACTTGGCAATGCGGATTGTGTCCGCGCCGCCGGCCACCGCCGCGCGTATGTCCTCGCGCCAGTGGGGTGTGTCAAGTCCGTTTATGCGCACGATGCGCTCGGTTCCCATAAAGTCCACGCTTTTGAGCGCGTGGTACAGGGAAAACCGCGCCGCATCTTTTTGCGCTTCGGCCACGGAATCTTCAAGGTCGAGGATGAGGCTGTCGGATTTGTAGATGTAGGCTTCTTTCATGAAGCCGGGGGTTTGCGCACTTACGAACAAGAGTGTCCGGCGCAATCTGTCTTTGCCCTTCATGCCCCCCCCTTCCAAGCCACGGCCTGCACTTCCGCCGCGCGGTAGGCCGCGCATTCCACACGCGCGCGTATGGTGCAGTCCAACGCGCCTTTGTCAACAAGGCTTAATTCCGCGCTTGCTACGCCGAGGGCGGCCAGCGTTTCCTTCGCGACTTCCTTTATGCGCCTGCCGTACTGGTTGATGACCACGCTGTCAACTGTTACCGACATGCCGCCCTGCCCGGGCGCCAGTTTTACCTGAACGTCGCCCGACTCCAGCGTCCCGGCCATCGCTGTTTTTTTCAATTCCATGTATTCCTCCTCGCATCTTGGATACAAATTTACCACAAACGGCGTAGCTTGTCAAGTTATAATAGGAAGAAATTTTCACGCGCCGCGCAAATGCACTAATGGGGGTGTGCCTCTGCGTGAGATACTTTCGTGGTTTTTTCCCCTTGCCGGCTTTGCGCAAATGCAGTATTATGTAAGTGTGAATCTTATGAAACGATGATTAAATCCCATCGAGGATTTAATCATCGTTCTTACCCGTATTTTGCGCAATGAAATGAGCAAATACAGAGGGAACCACTGATTAGCTTCGAGTTAATCAGTGGTTCCCTTATATTCAATCAGAGCGCATTCAAGCATGGCGCGACAGAGGATGACATAGAGAATGCTATGGCTGCCCCGCTGTTGGACAGGCTCATGGAAAGGCACATCAACAAGTATCTGATTGTAGGGTTTGACCTTAACGGAAATTTGCTTGAAGTAATGTACAACTTGGTGGCCGAGGATGCCGCCAATGTTTTTCACGCTATGAAGTGCCGGAAGGAGTTTTATCAATACCTTCCAAGGAGTTAATGATGATGCATATATTGACAGATCAAGAAGCCGACGCTCTTGACGAGGAGCTTACCCGCAGCATCCCCGCGCTTACTAATGTCGAGGGGCCTTTTATCAAAAATTACCGCCGCAGCATGACGGTCGCGCTTGACCAGGTTTCCGCAGGGTATTTTCAAGCCCGAATGCTGGCGACAGGGCAAAGCCCCGCCGAGCTTATCGGCGAAATGGTTCGGGAAAAAATCGCAGCCAAGCTTTGAGCCGGCAAGCTCTAAATACTTCAGTTTTTAGAGCTTGCCATTATCATAACATAACATGAACGAAGACAAGCACCCCGCCGGGTATGAAAACTGCCTGCTTTGCCCACGAGCCTGCGGCTCAAGCCGCGTAGCGGGCAAACGAGGATTTTGCAAAGAGAGCGCCGAGCTTAGACTTGCCTGCGCCGTCCTGTACCGGGGAGAGGAGCCGCCCCTTGTCGGCAATTTAGGTTCGGGGGCAATTTTTGTAAGCGGCTGCAACCTAGGCTGCGCCTTTTGCCAGACCTACCAAGCTTCGCAAGGAGAGTTCCCGGCCTCCGTGCCTTTAGGCCGCGCCGTCTCTCGGCAAACCCTTGCGGAGATTTGCCTTGCGCTGGAAAAAGCCGGAGCGGCGAACATCAACTTTGTAACACCAAGCCACCACACCCCGGCAATCATCGCGGGACTTGCCGCCGCCCGCGCAGCCGGCCTTGCGCTCCCCGTAGTATGGAACACCTCCGCCTACGAAAGCTCCGGCTCGCTTGATCTGTTAAAAGGCCATGTCAGTATTTTCATGCCGGACTTAAAAACACTGGACAGCGCCCTTGCCGCAAAACTCTTCCGCGCCCCCGACTATCCCGACATCGCAAAGGCCGCAATCCTAAAAATGATAGCCATGTCCGACGGCCGCCCCGGCAATGTGATTATCCGCCACCTTGTTCTGCCCGGCCACCTTGAAGCCACCCGCAATGTCTTGCGCTGGTTCGCCCGTTACGCGAAAGGCCGCGCCCAGCTTTCGCTTATGTCCCAGTACACCCCCGTTCTTACCCCC
Organism: Spirochaetota bacterium; assembly: GCA_009778155.1. Taxonomy (GTDB): domain Bacteria; phylum Spirochaetota; class Spirochaetia; order Treponematales; family Breznakiellaceae; genus WQXQ01. The sequence continues at coordinate 7,713 of WRKI01000188.1, forward strand.
GGCCGCGAGCGCCTGTCGAAAAAAGCCCCAGCCGACAACCTTGATGCAGCCGGCCACGCCGCAGTCCTAGACTGGCTTGCCG
>WRKI01000189.1 GCA_009778155.1 Spirochaetota bacterium
GGATTTAATCATTGCTTCTTACCCGTATTTTGCGCAATGAAATGAGCAAATACAGAGGGAAACACTGATTAGCTTCGAGTTAATCAGTGTTTCCTTAGAATTGCTGACTGTGGCTGCGGCAGCCTTTTATTTTTCCGGCTTTTGCGGTATCATCAGAAAAATGGAAATCATTCCCAATTTTGCGGTATTCGAAGGTTTAGACGGCAGTGGAACGACCAGCCAGCAGACGCTTTTGGCGGAGTATCTGGAGAAAAACAACGCGCCTTTTTTTGCGACAGCCGAGCCGACAGCCGGCCCGGTAGGCACCCTTCTGCGGCAGGCCTTGAAAAAAAACATCTCGCTTGCGCCGCAGACAATGGCGCGGCTTTTTGCCGCAGACCGCTGCGAGCACCTCTACGGCAAAGACGGCATCGCAGAACGCTCTGCCAAGGGCCAGCTTGTCGTTTGCGACCGCTATGTGCTTTCATCCCTCGTGTACCAAGGCATCGAGTGCGGCGATGAACTGCCGGCGGCCTTGAACGCGGACTTTCCCGCCCCGCACCTGCTCGTTTATCTTGACATCGACCCCGCGCTGGCACAACAGAGACTAAAAAGCCGCCAGACGCTGGAAATTTACGAGTACCCGGAGTTTCAGGCAAAAGTGCGCGAAAAATACCTCTCCCTTTTAGACCGCTTCCGGCAGGCGGGCGTGGAAGTCGCCGTAATCGACGCGGCAAAAAGCCCCAAGGAAGTCTTCGAGCAGGTGTTGGGGGCCTTTGCAAAAATGCCGATATTCAAAGATATGAAGATGGAGAAAGCGCGATGAGAAAAATAGTGCCCCTGGCGGCTTTCTTGGTTTTATTGACATCGGCGGCGGCCGCCTCAACGCTTGGCTCAAACACAATCGTTTTCAAAGAGCAGTACTACCGGCTCTTCCGCATGAACCTTAACCGCAACCCGGACGTCTTTATAGAAAACATTTTCTGGCTGGAGCGCGCGCTGGCCGCCCCCTTTGCGAACCCACTCTTCGCCCTCGCCTTGATCGAAAACGAAACCCAGTGGGAAAAATACCGCCATCTTTTCATGATGCACCTTAACATCAGGCTTGTCCAGCAGTACCTTTCTTTGGGCAGCCTGTGGAACAAGCGGGAGGCGTTTTTCTTTAACGCGCCATTTCGAGACCAAAACCTTGCAAGCCTTGACATAGCAGAAAGCAGTTTCCAAGCCGCGCTTTTTTACTGGGAAGAAGCGCTAAGATGGGCCGAGCTTGCCAACGACAGACGCTTCAGATTCATAAACCTTGTCCGGGTGCAGTATTGGGAAGACCAAGCCTTCAGAATAGAAAACGGCACGCTGAACTACGGGCGCACAATAACGCGCGAGCTTGCATCCCTGCAAAGAGTGCGCGAAGAGTTCTTGGCAATGGAAAATCACTTTTACGTCAGAACAGCTCCCCCTGACCCCCAGTAGAGGCGCGCCCGCCGGGACCCTTTTTCAAAATCTCTAAAAAGGCCTCCTCGCCGATGACGGCAATGCCAAGACCTGCCGCCTTTTTGTTTTTGGCCGAGCCTGAGTCCGGGTCGTTGGTAACAAGGAAGGAAAGCCCCTTGGCCACCGCGCTTTTTACATCCGCGCCAAGAGCCTTGGCCTTTTCCTGAGCCGCGCTACGCTTCATCGATTTAAGCTCGCCGGTAAAACAGAAAGAAAGCCCCTTCAAAGGCAGAGCCTGCCCGGCCGCCGGCGGCGCGATAGCGACAAAACCCGTCTCAAGCACCGCGTCCATTTCGGCGGCGCACTCCTTCAAACCCTCGGCAAGAACACTGGCCGTAATATTGCCCAGCCCGTGCACGCCGGCCAAACCCTCCACACTAGCCGAGCGCATTTTTTCCAGCGTGTCAAAACCTGCGGCGGCAACCTTTTCCAAAGTCGTTTCGGCAATACCTTCGATGTTGAACCCCGCGACAAAGGCCGCAAGCGAAAGCTCGCGCCGTGTTTTTATGTGCCGGACAACCTTTGCCGCCGACAACTTGCCCATGCGCTCGTAGCCGGCAAGCTCCTCCTCCGTAAGAGAATAAAGCTCGTGAATCCGCCTTGCGCGTTTTTTCTCGAAAAGCGCGGCAATCAGCTTTTCCCCAAGCTCCCTAATGTCGAGCACGGCAACCCATTTTTCCAGCCGCGCCAGCAGACGCTTTTCGCAACCGCTATTCGGACAGAAAAGCCGAGTCCCCTCGTCAACCAAACCCGTGCCGCAAGAGGCGCAAGTTTCCGGGAAGCGGATTTCCTGCTCCACCCCCGCCGCCAAAGCCCCCGCCGGCGCAAGCCCTTCGATTTTGGGGATAATCTCACCGCGCTTTACAACCGAGACCGCCGAGCCGATTTTCAGCGACATGGAGCGGATAAGCCCCGGATTGTTAAGATTCGCCCGCTTAACCGTCGTGCCGGCAAGACGCACAGGGTCGATAATGCCGATAGGAGTGTAAGTCGCCCCCGACTCGCTCCACTGGACTTCCCTAAGAATGCTGAAAGCCGTTTCAAGCTCGAACTTGAAGGCGATCTGCTTTTCCGGCCGCGCCCGACGCAAATCTTCCATATCGATTTCGATGTCTTTTACGACAAGCCCGTCGATGTCGAAGGGAATGGAATCCCTTTTTCGGGAGACCTCCTCGCGGTAGGCGATAATTTCTTGGGCAGAAGAGAAAACCTCGGTTACGGCGGTTTGAAAGCCGAGCTTTTTCAGCCATGCGATTTTTTCAATCTCGTTTTCAAAGCCACCCGCAGATTCCGCGCCGGCAGATTGCTCGCCGGCAGCCGGTACCCGTGCCGCGTCATAAGCGATGAACTCCAAGTCGCGGCAGCCCTCCGGCTCCTTGCGCTTCATGATACCGTTGGCCGCGTTGCGGCAGTTTGCCTTGTCGCTGTATTTTTCCTGCCAGACTTGGCGGCTCATGACAACCTCGCCCCTTACCCCGCCGGAAAAAGACTCGTCAAGACTTTTCGGCACACCCTTCATGGCAAGGGCGTTTGCGGTTATGTCGTCGCCGGTAACCCCGTCGCCGCGAGTAACGGCGCGTTTAAGCCGCCCAGCGGCATACTGAAGCTCAAGACTGGAGCCGTCCAGCTTGTACTGCACCGAAAACTTTTTCCCGGAGCCGGCATCGCCGTCGGCGGCTGCCACGGCATCCATGCCGTTTTTTTTAGCCCATGCGAGAAACTCGCCCGCGTTGGCCGCCTTGGACTGACTGCCCATAGGGATAAGATGAGTCGCTTTGGGGAAGCCGTCAATCCCCCTGCCCTCCCCAACCCTTGCCAAAACAGGGCTGTCCGGGTTAAGAGCCTCAAGCTCGTTCCACAACAGGTCGAATTCCCCGTCAGAAATTTCGGCCTCTCCTTCGTAGTAAGAGGCTTGGTATTTTTGAATCAGAGCCTCCAGCTCTGCCGCGCGTTTTTTGTTTACAGCCATACTGATATTATAACGATTTTTCGGGCTTTTGTATGTAAAAACAAGGGGAAGCCCTTGGGCGGGAAACTAGGGGCGAGCAAGCCGCAGGCCCCGACTCTTGACCCGACCCGACGAGGAACCCCCGCTCCGATACGCCGAGCGGGCAACCTGCGCCGAAACGCGCACGCTTCCCCCGCGAAGCACGCGGATAGACCCCGAAGTCGCGCCTGCCGGGTCGGTCTCGGCTTGGGCGGGGTAACCGGCTTTCCAGTCCCAGCACCACTCCCACACGTTCCCGTGCATATCGTAAAGTCCCCACGGATTGGCCTGTTTCAGGCCAACCTCGTGCGTCATGTCCCCGGAGTTAAACCCAAGCCAGGCTATTTTGCCTATCGCGTCCCCGTCCTTCTCCCAGTCCTCCGATCCGTCGCTAAAGGCCGCCGTCGTGCCCGCCCGGGCGGCGTACTCCCACTGCGCCTCCGTCGGCAGCCTCCACCCGCTGTAACCTTCGATTATTTTCACCGCATCCCATGCCGCGTCTCTGTTTTTAGGAACCGCGCCCCAGTCGCCGGGGTCTGTTTTTCCCTTTACGCTGTACACCGGATGCAGCCCTTCCATTATGCTCAACCGGTTGGCAAACACAATCGCTTCATACCAGCTCACTCTCTCCACCGGCCGCCTGCCCTGCGCCTGCCCGACGGCCGGGCTATCTGAAAAATAGCTTGGGTTTGCTCCCATGACTTTCTCCCACTGCTCCTGCGTTACGGGGCATACCCCTATCCAAAAGCCACGGCTTATCGTTACCTGCCGCTGTGCGCCTTCGTCGTCCCACCTGCCTTTTTCCCCCGCCGGGCTGCCCATCGTGAAGGCTCCGGGGGGTATCCACACGGTTTCTACCACCGACTGCATCGCCGCTTTCCTCCTTACGCGCTCTAAAAACGCCCGCTTCAATCTTCTTTCCGCCTACTCTAACCTTTTCCCGCCAACTTGTCAACCGGCCGCCGGCCACGACAAACGCTCGAGCTTCTGAATTTGCTCCCATTTTGATCACACCAAGGCACAAAGGCACGAAGGCACAAAGGTTAAGGGGGGATTAAACGGCGGCTTTCTAATCTGTCCTTTGTGTCTTCGTGTGAGATACTTCCGAGGTTCGTATCGTTCATGCCTTTGCCGTGCGGCTACAAACCGCTATTTTTTTTGATGTAACGCGGCTGTTACGCGCTACTTTTCCCCGCCGGCCTTTTTCGCCCGGCTTAAATTTTCCGTTATTTCACACATATACCGCCGTTTAATCCCCCTTCAGCAGGCTTTCCAGCGGTAAAAAATCTTCAGGACGCTCACGGTAACGCTTGCGGCCTTCTTCTATAAGCGCGTGCTCTTCATCGGTCAAATCCGTTTCAATGAAGACAGGCTCGCTTTCATCTGCCTTTGTCATCACGCTACTTTTTCCCGCCGGCCTTTCCCGCCCGGCTCAAATTTTCCGTTACACGAAACCGCACGATCTTTCGGATTAACTCCCAGGGGATAGGCTCGCCGAAGGGAAAACGCAGGGTTCCCTTGCCGCTACGGTAGGGGGCAAGTTCTTTTTCAAAAGCGTCAATACCCGAAGGTGCGGGAAAAAAACCGTAATGATCCTTAAACGCCGCATAGTGAACCAAATTTCCGTTTAAGTAAAATGTCGGCATTTTATACGATATTTTTTCCTCCGCCTGCGGAACTTCCTGTTTTATGAAAGCCCTTATTTCGCGTAACGTGTTTTTTACATCAGGCGCAAAGCGCTCGATGTATTCATCGATTTCGTCCATAGTCGTGTTACTTTTTCCCGGCCGTTTTTTCACGCGCCTTTTCGATTATAAGATCGGCGATCTCCTGTATCGACATTTTGCCGGTGTCAATAAGCAGATCGACAAACTCGTACTTGTCAACATCAATGTTATAAATGCGAAGATAGCGCCCGTAATCCTGCCTGTCCCGCTCGGCCGTAATCGCCGCCTGCTCTTGCACATCGCCGCCTTCCCTTTTAAGGATTCGCCCGGCTCTTACCTCTGGGCTTGCGTAAAGGTAGACCTTCAAATCCGCCTCTTCCAGCATCCACACCGCAAGGCGCGATCCGATAATGCAACCCGCGCTATCCCTTGCAAGTTTTATCTGGTGCGCATCCAGAGCCTTGTCCCAGGAATCGTCCTTGGCGGCAAGTTCCAAAAGCTCGTTCAACTCCATGCCGCGCTCGGCCGCCATAGAGCGAAAAGTATAATTGATAAAATCAAGCCCAAGGGTCTGCGCGACCAATTTGCTTACCGACGTGTTGCCGCACCCGCTTTTTCCGGATACCGCTATTTTAATACCACTGTTTTTCATGCGATTCTCCTATTCCACATTTTTTAATTGCTCCCGGATATTCTCCAGGGCTTCCTTCATTGTTACAACTTCGCTTGACACTTCGTAAACCGAGCTTTTGGAGCCGATTGTGTTTACTTCCCTGTTTATTTCCTGGCACAGAAAGTCCAGCATTTTCCCCGGCCTTGCGTTGCCCCCGGCCTGCACGCGAAACTCGCCCAAGTGGGAAGCCAAGCGGGAAAGCTCTTCGGCAATCGTGTACTTTAGCAAAAGGGATGCGATTTCGGCTAACACCCGGTTTTCGGCAACCTCATCGCCGACACATTCGTAAAAACGCGCCCTGACATTTTCCTTGATCGATTTTTCGATCACGGGCGCGAAAGAGGAAACCGCCTTGTGCGAAAGCTCGATAAGCTCCAGCGATTTTAAGATGTCGGCCTTTGTGTGTTCCCCCTCGCGCCGGCGCTCCGCGCAAAAGTCTTCCAGCGCGTCTTTTAGAGCCGGCTCTATTTCCTTCCAGTAAAGCTCTTCGCCTGCGGCCTTGCTTTCCGTTTGCATAACGCCTTCCATTTTTAACAGCGCGGCAATGCCGATTTTCTCGTCCATGCCAAGCTCTTGGGCAAGCGAGTCTACCGCATCCCGGTAGGCTTTGGCCGCCTGGGCGTTCACCGTAACGGCAAAGGCCGCGTTATGCTCCTTTACGCTGATATACACGTCAACCCTGCCCCTGCCGCAAAGGGCGGCGATCTGCTCCCGCACGTTTTTTTCAAAGCCGCGAAGGTAGCCTGGGGCATGGACAAAAACCTCAAGAAAGCGGCTGTTGCAGCCCTTGATCTCCACGGAAACCGTCATGTTTTCTGCCGTTTTTTCCCGGCGGGCAAAGGCCGTCATGCTGTTCATGCCCCCCTCCCCTGTTCTGTTTCCCTAAAATGGAAAAAAAGTTTTTCGCCCAAAGGCCAGTTGTTGCCCGCCCCCAGGGTTACAAAAACATCGCCAGGCTTGAGCATTTTTGCAAGGGCTTCAAAGGCATCCAGCGGCTCCTCCGCGTAGAAAACTTCCCCGCCGGCTTTTACGCCAAGAACCTTTTCGTAAAGCGTTTTTCCGCTAACGCCGCCACTGTACTTTTCCCGCGCCGATGCGTAAATTTTGTGCAAAAAAACAATGTCGGCATCGCCGAATGAGCCGGCAAAGTCGTCAAAAAGGGCGGCCGTGCGGGTGTATGTGTGGGACATAAAACTTGCCACAAGACGGCGGCCTGGGTAAAAACTTTTTATCCCGGCCAGCGTCGTCTTTATTGCCGAAGGGTGATGCCCGTAATCGTCCATAAAGACAATGCCTGCGGCCTTTCCAATTACCTCGCTGCGGCGTTTGGAACCCCGAAAGTTTTCCACCGCTTTTTTTACCGCTTGTATTTTTTCGCCCGGCCAGATGCCCCCCTCCCCCGAAGCAATCTCTTTTTCCAAAAAGGCCGATGTCAACGCCAAGGCCCCGGCGACATTGAGCGCCTGATGCCGCCCCGGTACCTCAATGTTAAAATCGCCTGGGAAGCCGGCTATGCCGAAAACTCCCCGCCCCTCCCCCGCCTGGTAAAAGGTTACCCTGTAATCCCCATCTGCGCTAAAGCCGTAGGGGACAAGCCTTATCCCCGGCGACTCCTTGGCCGCGGCCTTGGCGACATCGCTTGCCCCCGCGTCGTCGGCGCAGTAAATCAGCCCCCCCCCGGTGGGCAAAAGGCGGCAGTACTCCAGAAAGGCCTCACGAATGGAGGCGTAGTCGGGGAAAAAATCCTGATGGTCGCTTTCCACGGCTGTAAGGATTATGTTTTTCGGCTGGAACGAAAGAAAGTGCTTGCGGTATTCGCAGGTTTCCGCGACAAAGTATTTGTTTCCAAGGCTCAGGGTGCAGCCCCCCCCGAAGTCGGCAACCGCGCTGCCGACAAGGATTTGCGCGGGAAGCTGTGCCGCCTTCATGATCGCGCCGCAAAGGGCGGTAACGGTGGTTTTGCCGTGAACGCCGGCGACCCCCGCCGATTCAAAGCGGCCA
>WRKI01000190.1 GCA_009778155.1 Spirochaetota bacterium
CCTCGTGCGACCTTGCCGCCTCGATAATCTGCGCCGCACGCGCCGGGTCGGCGGCCTCGCCAATCAGCTTGGTTACAGTGTCCTTGGCCACGGAAAAGCCCGTGTACAAAATAATCAGCGAAATGCCCGCGCCGACATAGCCGTCGATAATAATCCCGGTCAAGTGGGTAAAAACGACAGAGCCGACTATGGCCACCGCAATAAACACATCGTTAAGGCTGTCCTTTGACAGGGCGACCAAGGGCGCGGAGTTTATCGAGCGACCCAATTTTTTGTAAAAGCCGGACTGCCACAATTTTACAAGCCCCGACGCGGCAAGAATGCCCACAAGGATTATGTCAAAGCCGATTTCCTCCGGGGCGATTATGGCGCGAACCGAGCTTTCCATAAACTCGTAGCCCAGAATGAACATGAAAGCGGCGATAATGAACGAGGAGATGTACTCGATTCTGGCATGGCCGAAAGGGTGTTTGTAATCGGCCGGCTTTTTCGCAAACTTAATGCCGGCAATGACTATGATGTTTGCCAGCGAATCTTGAATGTTGTTTACCGCGTCGGCCATTATGGCCACGGAGTTTAAGAGCAGGCCGATTGTCAGTTTGACGGCAAAAAGCACGGTGTTGGAAACCGCGCCCACGACAGAGGCCAAGTAGCCGCACCTTGCCCGCGCAGACTCTTCGGCCAAGTCCCGCTTTCCTATGAAGAGCCTGATTAAGAGCTTAGTCATGGCGATCCCCTTCCATAAACGCCTGCCCGGCACACGACAAACGCATGAATGCTCGAGCTTCGGAATTTACTCCCATTTTTATCACACGGAGGCACAAAGGCGCAAAGGCACAAAGCACTGATTAGAAAGCTCTGCTTCATTCCTATTTCTTCCTTCCGCTCTTATATTCGATAATGATGCAAAAGGAAGGCGCGGGCTTACCGTAGCTCAATCATAACCTTTGTGCCTTCGTGTCGCGAACCGTAGGTTCGATGTGCCTTTGTGTGAGATATTTCCGAGGTTCGTGTCGTTCATGCGTTTGCCGTGCACCCGCCCAAGGCTAAAAGGGAAACTTTGATTTTTTGCCCTTAATTGGAAGCTCTTTTGCATTTGCCTCCTCTGCCAGCTTCTTTTTTTGCTCCTTCATTGAAATATAAACAACGGCGGCCAGCAAAGCCAAGAAGAAAAAGATAAAAACAAGCATTCCAAACGTGCTCACATCCCCGGCTTGAGGTTCCACAGGCTGGGGCACGACATGAACCACCGACATATCCGCCGGGGGTTCTTGGCCGGCGGTAAAAATGCGGATACCGCTGATAATAACCGTCAGAATCATCAATCCCAAGGCGATAAGGGAGGCCATTCTTACAGGAGCGTCCGTCTTTTTTGAGAGCGCCATGTAAATCATACCAGCGAGAAGAATAATTCCGATTATAATGCCGACAGCGATCATAATACCAGTATCGGCTCGTTTTATAAAAACATAAGCCGCATTCCCTTGAAAAAAAAAGCGGCGGCAACCCCCCCGGATTAAGCCGCCGCAAAAAGGAGAACTACAGAAGGCTATGGAAGCGTCGATTAGCGTTGCACTAATCATCTTCCATAGTATTGAGCCGTGCAGGATTCGAACCTCCGACCACCGCCTTAAAAGGGCGATGCTCTACCAGCTGAGCTAACGGCCCGGTAGTTGCACAGGTAAGTCCAAACTCGATTTTGAAAACCACCGTACATATTTAAGATAGAACATATCGAAAAAAAAATCAAGCCCCTTGGCGATTTTTTTAACGATTTTTCAACTCCTGCTCTTTTTTTTCGAGCGTGTCCCGGATCATCTCAATCTCGTCGATGATGGACTTGCACAAAGGATCGTCGCGGCTTATCGAGCTTTTGCCGCCTTCGTTAAACGACCGGTAAACCTCGTTCCCCAAGCGGGTAAGCGCCCGCTGTGCCTGACTTTCAAGCTGCATGATATTGTACTTTATCATGCCCTTCTCGCCCAAATCCTGCGCCTTGGCCCCGGCTTTTACGGCAATATCCTTGCCCGCGGCCATTCCCTGATCCAGCAACTCTTTCATTTTATCGCTAAATGCCATATTTCTCCCTTTTGCCCCCCCAAGGGACAACTTTTATAACTTTTCCCAATCATAACACAATTACAGCCGTGCGGCAATAACCCCGCGATCATTTTTTCCGGCGGAAAACCCTGTAATTGATGTTTGCAAAAACATTGTGCCGGCGTTCCAGCGTCGTAAGCCACTCGGTGCTGATGTAATTGCTGCCAAGCGCCTCGTAAATCGTCGTAAAATTGCGCAAAGAGCCTTCCACACGGCTTCGCGCGTAAGATGCGCCGTCCTGCCTGTACAAAAGCTCCGGCCAGTCCGAACTCTGCGCAAGCAGAATCTCCCTTGCCGCCTGGTTCAAGGCGCGTTCCTTAAGCCCCGTCGCATCGGGGAAACGCTCCGCCAGCTCCACCATTCTTTCCGTAGCGCGGAAAATGTGCCGGTACATCCAGTCGTTGGAGGCGGCAAGCCAAGTTTCGCCGTAGCCATTGTAACCCCATGAAGAAAACTCCGGGGTCGATGTCTGCAAGCTGGCAATGTCCTGCTCGTAAAGATACTCCGACGGGCTTACAAAGGCAAGCTCCCCCGCCGGTGCGCCATCCGGCACGCCATTTGGCACGCCAAATGGCGCAGCGACCAGCCGGAAAAGGGCTTCCAGAAACTGCGTCCCCTCGTGCCAAAACCGGCCAAAACTGTCCGCATTGTAGGCGCAAAGGCTTATGGGCGTGCCTTCGATATGCTCGCCGGCCGCCGCAAGGCTTTTTAGCCGGTTTTCCAGAAAGGTTTTCGCCTTTTCCGCCGCTTTTTCCGCCGCCGCCTTGGGATCGTAAAGGCCGTCCTTGCAAAGAACGCTGTTTTGGTCTGCCTCGCAACGATGCCAGTATTTAAAGCCCGTCGGCCGGCGCTCCCCCTCCCGGTTCAAAAAAGGCGAAATCTCTTCTATAGAAAGCTCGTAGCCGGCATCCTTGTCGTTGTCCCTGTACACGCTGTCTACCGCCGCCGCTTCGATCTCGCGGGCGGCGTAAAAATCCCTGCCGTAGACAAAAATGCCGCCGGGGGTTTTAATCGGGTAAAAACTGCCCTTTTGCGGCGGCGGACTGCCGAAAATTAAACCGTGGGTGTCTACTATTGTATAACCGAACCCGTAGTAGCGCAAAAAAGATTCCACGGAAGCATTCCAGCCAAGTTCCGGCAACCAAAAACCGTAAGGCCGCCCCCCGAAATGCTGGCGGTAAAAAGGAAGGGCTGTCTCTATTTGCGCCGCGATTGCCCCCGGCAAGTTTTGAAAGGGCAGAAAAGCGTGGGTTACCGGGCCGGCGAGTATTTCCAGCCTTCCCTTGCGGCTGTAAAAATCAATCGTCTTGAGTATGTTGCCCTCGTAGCGTTCTTGGAAAACAATTTTTTGGTCAACGATTCTGTCAAGGTTGTGTTTTGCCAGCGCGTGCAGTGCGCCGCTGTCCCCGGCCGTCGCCGCCGTCCGTTCCAACTCCCGCTTGCCGAACTCGATCTGTTTGTCGGTGTAGGCCAGGTATTTTTTAAGCAAAAGCTCGTCGCTCAACATTTGGCAAAGAAGGGGCGAGATTGAAAAACCCAGTTTAAAGGGGATTCGGCTGTTTTCCAGCCGGTCGAACATTTGCAAAAGCGGGATATAGGTTTCGGACAGCGCGTCAAAAAAACGGCTTTCCTCGGCGGCATGGCGAAAATCGTTCGCCCCGTTGTACTCCCTTACAAAAGGCAGGTGCGCATGAAGGACTAGGGATATTGCATAGGAGTTTTTCATTTTTAATGCCGTTTTGCCCTTAGCTGGCGGTAAGAGCCTTGCGCGATTGAAAAATCCTGCAACCCGGACAGGCTGATGCACGGATTGCTATGCAATCCGAGATTGTTCTGCAATCCGAGATTGCTCTGCAATCCGCGATTGCCCAAGCCGCCTGAGTCTTTTCCCGCCCCGCCGCTCATGACAAAGGGCATGGAGCTGGCAAGGGTCGCTTCGTGGCCGTTTTGCATGGCGCACAGCTTTACAGTAAAGCCGCGCCCCCCCGCGTCTTGGGCTGCCGGCTCCATGCCGCTTTTGTCCTGGGGAAAGCCCAAGTATCTTGCCGTGTCGTTTAAGCCTATCGCTATGGTAAACGATTCCTCGCCACTTGGAAGCGCGTTTTCCGGCGCGCCGCCGGAGTTCAGCGGGACAACCCGCAGGCAGTAGCCTTCAAAGCCGGGAGCGTTTTCGTAAGCTTGCTTGTGCTCTTCTTTGATTTCCCAAAAGACAAAGGCCCACAGCGGGTCTCTTATGATTACTTCTATATATGAAATGTTGTATTGCTTGGGGATGGCCACGCTTTCCGCAGAGCCGTGGCGAACCTTTATATCATTTCCAAAAGAGGGCGGCTTGCCGGCAGAATCGGCCGACAGGCCGGACTCTTCCGCAGTGTCCAAATCGGCCTCCAGCAGTTCGCCGATGATGAAAACCCGTTCCAAAGATGCGGGTATGTCTATCCCGTAGCTGTCCGCGAGCTTAATCAATTCCCCGGCACTCAGGCCTTCGAGTTGGCACTTTGTCAAACGACCATTTTCTTTTGCGCTTTGCCTGTTTTTCATTCACAAAATCCAAAATAAAGGACTTAGCCAGTCTTAAGGAACCACTGATTAACTCGAAGCTAATCAGTGGTTCCCTCTGCATTTGCTCATTTCATTGCGCAAAATGCGGGTAAGAACGATGATTCGGATTTTAATCCGCATCCTCGATGGGATTTAATCATCGTTTCTTTAAAAATTGGGCCATCGAGGACTTGAACCTCGGACCAAAAGATTATGAGTCTTCTGCTCTAACCAACTGAGCTAATGGCCCCTAAAAACTTGCGGTTTCCCAAAACCGGCACTCCGTTTTGGAAAAAATGCAACCCGCTTTCTGTATACTGCCAAAAAAAAAAAAAAATGTCAACAGCCCGGCAAAAAGATCGCAAAAAATCGATTTTTTTTGCCGCTCAATGGAAGCCGCCCCAGCTTTTGCCGCTTTCCACGCTTACCCGCAGGGGGATGCGCAGTTTTGCCGCCTTTTCCATCTCGGTTTTTACAATGATTGCCGCTTGATCGGCGGCCTTTTCCGGGCACTCAAGGATCAGCTCGTCGTGGACTTGCAGTAAAAGGCGGGCGGGGCTTTTTTCCGCGTCCAGCCGCCGGCTTAAATTCAGCATTGCCGTTTTTACAATGTCCGCCGCAGACCCCTGAATGGGCGTGTTCACGGCGACACGCTCGGCGGCGGCCTTTTCGGTTTTATTGCGCGAGTTTATCGTGGGTATGTAGCGCCGCCGTCCCAAAATCGTGGAAACATAGCCGGTTCGCTCGGTTTTTTGAATAAGCCCCTCGATAAAATCCCTCACTCCTGAATATGTGTCAAAATAGGCCTTGATAAAGCTGGAAGCGTCGCCCCGGCTTATGCCAAGTTCGCCGGCAAGGCGAAAGGCGCTCATGCCATACATGACCCCAAAATTGATCGTTTTGGCAATGCGTCTCTGCTCGCTTTTTACCTCGTTTTCGTCAATGCCGAAAATGAGCGCGGCTGTCCGGGCGTGAACGTCTTTGCCATCCATAAACGCGCCGATAAGGTTTTCGTCCTGGGAAAGGTGCGCCAGAATGACAAGCTCGATCTGGCTGTAGTCGGCCGAAATTAAAAGACAGTCCGGGCTGGCGATAAAGGCTTCCCGGATTCGCCTGCCTTCCTCGGCTCGGATTGGGATGTTCTGCAAGTTCGGCTCCCGGCTGGAAAGCCGCCCGGTGGCCGTTCCCGTCTGGACAAAGTTCGTGTGCAGCCGGCCTTCGCTGTCGGCCATTTCCGCCAGGGCATCGACATAGGTTGACTTGAGTTTGGACAGGGTGCGGTGTCTGAGGATCAAGGCCGGCACTGGGTCTTCCAGCGCGAGTTCTTCCAAAACGGCGACATCTGTCGAGTACCCTGTTTTTGTTTTTTTGCCGGGCTTCAGCTTGCGCTCGACAAAAAGAACTTCCTGCAATTGTTTGGTAGATGAAAGGTTGAATTCGCGCCCGACTGTTTTCCATGTGTCGGCTTGTATTTTGTCGAGTTCTTGCGCAAGTTCCCGGCCGTAAACTTCGAGTGCTTTCGGTTCTATCTTGATACCCTCCCCTTCCATTTCACCTAATATCGGGAGCAGGGGCATTTCCAGTTTTTCTAACAGTTCCAGTGTTTCATTTTTTTCCAAGATGGGTTTTAGATGTTCTTTGAGTCTTGCGCAATAATCGGCATCTTCGCAGGAGTAGCGCGTGGCGGTTTCCAGCGGCACTGTGTCAAAGGTGCTGCCCTTTGGGACTATGTCAAAATAAGCGATTGGCGTAACGCCGAAGGTGTAGGATGCCAAGGAGTCAAGCGAATAGTTGCTGCGCTCCGGGTCGGCTAGCCAGGCGGCGACCATTGTGTCCCAAATTTTGCACTTCCAACGTTCCACGCCCCAGCCCCGGCTTGCCTTGTAATCGAACTTTGCGTTATGTGCAATGATTGTCATTTGAGGATCGGAAAAGATGCCGGCAAACAAGTTTCGCACGGTTTGCGGGTCGTTGTACTCTGCGCCGTCGTGAGGTGCAACCGGGACGTAAAAGGCCTCTTTCGGTTTTACGGCCAGAGAGATTCCGACAATGACCGAAGCGCGACGGTCGTCTTGTCCGCCGTTCCACACGTCAAGGGAGTTTGTTTCAAAGTCCAGTGTCAAAAACCCTTGTTTTTGGGCTTTTTCTAAAATTGTTTTTAGCTCGTCTATGTCGAGCACGGTTTTGTAATGGCCGTTGCCCAAAAGGGCGTTGTCCGCCTGGCCAAACCCGGACTGTTCCGGCAGTTCTTCGTTTGCCGCACCGCCCGCCGCGCCGCCCGTCGCGCCAGCCCCGGCGGGGGCTGCCGTGTTAGGTGAAAGTTGTCTTGCGCTTTGGATCATGCCTTCGCGTAACAGCACTCGCGCACCGGCTGCCCGGTCTAGTTTTTCCAAGGAAAGTTCGTCGATTTTTTTTACGCGTAACGGCACGTTTTCGTCCAGCCGGACTAGGTCGCGCGAAAAGTACGCGCTTTCTTTGCCTTCGGCAAGTTTTTTTCCTATTGAGCCTGCTATGGCGGCGATGTTTTTGTAGATTTCTTCCAAGCTGCCGTATCGCGCCAAGAGTTTGCCTGCTGTTTTATCGCCTATGCCTTTTATGCCGGGGATGTTGTCGGAGGTATCACCTGCAAGGGAAAGGAGGTCTAGGATTTTATCTGGTTCTACTCCCCATTCTGCCTTGACTTCTTTCGCGCCTATCACGTCCCACAGGGAGGCCGCTTGTCCCGCTGTCTGTCCTTCTGTCTTGGTGTTTTTCGCCGGGCGCAGTTCAAAGACCCCTCCCCCGACAAGTTGCAAAAGGTCTTTGTCCGAGGATATTATGTAGCACCTGCGTTTTTCTTCCCGGCATTTTTTGGCTAGTGTGGCGATGATGTCGTCCGCTTCAAAGCCGTCGGCTCTTAAAACGGGTATGCCCAGCGCGGCCAAAAATTCTTCTACCAACGGCACTTGTTCGTGCAGGTCATCGGGTGTTTTCTGCCGGGTGGCCTTGTACTCGCTGTACATTTTATGCCGGAAGGTGGGTGTGCGCGAGTCAAATACAGCGGCTAAAACTGCTGGTTTCGCGCCTGCCCCGGCCGTCGCCGCGTCCGCCTCGCCGGCCGCCGCATCGTCGTCTGCCGGGGCGGGGGCGCTGCCGTCCAGCAGGCTGGTTAGCGATCTTGCAAAGCC
>WRKI01000191.1 GCA_009778155.1 Spirochaetota bacterium
CCCCCCCATTTACATTAGTACAATCTAGAAAATTTCACGACAAAACAACATTCTCGATAAGCATTCGCAAGGGGAGAAATTTGCGATTAGGGCTGGGTGCGTTTTTGGGGGCATTTTGCGCGGAATTGGAGCTTCAAAAGTCCAGTTGCGGGTTCGGACGCTTGATAGAGCGGTAAAACTAGTATGAGGACTCAGAAATAAGCAAAAACCGCTTAATCTGGGCTTTATATAACAAAACAGAAAGGAGAGAAAAAATGAGGAGCAAAAAAACGAAACTGCCGCTGGCGTTAGCCGCATTGCTTGCGCTGGCCGCAACAGGCTGCGGCGACAGCGGGCCGCGGCCCGGCGACCGCATGGAGCTGGAAAGCGGGGTAGCCCACGTGTGGATACCCGCCGGGACATTCACAATGGGCAGCCCGCCGGAAGAAGCAGGCAGGAGCCAGTGGTACGAAGTGCAGCATACCGTAACGTTAAGCGAAGGGTTTTGGATGGGCGCGTACCCGATAACGCAGGAGCAGTGGGAGCGCGTAATGGGCAGCAACCCCAGCCATTTTAACGTAAATTCCGCAACCTTTGGAATGGCCGGGGGCCGGCCGGTGGAGATGGTAAGCTGGTTTGACGCGCTGGTTTTCGCCAACCGCCTAAGCGTTATGGACGGGCTAATCCCCGCGTACAGCATAAACGGGACCACTAACCCGGCAGCCTGGGGCCCGGTGCCTACAGCGCCGGGCAGCCCCAACATAGCGGCTTGGAACGCCGTGGAAGTGGTGTACGGCTCGACCGGGTGGCGGCTGCCTACGGAAGCGCAGTGGGAATTCGCAGCAAGAGCGGGGACAACTGCGGCGTTCAGCAATGGGGCGCAGCACTATCAGGAAGATATAGACCGTATTCACGAAATAGCGTGGGTCTTCAGCAACAGCGAAGGCACGACAAGGCAGGTGGGTTTGCTGCAGGCTAACGCCTGGGGCTTGCACGATATGCACGGCAACGTGTGGGAGTGGGTGTGGGACTGGCGGGGAGGGGCTGTAGGCCCCGGTTCGCAGACCGACCCAACGGGCGCGTCCTCGGGGGCTCGCCGCGCGTTTCGCGGCGGTAGCTGGAACGCTTCGGCGCAGTTTGCCCGGTCGGCTCTCCGCAACAGCGTCTACCCGTTCGTCCCGAGCTTCATCCTGGGTGTCCGGCTTGTGCGCCCCTAGTTTTCAGGCTGAAGCCCCCTACGGGGGCTTGGCTCTTTCAAGGAAGGGATTGTATGCCCGCTTGCGCGGGCGTACTGGTCAAGCAGGCCAAGCAAGCGGAATGCCCGACCGCCGCTGGCGGTAGCCCAGTCATGCAAGAAATCAACAAGGGACATTCCGTAGATGGAATGTCCAATAAAACAAAGCAGGAGAGAAAAATGAAAAAACATTCAAAAAGCATTTGGGCGGCGGCGCTTTCAATATGCTTTGCCGCATTGACCCTAGGCTGCGGGACAAACACGCCCCAAACAGGCGGCCAGTTCCAAAGCCCGGCACAGCAGGCAGCCGCAAGAGCCGGCCTAGCGGAACTGGACTCGGTCATCCGCGAAATATCGGATTCCCTTAACCAGAACCTTGAGCCGGGAAACATACTGATGTTTCTCTACATACAGTCCAGCTACCCGGCCTTGTCGGAATACATTGTCGAAGAGCTTATCTCCAACACCGTCAACGACAGGGTTTTCTCCGTAGTAGACCGCCAGCAGCTTGACGATATCCGGGCGGAACTGGACTTCCAAATGTCCGGCGAAGTAAGCGACGAGTCGGCGCAAAGCATAGGGCGGATGCTGGGGGCGCAAATAATCGTTTCCGGAACCGTTTCCAGAATCGGCGGCGTGTACAGCCTGCGCGTCCGCGCGCTTGATGTCGAAACCGCCCGCATAGAAGGCCAGTTCAACCGGAACGTTTCCGAAACCGTAATCGCATCGCTTCTGCAAACCCCCGCCCCGGCGGCGGTTGCCGCAAACGTCCAGCCGGCCGCCGGGCCGTCGCCGCGTGCCGCCCAGGTTGCGGAGCCGCCAATCACCGGCATCCTTGTGCCGGGGGACAGCCTTGCCGATCAGTTGGCCTGGCTTCAAAGAAACGTGGACAGCCACAACACCTATATCATCGAGGTACGCGCCGATGAAACGGTACCTCCGCTTACTGTTGGGTTTCCGGGTACTATAAATGTTACCATAGTTCTTAGAGGCGACAATCAAAACCGAACACTCAGGCTCAGTTCAAACGGAACGGGGCTTACGATTAACCAAAACATCACCTTTGTTCTGGACAACAACATAACCTTTCACGGCCACAGCGGCAACAACGGCAGAATGGTAAGGGTAAACAGTGGGGGAACGTTTAGAATGAGGACAGGCTCGGCGATTATAGGCAACGGCGGCGGCGGGGTTGAACTAGCGGGTGGAACATTTGAAATGAGCGGGGGAACCATCTCCGGCAATTCCGCTAACACCGGCGGCGGAGTGCTTGTTAATGTTGGAACTTTTACCATGAGCGGGGGAACGATTGCTGATAATACTGCTAATCGCGGTGGAGGAGTGGGTACGAGCGGTGCTTTTACAATGAGTGGCGGTACTATTTCAGGCAATATAGCCCGTCAAGCAGGTGGCGGGGTAATGCTCTTCATGTTTTCTAACTTTAATAAAGCCGGTGGAATTATTACCGGTTATGCCAATGACCCAGTTTATGGCAACGTGGTAATGGACATTGCCGGAAATGTTCTGGCCAGAAGCGGCCATGCTGTTTTTCTTAACAATAATACGCGAAGGGAAACGACTGCCGGGTCAGGTGTTAATTTGGCTGCCGGCACGGGCAGGCCTACAAGCGGGGCTTGGGCTAATTAGCTCTTAAAAAGCGCAAGCCGGCATTTGCCGGGCGGCTCCTGCGAACAGCCCTGTTTGGGGGCTTCGCGGTAAAAGCCCGGCAAGAAAGCCCCTGCGAGCAACCCCTGTTTGGGACTTGCCGGGGGCTTTTTTCAAAACTTTATTTTGCTTTCCTTTTCTTTTTAGCCTCAGCCGCAAACAACCCTTCCGTCATTTTTTGATACAGGCTGAAAAGGTGAGTAACACGGTCTGCGTCTGTTTCAAAGGTTTTGCCGTAGGCGGCTTCTACCGCTTTGTCCAATTTTTGGTGGGCTTTTTGCAAAGCCGGCGGCATGGTAATTGGATCATACAAATCAGCAAGACTGCTATTTGAGAATTTTGCTCTAGTGTCCAATATATTCTGTGCCGCCAGCCCTATTGTTGCCGTTTGTTTTTCCGTTGGATTAGGCCAAGGAAAATTATTATAAACAATATCTTTCGAATAACGATAACGCAATTCGAGTCTTCCACAAACATACCGCATCCATGCCATGTGCATTGTCGATGTCAAAACTCCAAAATGATAAACTGTCCCATTTGGAATTGTCATACAGGTATCGCTGGCGATTGAATTATAATCAAAAAATCCCATAGGAATATATCTTCTAATTTCAGATGATACACGTGGGACAACTATAAAAGAATCTGGCCTATTTCTATCTCTGAATAACGAAGGTGCAGAAGCATGGTCTCTAGTTGAAGGTGCAACACTTGCCAGCCGAAATTGTTTAGCTGCTTCAATACGTTTTACAACCTCAGGCATTTTTCGTATTTCGCCGGGTTCTGCATCAACAAGCCAGATACACCAGCGTCGCATACCATTCAAAAATTCACGAGCAGATATAAGCGGGAGTATGTATTTTTTTGCTTTTGGCTCATTTTTGATAAAGTCATCTTTTTCTTTATCTGATAAAAGAAAATTTCCGCCGTCAAGAGGCATATTGCCGAAACTCATTGGCGGAACATCGCATAATGGTTTTGAACGGCTGTTTATAAAAAGCGGGGCAAAATCAATTAAATAGGCATTTATTTGTTTTGCTTTTGTTTCCAGCGGTTCCCCGGTTACAGTTGCATATTGATAAATCTTTTTCCCTTCCTTGCTTACAAGAGAAAACCCTATAATCACACAATAAACCGCCGCTTTTCCCCGTGCCTCGTTGCGCCATTTGAAAGTCTGATGGGCAAAGTTGATTGTTACACCATACTTGTTTATAATATCAGGCCAAAGGACAGGAACTTGTTCTCCCTGGCAGATACTATTGGTAGATACAAAAGCAACTTCTATTTTCGTCTCTTGAATATATTGAGCCGCTTTTTTGTACCAACAAGAAACATAATCAAGAATACCCCCATTTTTAACACCGGAAAAAATGACAGCAACTTCTTTTCGTTGTCGTTCAATCATAAGTTTTGATCCAACAAATGGCGGATTGCCTAAAATATACGACAACTCTGTTTTTGGAACAATACTTTCCCAATCCGTTGTCAATGCGTTTGCAATATGTATAGAAGGAGAAGCCGTCAATGGAATACGCGCAAGATATTTTCCAAACCGTTTTGACGCTTCCATGTTCATTAAATGATCTATAAGCCACATCGCGGTCTGGGCAATACGGGCGGGAAATTCTTCAATTTCAATACCGTAGAATTGATCTACGTTTACCCTTATCATAAGTTCAATGTTAATTAACTGCTGTGATTGCAAATAGTCCGCCAAAACTTCTATTTCCAGTATCCGCAACTCTCGATAAGCGACAATAAGAAAGTTGCCACAGCCGCAGGCAGGGTCAAGGAATTTCAACCCTTGTAGCTTTGTGTGAAACTCCAATAATCTTTGCTGTTTAAGGCTATGGGAAAGTTTTTTAATTTTTTCGTATTCGTCCCATAGTTCATCAAGAAATAACGGCTTGATGAGTTTTAATATATTAGGTTCGCTTGTGTAATGTTCGCCCAGTTCCCGGCGTTTTTCTTTGTCTTTTACGCTTTGGAACATTGCCCCGAAAATTTCAGGCTTAATTTGGCTCCAGTCTAGCGAGCAACATTTTAACAGTGTTTTTCGCATTTTAGAATCAAACGCCGCAGTTTCCAGTCGTTCTTCAAAAAGACTGCCGTTGACGTAACGAAATTTATTAAGGGTTTCGTCTATGTTTTTAAGACGTTTGTCTTCAGGCTTGTTTAAGGTTTCAAATATTTGCCCCAGATGTATAGCCAAGTCGCTACCATCCGCATTCGTGCGGTCGCTGATATACCTAAAAAAAAGTTTTTTTTCATCGAAGATGCCGGAATCATCGGCAAACAAACAAAAGAGAAGGCGTACAAGATACATTTCAAGCTCATGGCCTTCATAGCCGTTTTCTTTGAGTGCGTCGTATAAATCCCCCATGTGTTCGGCGGCGCGTATGTCTACAGGGCTTACAGCCTCGAAAACCATCTCTTTATATCCTGCAAGAAAACCAAATAACTCTACTTTTTGGGGGAAGCTTTCCAAAGTAAAGGTTTCCGGCTCTCCGCCCTTTTCAAGATCGTAATAATCAAATGTCAGAAAATCTGAAATTAAAATACCGCAAGGAAGGTCTTTGGCCGGTATATGTTCAGCGTACTCTTTAGCCTGTTCGTAGGCCTTTTTTCTGTCTTTTCCAGGGGTTTTCATTTCAATCATGATCCGCCCTTTCCAGAACAGGTCTATATAACCCCGGCGGCTTGGTGCTGAAGCACCTGGCGTTTTTTCACCTAACAAACCGGTTTCGCCACTCATGTTTACCCGGTGTTCAAAAGTGGCAACCTGCCGTCTTGTAACGCCGAATACTTTTAGGAAGTCGGTTTGGAAGTCTTGCGCGTCCGCTTCTTCTTTTGCGTTTGCCGCCCTTTCTTCCCATTCTTGCACGAAGTTTGCGGCCTGTAATCTGATTTCGTTCCATGATAACGGCATAATCAAGCTTAACACATACTGTTCTTTTGATCAACGCCCGGCAGCGGCGGCCGGCAGCCGCCATGCTCAAGGGCTGGCGGGCTTTTGCCTTGTTTGCGAGCTTTGCCAGCGAAAGCCAGCGAGCGGCCGCCCGGCGAGAAAACCCCGGCGGGGAATCCGTGTTTTCGGGCTTGGGGGTAATTTTGGCGGGGAATTCAGAAAAAGTAAAAAAATGCTGTTTAAAGGCTTGACAAGGCTGTCAAAAGGGGGTTATAATTTTAGACGATTGCCGTTTCTGATTGCATTGCAGCCGGCGTTTTTGACAGAAATTCAATGCAAACTATAAATTTTACAAAAAAAATGTAAAAAGGACTTGACAGTTTCCGCAAAAAATGCTAGGCTTATATCAGAGGACGCTTCAAGCTGTAGTGCTAACGGTAAAATTTGTGAAAGGGGGGAATGCTCCTTACTCAAAAAGTGTCTGAAAAATCAGGCATTATTACCCTCCCTCCCCCCCCACCATGCGATCTGGCGTGTGTATTGGGTGTAGTCTACCGTCTGCGTTTGCATTTTGCGTGAATCGTTTCTTTAAAATTGACAAATACTAAATAAGGAAGGAATCTAATGAAAGAGTTAAAAGGGTCTTTGTCTGTAAAAATTTTAGGCCTTTGCATCAGCTTGGTTTTATTTGCAGTTCTTGCAATCACCTTGATCTATATGTTCAACATGAACACTGTTCAAAGAAATGACTTGGAATCAAGGGCGCGTGTTACAATGCAATTCGTCGATGCGGATTTGCGTAGTATATTGTTAGGATATACCGGCGTTGTCGATACTGCCGCCGCCGCTATGAATCATTTTGTGCTCAGTACAGAGCCTGCTCAAATAAGAGATGCTCTTATAGATATGGTGGCGGCTAATGAAAATGTTGCAGCTCTGTACTTTGCAAGTCTTGTTCCCCTCTGGGAGCCGGGCGGTTTTGTTTTATTTTCCGGGGCCTGGGTTCCGCCCAGCGACTGGGATATGCTCAGTCGTCCTTGGCATATAGCTGCTATGGCAAGGCCTTACGAAACTGTTATGACAGATGCCTACATCGACGCGACTAATGGCGAGGTTGTTGTATCAATTGCTAGAATTGCAAGAAATGCAGACGGAGTCGCTACCGGGATTATGGGGGGCGATGTATTTCTTACATATATTACAGAAATTGTTCATAACACAAGGATTACCGCTGACGGTTCTACTTTTCTTATAGACGGCAACGGTCGTTTTCTTGTGCATCCCAATCCCGACTACATTTTGTCAGACAGAAATATTTTTGCAGAAATACCGGGCATCGACCGCAGTGTTGTAACCAACAGGCAGATAAATATCGCGTTTGATGGCAATGGCTACATTGCGTCAACACCGCTTACCGGCACGGAGTGGACGATAGTGTCTACAGGCTCGCTTGACGAGTTGCGCGGCACTTTCTTTCAGGTTTTACGGTTTATAATCCTATCTGGCATCTTCATTATTGTGCTCGGTTCCATTGCGGCAATTATATTCAGCCGCATTTTATCGGGATCGATCAAGGGGCTTTTTGGCGTACTCAGAGCCTTTTCCGCCGGCGATTTTACCCAAAAAATCGAAGTAAAGGGCAACGATGAAATTTCGCAAATGACCCAGCTTTTAGTCAGCACGCAGGAAAGTATCAAAAATCTCATCTGCAATATCAAAAAAGAAGCCGAGTCGCTTTCCGGAATCGGCGGCGAGCTTACCAGCGACATGAATAAAACATCGTCATCGATAGGCGAAATAAACTCGAACACCCAGCAGATCAAAGAGAGGATTCTCAACCAAAGTTCCAGCGTTACGCAAACTCACGCCACGATGGAACAGGTCGTAGCCAGCATCGGCAGGCTTAACCGCTATGTCGAACAGCAGGGCGAAAACATTTTAAAGGCATCGCAGACTATCGACGAAATGGTCGGCAACATAAATTCCGCATCGGAAACGCTGATAAAAAACACGACAAATGTCGAAGGTTTGCAAGAAGCCGCCGAAGCGGGGCGCACGGGTTTGAGTGCCGTAATGGTTGACATTCAAGAGATCGCCCGCGAGTCCGA
>WRKI01000192.1 GCA_009778155.1 Spirochaetota bacterium
GGGGGGGGGGGGGTATGTATAGAACCTCTGCCTTATTTGTTTGAAAAATTGCAAAGCAATCGTTCTTGCGATTGTTATAATGTTGCCATTAGCGATAAAAGTGGCGAACAGGTTGAATTTATTAGAGCTAAGAACGTAGAAGTATTGAGCGGCTTGAGTTCCCAAATGACCGAAGAGCATAAAGAGCGAATAATAAGAGAAAAGGGGGAAATTGAGAAAATATATGTTAAAACAATGACATTTGATGATTTAATGAGCAACTACCCCGGTAGGCGACACATAGACTTTATGTCTCTTGATACCGAGGGTGCTGAAATGAGCATATTGGAGACAATTGAGTTTGAAAAATTCAGCTTTGGATTTATTACAGTCGAAAGTAACGAAGAAACACCGGGCGACAGCGAAAGATTAATTCAGTTTATGGACGCACGGGGATATAAAGTGTATCTCCATTGGCGATTTGATATAATGTTTGTGCCAAAGGGACAGTAAAAAAGTTTAACCTTAAAAGAAGCGTGCTTTGGGGCTGGCTATTTTGGAATACATCCCTGCAAAAACAATTGTAACCCAAACCAAGAACCACAAGTGGTTTGGCACAGATTACAACATGAACATTTACCGGGGCTGTTCCCACGGTTGCATTTATTGCGACAGCAGAAGCCTGTGTTACAAAATAGAAGATTTTGACAGCATTCGAGCCAAACAAGATGCCTTGCGCATTATCCGGGACGATCTTCTAAAAAAGCGAAAACGCGGTGTAATAGCCACGGGCGCAATGAGCGATCCTTACAACCCTTTTGAAAAAGAGTTAAGACTAACAAGGAATTCGCTGGAGCTTATAAACGCTTATCGCTTTGGGGTCGCCATTGATACAAAAAGTGCGCTTGTAACCAGAGACATAGATATATTGAAAGATATACAGGCGCACTCGCCGGTGCTTGTAAAACTGAGCATAACGGCATCGGACGACAGCTTGAGCAAAAAGGTCGAAGCAAACGCGCCGCCCTCCAGCGAGCGTTTTGATACTATAAAAACGCTCACAGCCAATGGCGTGTATGCCGGCGTTTTAATGATGCCGATTTTGCCCTTCATTCAAGACACGGAGGAAAATGTCATAAGCATTGCCCGCCAAGCGAAAGAAAGCGGCGCTCGCTTTGTGTATCCCAACTTTGGCATGACCTTGCGGACAGGCAACCGGGAGTATTTTTACAAAAAACTAGACGAATTTTTCCCCGAATTAACGGAAAAATACATAAAACGATACGACCAACGTTATGTTTGCACATCGCCCAAGGCAAAAAAGCTCTGGGGCATTTTTACGGAAGAGTGCAACAAACTGGAGCTGCGGCATCAAATGAAGGACATTGTAATCGACTACAAGCGTGGCTATGCGGCAAAGCAGTTCGATCTGTTTGCCGGCTGAAACCAAAAGCGAGATTGCAATATTCCATTAACAATGAAATAATTATTCCGTTGCTGTTGAAATAACGGCGGGCTTCATTTAGAATTAAAATATGAAGCTTTCAGAGATAACAGAAGCTGGGCTTGTCCAGAAAGACGCGCTGAGCAAACAAAGCATGGGTTTGCAAAGGACGCTTTTGCCGGCACTGCCCAACATAAAAAGCCATGCGTTGGTAATAAGCGGCATAAGACGTTGCGGGAAAAGCACCCTTCTGCATCAGTTTGTCAAAAAGCAGGGCAGGGTATTAATCTTCAGCCCCAATAATTTTTTTAGGGAGTTGTCATGTCAAATGTGCTAAAAAAAATAATAAAGGCTTTTACACCTTATGGTGTTTTGTGGATTTATAGAAAGTTATTCCCTCCCCCCTACCCCAGAATATACTCGTAAATTGAAATATGATAAATATAAATCTATTGGTCATGGCGAAGGTATGTCTCTGTTTATAGGTTGGTTAAACGCCAATACGACGATGAAAATTACAAATATATTTGAGATAGGAGCCAATTTTGCGCAAGATGCTGATTATTTGGCATTTAGACTTAAGGTTCAATCGCAAAACGTTTATGTATTTGAAGCTCATCCCGAATTGTATAAAGCAATTGTAAGCTTGCATAATTTTAATGCTTATAACTATGCTTGTTTTAATGAAGAAAAAGAACTCGAATTCCATATTGTTCCAATAGATTCGGAGAATAGCGGCATAT
Organism: Spirochaetota bacterium; assembly: GCA_009778155.1. Classification (GTDB taxonomy): domain Bacteria; phylum Spirochaetota; class Spirochaetia; order Treponematales; family Breznakiellaceae; genus WQXQ01. The sequence continues at coordinate 2,167 of WRKI01000192.1, forward strand.
CGTCGATATTTAAATCTACTTATCAGAAAATTGCTATGGATAAAGTATCCGTAAAAGCGATACGCATGGATAACTTTATGAATAAAAACAATATTGACAAGATAGATTTTTTAAAACTGGATGTAGAAGGGGCTACATATGAAGTGTTAGAAGGTTTTGGAGAGCGAATCAAAGATATACAGGTCATGCATATTGAAGCAGAACATGAAAAAGGACTGTTCGATGGTATGAAGTATTACTTTGATGATATAGCCCAATTTTTAATAAAGCATAATTTTGAAATGGTGTATTTTCAACGGACTTTTGGGCAATCGGATTCTTTTTGGGTAAAGAAAGGATTAATGAAGTAAATTGTCTAAAATTTAATAAAATTTCAATTTTTAGAATTTTTTGACTTTTGAAAGATGTGTGGTTAATAAAATGCGCAAGTCTTTTTTCAATGTAGCCGGCCCCTGCAACCCCGGCGAGCATTATATGCTCGATCCATTTCGCGGCATTCACGCGGAACTTACAGACCTTGTCGACAGCAGGCAGTATTTCGTAATTTATGCGGCAAGGCAGAGCGGCAAGACCACGTTGTTAAAAGGACTAGCCCGGCAGATAAACACCAAAGGCGACTATTACGCGCTGTATTGTTCGCTAGAAACAGTAACGGTGTTTGGCGAGCCGGAAAAAGGCATCCCCGAAATAGTCTGGAAAATAGAAAGCTGTCTTGAACAGCAAAATTTTCCAGAAGGCTTTGCAAAAGATGCCGATTACAGTAAAACTGGCAGCGTTTTGCAAACCGCATTGGTAAAATATTGTCGCGCTTTGGAAAAACCGCTAGTAATATTTTTCGATGAGGCAGACTGCCTAAGCAACGGAACGCTAATAACCTTTCTAAGGCAGTTGCGGGACGGCTACATAAACCGGTTAGACGTGCCGTTCATCCACTCCGTGGCACTTGTGGGAATGCGAAACATCCGCGACTACAAATCGCTGATACGCCCGAACAACGAAACCGTGGGGAGCGCAAGCCCCTTCAATATAATGACCGAAAGCCTGAGCTTAAGGAATTTCACGAAGCCGGAAGTCGCCGAGCTTTACGCACAACACACGGCGCAAACAGGGCAGATATTCGAAGCGGAAGCCATAGAGCATATATTCGAGCAAACACAGGGGCAGCCTTGGCTTGTGAATGCCATCGCAAGAAACGTCGTAAAAAAAATAACCAAAGAGGCACACACAATCCCGATAACAAAAGAAATCGCAAAGCAAGGAATAGAAAACATAATCTTCGAGTGGGGCACTCATTTCGACAGCATGATGGAAAGGCTGAAAGAGCCGCGAGTGCGCAATGTCATAAAGCCGCTCATCCTTGGGGAAGACGTTGAGAGCGAGCGTTCCGGCGATTACCTGCACACGCGAGACCTCGGTTTAATAAGAGAAGTCAACGGAAAAGTGGAGCCGGCGAATCCGCTCTACGCCGAGCTTATGATTCGGTCGCTGAACTGGGACGCGCAAAGGTCGCTGGAAAAAGGGCAAGCAGAATACATCGCCCCGCGTTATCTGAAAGACGGCAAGCTGGACATAACTTTCCTAATAAGGGATTTTCAAACATACTGGCGTGAAAACAGCGAGATATGGACGACACGGTACAAGGAGCATTTTCATCAATACGACAAAGCCGCGCCGCACTTGGTTATACAGGCGTTTTTGAACCGCGTTGTGAACGGCGGCGGGCAAGTAGTCCGGGAAATGGCACTTGGCACAAAGCGGGCGGACTTATGCGTCATATACGGCGGTTACAAATACCCGATAGAGCTAAAAATATACCGAGGCGAAAAAAGCGTGCAGGAAGGGCGGGAACAGCTTTCAGAGTACATGGACAAAGTAGGCGCGGAAACCGGCTGGCTAGTGATGTTCGACCGCGACACAGAAAAAAGCTGGGACGATAAAATTTACATGAAAGAAGAATCCTTGAGCAGGAAGAAGATCGTCATAGCCGGCTGTTAATTTAGGTTCCAATAAATGAATAAACCCAAACGCCCCGTGCGTTTTTTTAACACAACCGGCCCCTGCTTCCCTTGGGATCACTATATGTTGCCGCCGCAAGAACGGCTCGTAGGGGCGCAGCTTCACCGGTATATTCATGACAGCTTGTACTGGGTGCTCCATGCGCCACGCCAAACAGGAAAAACAACATTTTTGCAAAGCTGGATGCGGGAAATAAACGCCGGCAACGAAGCTGTCGCCTGTTATGTCAGCGTAGAACGTTGCCAGGGAGTGGTCGATGCAGAACGCTGTATGCCAAACATTTGTATCGCGATGCAAGACTATGCGCGTTGGTTCGATTTGCCAATTCCAGAGATAAAGCAAGCCGAAGCCAGCAGTATGTTGACAGAAGTGTTGACAAATTGGTCTGAGGTTCTTGCCCCCAAGCCGCTTATCGTGCTTTTTGATGAAGTCGATGTTTTGGAAGGCGACGCGCTTATAAATTTTCTGCGGCAATTGCGCGGCGGCTTTGCCGGTCGCGGCATTGGGAAATTTCCCGTGTCCGTTGCGCTCGTTGGCATGAGGGACTTAAAAGATTATCTTACGGCATCTAAAAACGGAGTTCCGGTAAACCCTGGGTCGCCATTTAACATAAAATCCGATTCTGCCTTTCTTTCAAACTTTACACAAGCAGATGTAGAAAAACTTTTCGCACAGCGAACAGAAGAAACAGGGCAGTCGATAAACAAGGATGCCCTTGAGTATGTTTATGAACAATCCTACGGGCAACCGTGGATCGTAAATTCTTTGTTCAACCGCGCCGTAATGCGAGTATTGCAAGACGATGATTTTAGCACCGTAACGCTTGCGCATATAAAACAAGCGCGAGAACAAATGGTACTAGCCCGGGAAACGCACCTTGATGCCCTAGCGTATCGTATGGAAAACCCGCAGATACGCAGAATGATGGAAACGATTTTAACAGGCGCATTTGACATGGGGCTTGCCGAAAGCGAAGCCTTCCGGCTCTGCACCGATTTAGGACTTGTCCGCTTGGACAAAGGCGCACTGACAATTGCCAACCCGCTGTACCGCGAGGTACTTGCCCGGCAAATGACCTTTGGTGCGCAAATAATGATCCATGAACCAGAATGGCAATGGGAAAAACCCGACGGCACACTCGACATGGATGCCCTTTTGCAAGAGTTTCAAAAGTTTTGGCGGCGCAACTCGGAACTGTGGGAACAAAAATCCGATTATACCGAAGCCTTTCCGCACCTTTTGTTAATGGCCTTTCTCCAGCGGGTGCTTAACGGCGGCGGCAATATAGAGCGGGAATATGCGGCAGGCCGGGGTCGCATGGATTTGTTTGTCGAGTACAAGCAAAAAAATTACATTATCGAAATAAAACTGATCCATGCCCACAGCTCGCCCGAAGAGGTTTGCAAAGAAGGCTTGGAACAAGTCGCAAGATACCGGGACAAGGTAGATGCGAAAGCCCCCGCCTACCTTGCAATTTTTGACCGCCGGCCACAGGCTAGGGAAAAAACATGGGACGAGCGGTTAGGCTGGGAAACGGAAGCCGGCATAACCCTTGTTTGGTGCTAAGCGAAATAATGGCAGAAAGTAAAACAGAAAAAGAAAAATGGTCGCTTGTAATAACCCCCCGGCGCAAGTTCTTTAACATAAACATACGGGAGTTAATAAGCTACAGAGAACTAGTTTTAATGTTTGTAAAACGCGACTTTATAACGCAGTACAAACAGACGATTCTTGGACCATTGTGGTATGTAATCTCTCCGTTTATATCTGCGATAATTTTTACATTTGTTTTTGGCAACCTTGCCGGGATTGGCACAGACGGCATACCGCATTTGCTTTTTTATTATTCCGGCATCCTGCTTTGGAATTTTTTCACAGCCTGTTTTAGCGGCTCGTCGGATATATTCATTAGCAACGCGCATATTTTTGGCAGAATATATTATCCAAGACTGGTAGCTCCGATCAACCAAGTTCTTAGCACCAGCATAAAATCGTTTATCCAATTATTATTGTTAATAGCGTTTTTTATATACTATATTTCAATAGGAACCCCATTGTATCCCTCTTGGCGCTTGCTTCTTTTTCCCATGCTTCTAATTTGGCTAGCCGCTGCGGGTGTGGGTGCGGGGTTAATTATTTCTTCTATTACTACCAAGTATAGGGATTTAAGATTGCTTGTTTCTTACGTTTTGGGACTTGCCATGTATGCCGCCCCAGTAGTGTACCCGCTTTCAGAAATCCCTGAGCAGTTTTTATGGATAGCGTACCTAAACCCGGTTTCTGCCCCCATCGAATTATTCCGCCAGTGGTTTTTCGGCTTTTCCTCCGTTAGCAACACGATAATCTGGTCAAACTTGGGAATAACCGCTGTTTTATTTTTGGCGGGCTTAACCATGTTTAACCAAAACGAGGCAAACTTTATTGACGTAATATAGGCAATCAATATAAAACTATGCGCAACCTTTTATTCAACGTAGCCGGCCCCTGCATTCCGGGGAAGCACTATATGCTCGACCCTTTCCGGGGGATAAACTCGGAATTGATGGAGCTGATAGACGGGGAGCAGTACTTCGTAATCCATGCGGCCCGGCAGAGCGGCAAGACCACGCTCCTTTGGGGGCTGGTCAACAGCATAAACGCGAAAGGCGACTACTACGCGCTGTATTGCTCGTTAGAAACGATAACAGTGTTTACCGATCCTGAAAAAGGAATTCCCGAAATAGTCGGCAAAATAGAAAGTTGCCTAGAACAGCAGAATCTGCCAGCAGGCTTCGCTAAAGAAGCCGATTACAGCCGGACAAGCAGCGTCCTGCAATCTTCGTTTGTAAAGTACTGCCGTTCGCTGGACAAGCCGCTTGTCGTATTTTTCGACGAGGCGGACTGCCTGAGCAACGGAACCTTGATAACATTTCTGCGACAGTTGCGGGACGGCTACATTTCCCGGGGCATGGTTCCCTTCATTCATTCCGTGGCGCTGGTAGGAATGCGAAACATCCGCGACTACAAGTCGCTGATACGCCCCGGCTACGAAACGGTGGGGAGCGCCAGCCCCTTCAACATAATGACAGAAAGCTTCAGCCTAAGAAATTTCACGCAGGCGGAAGTCGCCGAGCTTTACGCGCAGCACACGGAACAGACAGGACAAGTATTCGAAGCCGCAGCCATAGAACATATATTCGAGCAAACGCAGGGGCAGCCTTGGCTCGTGAACGCCGTCGCAAGAAACGCCGTAAAAAAAATAACCAAAGATGCGCACTCAACCCCCATAACAAAAAAGCTGGCGGAGCAGGGTATAGAAAACATAATCTTCGAGTGGGGAACGCACTTCGACAGCATGATGGAAAGGCTGAAAGAGCCGCGCGTGCGTAACGTCATAAAGCCGCTAATTTTGGGTGATAGCTTTATAGACAAGCGTTCCGGCGATTATCTGCACACACGCGACCTCGGGCTGATAAGGGAGATCGGCGGCAAGGTGGAGCCGGCGAACCCGATTTATGCAGAATTGATGGTCAGAACTTTGAGCTGGAACGTTTTAAGGTCTATAGAAGAAGAGCACAGAAGTTACGCCGCCCCGCGGTATTTGAAAGACGGAAAAATCGACATGGATTTTCTGCTAAGGGACTTCCAGGCATACTGGCGGGAGAACAGCGAGATATGGACGACGCGCTACCGTGAGCACTTTTACCAGTACGACGAAGCCGCGCCGCACCTTGTGCTGCAGG
>WRKI01000193.1 GCA_009778155.1 Spirochaetota bacterium
GAGGATTTAATCAGTGCTTCTTACCCGTATTTGCGCAATGAAATGAGCAAATACAGAGGGAAACGCTGATTAGCGTCGAGTTAATCAGCGTTTCCCTCGATTTAGCCGATGTTTTTTTTTGACAGAGGTGAAGCTAATGCTGAATTTTGAAGCGATGAAAAAAAGCGCGAAGGGCAAGGGGACGATGGCGATTGCCGTGGCCGCCGCCGAGGATGCGCACACGTTGGAAGCTCTCATGGAGCTGGAAGAACATTTGAGCGCGAAGTATTTTCTTGTCGGCGAGCGGGCGAAGATCGAGGCGGCCTGCGGGCAGTTGCCTAAAAAACTTGGCAATGTCGAGATTGTCGATGCCGCCGGCGAAGAAGACTCTGCGGCGAAAGCCGTGGCGTTATGCGCCGGCGGAAACGCCAATATATTGATGAAAGGCAAACTGCAAACGGCGGCCTTGTTAAAGGCTGTGTTGAACAAGGAAACGGGCATACGCCAGGGCGGATTAATGTCGCACATGGCCGCGCTGGAATGCGGCGCGTACAATAAGCTGATGTTTGTAACAGACGGCGGCATAAACCCGCATTCCGATCTTGCGCAAAAAAAAGCGATTTTGGAAAACGCTGTTAGCCTTTTGCACAAACTTGGCATAGCGAATCCCAATGTTGCCGCGCTTGCCGCTGTGGAAACGGTTAGCGACAAGATGCCGGAAACAGGCGATGCGGCGGAGCTTGCGAAGCAAAACCGCACCGGCGAAATAACGGGCTGTTATGTGGAAGGGCCGCTGTCTTTCGATCTTGCTGTAAGTTTGGAATCCGCAAAGATCAAGGGCGCGGATGTAAAAATGGCGGGGGAGGCGGATATCTTCCTTGCCCCGAACATCGCGGCGGGAAACATAATGGCAAAATCGCTTCAGTACATGGCCGGCGCAAAATTAGCCGGCTGCGTGCTTGGCGCGAAAGTGCCGATAGTTCTGACATCTCGCGGAGCTTCATCGGAAGAAAAGCTGCTGTCTTTCATGTTATGTCTGGCGGCGGGTTGAAGTTATTTTGAAACTTCGTTTCAAAATAACTTTTGCGTTTTTTAGGCTAAACTTGTTCTTAAACTGAAGTTTCCGAACAAGTTCAGTATTCTTCAAACAAAATTTTTTGGAGGTTATGTGTGAAAACCCTTATGACGGGAGACGAAGCAATTGCGCGCGGCGCGTATGAAGCGGGGGTGGCTTTTGCCTCTGCCTACCCAGGCACGCCAAGCACGGAAATATTGCAAAACGTTTCAACTTACAAAGAAATTGTGTCGGAATGGGCGCCTAACGAAAAGGTCGCTCTGGAGGCGGCCGCCGGGGCATCCATTGGCGGGGCGCGCGCGCTGGCTTGCATGAAACACGTCGGCGTAAACGTCGCGGCAGACCCGCTGTTTACATTTTCCTACACCGGTGTTCGCGGCGGAATGGTTTTGGTTTCGGCAGACGAGCCGGGAATGCATTCTTCGCAGAACGAGCAGGATAACCGCTGGTACGCGGTCTCTGCCAAACTGCCAATGTTCGAGCCGAGCGACAGCCAAGAGTGTATCGATATGTTGAAAACCGCTTATGAAGTTAGCGAAAAGTTTGATACACCCGTGTTGTTCAGAATCACGACAAGGATCGCGCATTCCAAAAGCATCGTAAATTTGAGCGATCGCGCGAATGTGCCAATAAAGGAATACGTTAAGGAAGTGCAAAAATATGTGGCTGTTCCGGCATTGGCATCCAAACGCCGGCGTGTGGTGGAAACCCGCATGGACAGCTTGAAAGAATACGCAGACGCTTCTCCTCTTAACCGCATAGAAAAAGGCGGGAAGACCGGCGTTATCGCATCGGGGATGTGTTACAACTTTGCAAAAGAAGTTTTCGGAGAAGATGCGACATACCTCAAGCTGGGCTTTACCAACCCCCTGCCGGATAAAATCCTGCATGATTTTTACAAGCTGGTTGACAAAGTGTATGTAATAGAAGAAAACGATCCGTACATCCAGCAATGGGTCGAGCGGCTGGGCTACAAGTGCATAGGCAAGCCGGTAATCCCGCCTTACGGCGAAATGACGGCGGACGTTTTGCGCCAGGCGATCCACAACAAGGCGTTGGATTCTGTAAAGTACGACGAGTCGCTTGTCGTGCCGCGCCCGCCGGTGTTGTGCGCCGGCTGTCCGCACAGGGGTTTTTTCTACGAGCTTGCAAAGAAAAAAGACACGATAATAGCCGGCGACATAGGCTGTTACACGCTAGGCTTTGCCGAGCCGTTTAACGGCATGGACTACGTAGTGTGCATGAGCGCGGCCTTTAGTTCCGGCCACGGAACGCAGCAGGCGCTTGCCGCCGCCGGCAAATCCACGCGCGTTGTCGGCGTAATGGGCGACTCCACATACTTCCACATGGGCATCAACGGACTTATCGAAGTTTTGTATAACAACAGCAAGACAATCTGCGTAGTGCTGGACAACCGCACGACGGGCATGACGGGGCATCAGGAACATCCCGGCACGGGACACAACATCCGCCGCGAGCCTGCCCACGAGATTGACATTGCCACAACTGCCAAGGCGTTAGGTGCAAAAAACGTCGTTGTTATCGATCCTAACAATTTGAAGCAGGTGCGCGAGGCCTTGAATGACGCTTATGCCAAGGACGAGCCTTCCGTAATCATCACCCGCTGGCCTTGCGTGTTAAAGCCCATGAACAAAAACGACTACGATGAGTTTGGCAAGGATTTGTTCCAGAACAAGTACCGTGTGAACGAAGAAGCCTGCGTTTGCTGCAAAGCCTGCATCAAGGCCGGCTGCCCGGCGGTTTCGATTGATGCCGCAAAGAAAAAAGCTACTATAGAAGAATCCAGTTGCGTGGGCTGCAGCGTGTGCGCTCAAATTTGCCCAAAAAGCGCAATCGTAAAATCGGAGGTTGGCAAATGACGACAAAAAATATTTTACTAGTTGGAGTGGGGGGGCAGGGGACAATTCTTGCCGCGAAAATTCTAACAATCGGCCTTATGGAAGCCGGCTATGATGTAAAAATGAGCGAGATTCACGGCATGAGCCAGCGCGGGGGGGCGGTTTCTTCCCATGTGCGTTACGGTGAAAAAGTTTACTCGCCGGTTATCGAAAAAGGCAGTGCCGACGTGCTGGTATCCTTTGAACAAATGGAAGCTCTGCGCTGGCTGGAGTATTTGCGCCCCGGGGCAAAGGCCGTTGTGAACAGCCAGACGATAAAACCCGTGCCGGTAATTATCGGCAAGGCCGAGTATTCCGGCAAAATTCTGGACGAAATTCGCTCGAAAGTTGACGCGACAGTGCTGGACGCGCAGGCGGAGGCGGCCGCTGTGGGCAACGCCCGCGCCCTGAACATTCTGCTTGTGGGTGCGGCGGCAAAAATCATGAAGCTGGACGGCATCAACTGGAGCGACATTATTGCGAGTAACGTGAAGTCGGCCTTTGTCGATGTAAACCAGAAAGCCTTTGCCCGAGGGCAAGAGCTTGTTTCGGCGTAGCGGGGGCTGGGGGCTATGGCGCATCTTATACTGGCATTAAACCCGGGCTCTACATCGACAAAAATCGGCTTGTTCAAAGACGATGTCCCGGTTTTTACAAAAACAATCGAGCACGACCACGGTGAGATACAAAGTTTTGCAAACATTCCAAGCCAAAAAGATTTTCGCATGAAGTTTGTGTTGGAAAGTCTTGAGCAGGAAGGCGTAAAGGTAGAAGAACTGACAGGCGTGGTTGGCATTGGCGGGCTTTTGCCGCCGATAGAAACCGGCGGCTACAGGGTCAACCAAAAAATGGTAGACATGATAATCAACGAGCAGGGCGTTTCGCCTCACGCATCGAACTTGGGGGCGGTTTTGGCAGACCTGCTTGCAAAACGCGCCGGCTGCGAGGCCTTTATTTACGATGCTGTGTCGGCGGGAATACTGCCGCCTGTCGCAAAAGTTACGGGTATCCCGGAGATAGAGCGGCGCAGTCTTTCGCACGTTCTTAACAGCCGGGCGCAATCCATACAGTATGCGAAAAGCCTTGGCAAAAAGTTCGAAGAGCTTAACCTTATCATCTGCCACATTGGCGGCGGCGTGTCATTGTCGGTTTACGAAAAGGGCAAGCTCGCTGATTCCGTGGGGGACGACTTGGGACCTTTTTCCTCTGAACGTGCTGGCGGTGTGCCGCTTATGGATTTTGTCGATTTTATTTTCGACAAGGGTTTGTCCAAAAAAGACGCGCAAAAGCGCATTCGCGGCGGCGGCGGGTTGAAAGCCCACTTGGGCACTGCCGACCAAAGGGATGCCGAAGCGATGATTGCCGCCGGCAACGAAAGAGCGAAGGTTGTTGTCGATGCAATGTGTTACGGTGTCGCAAAGTCTGTGGGCGCGCTTGCCACTACCATTAAGGGAAAGTGCGACGCGATAATTCTGACAGGCGGCATAACGAACTCCAAACTTGTGTCAGGCTCGATCAAAGAGCGTGTCGAATTTATCGCGCCCGTTGTTGTCATGCCCGGCGAGTACGAGCTGGAAGCGTTAGCTTCCGGCGCGTTACGGATAATCACCGGCAAGGAAAAAGCCCACGAATTGTAACCTGCGGTTTTAGGAAAACGATGATTAAATCCCATCGAGGATGCGGATTAAAATCCGAATCATCGTTCTTACCCGCATTTTGCGCAGTGAAACGAGCAAATGCAGAGGGAAGCACTGATTAGCTTCGGGTTAATCAGTGCTTCCCTAGCTTGTGGGAATTGCCCCAAGTTTTTAGGGAAACACTCTGAAAACTTGGGGTTTATATTACGGAGAATATTATGGAATCGCTTGTGCCAAATTGGGTGTTAAAATTAGATGATGTTGAGAATAAGACGGTTAAAGAGATTTTTAAGAAACGCAAAAAACCTTATACGGAAGATGCAATGATAGAGATTTTGAAAAGCCAAACGAGTAAAACCGATATCTATTGGGCGATATTGGCATTAAGAGAAGTCGGGACAGTAGAATCGATAGAATATCTAAAAAACATAGTGCTTTACAAAAACATGGACATTCAAGCGACAAGCGTTTTAACAATTGCAAAACTGGCAAACGGAACCGAAAATGAATTTTTGGGCAAACTATTGTTGGAAAAGGAATTTAAGCAAAAATGGTATGCAATGGTGGCCATATTTTATAAGCCAGACAAAAAACCGCTGCCGTATGTTTTAGAATACGGGGTTAAAACCATAAAAAATTGTAAAAATATGAATGATGCCGGGGAGTTAATAATAACGTATTTGGCAAGATACGCGCCTGAAAACGAGCAAAGCCAAAAAATATTTGCAAAGGTAAACAAGGACTTTGAAAATTTATCTCCTTTTGGCCAAAAATGTTTGCGGGAAGAGTTTCCCAAAATTTTTAAATAGGGGTATATTAAGGAGGGAACAAAAAATGTCAAACAGTGAAAAATTGACAATTTCGCTAACAGGGGAAAACAGCCACAAGGTAACAATCCCGGCCGGGCAGGGCAGTTTATCAATCGGCACAAAGGGAGTGTCCGAGGGGAAGTATGATGTTTGGGTGGAAAAAGGCCATAAAATTAACTGGGATGCTTTTAACGAATTTCACACGCCGGCGGGGGGAAGCTGGCCAAGGTTTTTCTACTACTGCGGCGAGGACAAAGGTTTCGCCGTATGGTCTGGCAAAAGGCCTGTCGAAAATTTTTACTGGATGCCAAAGGAAAATGCAAGCCTTGATTTGACAGAGGCAAACATCGATCAATTTTCGCTTGACGCGCTCGATAACAAAATCGACATAACCATAGGCGGCAAAATAAACTTGCTTTCCCTTGCAGGCCGCCTTGAACATATTTCCGTAAAAAAATGCACCGCCGGCATTCCCGTCTTAAATTTTACGCCGCTTGTCTCCAAAACAGAAACACAACCCTACAAATTGCCCGCATACAAAGCCCTGGAAAAAGCGGAATCCGTTAAGGTAAATGTCAAGCCGGTCGGGCAGGCCTTTGACTGCGAAAGTTTGCTTCAGTTTCCCGGCCTTAAAACGCTGGACTTGTCCGGCAATTTAACCAATCTGGAAGCCTTGGCAAAATTGAAACATCTAAAAAACATAGGCCTGCGATATGTTCCTGATTTGACAGGCCTGCCGGGATTGGCATCTTGGGATAACTTGACAAGTTTTATCGGCTGGAATATCGAAGAGGCCGCCGGCAAGGTCTTAAAGGCGGAGCTTGCCGCATTGTCGAAAGTTAAAACATTGGATTATTCGTCCGTGTCGCAGTTGCGGAAAAAAATCTGGTTCACCACCGAATACGGCATTCCCTTTTCCGGCTGGGAGTCCAAAAACGAAAAAGCCGCGACAAAGGCATACAAGGCCTGCTTAAAAATTATCGCAAAAGCGAAAACGGAAAAAGATGTCCGTGCCGCGATTGTCGGTTTTATCGACACTCTTAACAAACTGCCAAACATGGAAACGTCAGAGCGGGAAGACGCAGGCGAGGCTGTGAGGCAACTGGCGGAATCTTCGCCGCTTGGCATATCGCAGGAAAAAGCCGGCAAGTGGTTCGACGAAGCCAGGGATTTTTAAGTGTGTTAATTTTTGTGAATGGCGGTGTGGGTATCAAGAAGATAGTCGGCCATTTACATATAGTCCTTAAAGTCATCAAGAGGCTCGTCAAAATCCGCTGCCATTTTGAACTGCCCTTTGGCGCATCCGAATACAGGCACTCCCCTGGGTTCCTGCCTTGCCAGGGTAAAGGCAATAACAGCCCTCCCCACCGGCACTTCACGGGGCACGTCAATAGTAATCCTGCGATTGGCCGGCACTTCTATAATTTGCTCGATAGTCATAAGGAAAGTATAATAAAGCCGTGAACAATTAGCAATAGGGAAACAGCCATTTTAACCGCCCAGCCCAACAGTCGCCCTACCCGCAAACATTTTACATCCCTTGCAAACCTTTACGCCACAATTAATTTTGCCCCGAATAGTTGGTTTGCCAGCTTTTGATCGAATGTCAAAAGCGGCAGGTTGCCTGTCTTTCTGGAAAAAGCTTCAAGATAACAGTCAACAAATGAAAGCTTGGGGTGTTTGGTGTAATTGGGGAGAATTTCAATGAAAAGTTCACGGCTGCAAACGATTGAATCATTCTCAATAATTGCCGTTATCGCCTTTTTTATAGATTCTCTGCTGATTTTTTTAAGCTTTTCAAAAACGAAAACAGTCTCAATCAGAGCCGCATCGGCAACGGCAAAACTCTCCTCCGAATCGAAAAGAGAGTCAAGCAGCGCGGTTTGCTCCGGCACATCATCAAGAAGCCAGCGCAAAAGGCAGTTGGTATCAAGGCTCGGCATAACGTTCCCTGATATAGGCCTCCCAGCCGTCGCCGCTTTTTGTTGCCAGCTTAGAAGTTCCCTGTTCGGACATTTCCTTTTGCAAAAGCCGCCTAATATGCTCAATTTCGCAAGCGGATTGGCTTTTAATTTTGTAATCAGCCGATATTTCTACGGTTTGCTCGATAGTCATAAGGCAAGTATAATAGAGCTGTGAACAATTAGCAATGGGGAAACAGCCATTTTTAACCACGACAAACGCATGAATGCTCGAGCTTCGGAATTTACTCCCATTTTTATCACACGGAGGCACAAAGGCACAAAGGAAGGAAAGGGGAGGCTAATTGCGCTTTAACCCTGTTTTACCCTTTTTTTGCCTATTTAGGCAGGAGGAAGGCTCAGGCTTTGGGGGATTTTCTCTTTTCCGGCAGAAAAAAACAAAAAAAGTTGCAAAACGGCTTGACAAAGTTTCCTCGATCTGCTATTTTTGAATAAGAGCCGCTTTTGACACTCGCAAAAACGGCAAATTTTGGAAAGGAGGGAGAGCTATGTCCGCGCTACAATTTACAATACTCGGCAACAAAAAACGCAGGTTTACCCCCCCCCCCC
>WRKI01000194.1 GCA_009778155.1 Spirochaetota bacterium
ATATCTCACACAAAGGCACAAAGACACGAAGGCACAAAGGTTAGGCAGGATTATCATAGTTCTGCGTCTTCTTCTTGTCTCAATAGAGCACAAAAAAGGTGTAAAGCATGATAAAGCGGCGTTTTTTTCCTTTCTTAACTTTGTGCCGCGAACCGCCGGTTCGATGCGCCTTTGTGCCTTTGTGTGATAAAAATGGGAGTAAATTCAAAGGCTCGAACATTCATGCGTTTGTCGTGTTTGCCGGCTTGACAAAAGTTTTTGCTGCCGTTTACACTGGCAACAGTGGAGAGAACAAATATGACGCAAGAACAGATTGACAAAGTTCCTTTTGCCGAGGTGCTTTCAAAATACCCCCAGCGGGATGGCGCGGCGGCAAAAGCCGATGCCCTGCTTGCCGGGCAGATTTCAAAAAGCAAGCGCAAGATCATAGTGTTGGATGATGACCCAACCGGAGTGCAGACCGTGCACGGCATTTCCGTGTATACCGATTGGACGGCGCAGTCGGTAGAAGCCGGCTTTGACGAAGCCGGCCCGCTTTTTTTTATTCTTACCAATTCGCGCGGCATGACGGCACAGGAAAGCGAGAAAACACACAGGGACATAGCCCGGGAAGTCGCGGCGGCGGCGCGTAAAAAAAACGCAAGCTTTATTTTGATAAGCCGGTCGGACTCCACCTTGCGCGGGCACTACCCCTTGGAAACGCTCACCCTGAAAAACACACTGGAAGAAGAAGGCCCGATACGCTATGACGGGGAGATCATCTGCCCCTTTTTCATGGAGGGCGGGCGTTACACAGTCGGGAACGTGCATTATGTGAAAACGGGCGATGTTTTGGTGCCGGCAGCCCAGACAGAGTTTGCCGCGGACAAAACCTTCGGTTACGCGCATTCGGACTTGCGCGAATGGGTGGAAGAAAAAACCGCCGGGGCCTACAAAAAAGAATCCGTGCGGGCGGTTTCTATCGAGGATTTGCGCGGAGCGGCGGGGGAGGGGCTAGACGAGGCGGTCGAAAAAATCACGGCCGCGCTTATGGAAGTTTCCGGCTTCAACAAAGTGATAGTCAACGCGCTAAGTTATACTGATGTAAAAGTTTTCGCCGCCGCCCTTTACCGGGCGCAGGAGGCGGGAAAAAACTTTATCCTGCGAAGCGCGGCCGCACTGCCTAAAGTTCTAGGCGGGATAAAGGACAAGCCGCTTCTTACGCGGGAAGAGTTGCTTGTAAGCACGCTTGCGGGCACGCTGGCGGGCGGGGCAGGGGAGGCAGCCCCCCCGGGGGGGCTTGTCGTGATCGGCTCCCATGTGCAAAAAACAAGCCGGCAGCTTGAAATCCTTCTAGAGAAAAAAAACATCGTGCAGATAGAGTTTGACACGCACTTGGTAACGGACGACTCAAAGTTCGCTCAGGAAAAAAGCCGCGTGCAAAAGCTGGCGGACGATTCGATAAAGGCCGGGAAGGACACGGTCATTTACACCCGCCGCGAGCGTTTCGATCTTAACACGGGGAACAAAGAAGACGAGTTGCGCGTGTCGATGAAAATCGCCGCCGCCGTAACCGGCTTTGTTTCCGCCTTGCCCTGCCGGCCTAAGTTCATCATCGCCAAGGGCGGAATCACGTCGAGCGAAATCGGCACTGTCGCGCTGAAGGTGAAAAAAGCCCTTGTGTTAGGCCAAATCCTGCCGGGAATTCCGGTGTGGCTTACGGGCAGCGAAAGCCGCTTTCCGAACACGCCCTACATAATTTTCCCAGGCAACGTGGGCGACGAGGGCGACCTGCGAAAAATCGCGGATATGCTGGAATAGTTTGGCTTGAGTATCTTGAGATATAGGAGAACAAAATGAAGACCGTAGGATTTATCGGATTGGGCGTTATGGGACATTTCATGGCCGGGCACTTGGCGCAAAAACTGCCGGAAGGCTCCGGCAAAGAATTTTTCGCTTACGACATTGACAGCGCGAAGGCTCGCGCTTTTGCGGATGCTGCCGGCGCGGCAGCCTCTGCGGGTGTGAAAATCAGCCTTGCCACCGGGCTTTCCGGCATGGCAGGCTGCGACATCGTCTTTCTCTCCCTGCCTTCCTCCGAGGCTGTGCGGGAGGTTATCCTTGGAAAGGAAGGGCTTGCGCTCTCTCTTAAAAAGGGCAGCGTCGTGGTTGACACATCGACTACCGAAATGGGCGTTGTCAAGGCCGCCGCCGCAGGGCTTGAAGCGGCGGGGATCGGCTTTATCGATTCCCCGGTTTCCGGCGGCGAGCTTGCCGCAAAAAACGGGACGCTTTCGTTCATGGCCGGCGGCAGGCAGGATGTGTTTGACGCTGTAAAGCCTTACTGCCAGACTATGGCGGCCTCCGTGGTTTACATGGGGGCGACAGGCTCCGGGCAGGCGGCGAAGGCGGTCAACCAGATGATTGTCGGGGCGGCCTTTGCGGTAATTGCCGAATCCTTCAGCATGGGGGTAAAAAGCGGGCTTGATCCCAAGGCGCTTTACGAAGCGATTAAGGGCGGCTGGGCCGGCTCCAAGGTTTTGGATGTCGCCGCCGCCGATATGTTCAGCCGGGAGTTTAAGCCGGGCGGCACTGTCGATATTCACTGGAAGGATTTGGGTTACGCGCTTTCGCTTTCCAAAGACACCGACTCCCCGGTGCCTGTTACCGCTCTGGTTCACGAGGTTTTCAAGGCGGCCAGGGCCAGGGGGGAGGGGCAGAAGTCCCAGCCGGCCGTGGTGCGGCTTTGGGAAGATTTGCTTAAAATCGAGGTAAAATAGCGGGCGGGCAGCCGCCGCGCACAAATTAAAGAGGGCATGGAATGAGCGAATTACCGGCAAAGAACAAATCCAGCATCGTCCTTGTGGCCTGCATTATGTTTAACCTTACGATTGGCGTTCTTTACGCATGGAGCGTTTTAACGTCATGGCTTACCGCCCCTCTTGCGGAGGGCGGTTTCGGCTGGAGCGCGAGCCAGGCGGGTCTGCCTTTCTCTATCGCCGTCATAACGCTGGCTACGGCCATGCTTGTCGGCGGGCGCATTCAGGACAGGATTGGCCCGCGCTGGGTTGTTACGGCTGGCGGCGCGCTTGCCGGGCTTGGCATTATTCTGTGCGGGCTTGTCGGGAACAGTGTTGCCGGCATTACGGTTTCCTTTGGCGTTATCGCGGCGACGGGCATGGGGTTTGGCTACGGCAGTGTTACGCCGCCGGCCTTAAAATGGTTCCATCCCGGACAGAAAGGGCTGATCAGCGGGCTGATTGTCGGCGGCTTCGGGCTTTCCGCCGTGTATTTTTCGCCCTTGACCAACGCACTGCTTGAACGGTTCGGCATCGAGACGACTTTTTTCATTTTAGGTTCGGGGATTTTTATCATAAGCACGAGTTGCGCACAGTTTGTAAGGAACCCGCCTGCCGGCCATGTGCCGCCTGCCCCGGCGAGGCTCAAGCAGGCGGTCAAGGCGGCGCCGGCGGCGGACTTTCTATGGAAGGAGATGTTCCGCACGAAGCGTTTCTGGCTTATGTTTGCGATGTTTCTTTTTGTGTCCTCCACGGGGCTTATGATTATCGGCAACGTTTCCCGGATTGCACAGTTGCAGGCGGGCATAGGGGAGGCGGCGGTTCTAGCGATGCTTGCCTCGCTTTTGGCGCTTATGAACACTCTGGGGCGCGTGATTGGCGGGCAGATGTCCGACAAGATTGGCCGTATAAACACGCTCTTTGTTACTTTCGCCTTGCAAATGGCCAACATGGCGTTTTTCGCTTTTTACCAGAGTCTTGCCGGTATAATTCTTGGGATAATTATCGTGGGGTTCGGTTTCGGGG
The DNA here is from genome assembly GCA_009778155.1 of Spirochaetota bacterium. GTDB lineage: Bacteria > Spirochaetota > Spirochaetia > Treponematales > Breznakiellaceae > WQXQ01. Next base: position 3,804 of record WRKI01000194.1, read on the forward strand.
CGCTTTTAAGCGTGATGCCGGCTCTTTGCGCCGACCAGTTCGGGCTTAAAAACTTCGGGCTGAATTACGGGATTTTATTTTTGGCCTGGGGTTTGTCGGGGTTTATCGCCCCGATTATGGCCAACGTCATGTACGACACGACCGGCAGTTTCGCCACGGCCTACGCTGTCTGCGCGGCGGCCCTGGCGGTGATGCTGCTTTTGAACTTTCTGCTGAAGAAAGACATAGGGAAACGTTCAGCCGCCTGAGCTTAGGGGGAGGGGCTGCCGGGCGGGGGGTTTCATTGCCTGCGCCCGCTCTTCCATGCCGTCAAAGTTTACCGGGCTAAATTTATTTTTTCGGGGGTGTAACCGCAGGCTGCGCTCCGTTGTTATAACTTAAGGGTGTTAATCCCGCGTTTAAAAACAGCTTGTCTGCCTGTAATGTCGCGCAAATTCAAAGCCGACGTGAAGCCGCTACCTTGGCGAGGGCGGCAGGCGTAAACAGCTTCTATTACAAGAAGTTAACTCATGCGCGAGGCGGTCGCAGATTTGCGTCGCAGATTTGCGTCGCAAACCTGCGTCCGCCAGCGTATAAATTTGCAAAAGGGGAACGAAAATTGGCAAAAACTGGAAAACTGACTCCCGTCATAGGTCTTGACAACGATAAATGCATCAACTGCTACGCCTGCATAACAGGCTGCCCGGTAAAATTCTGCATGGACGGTTCGGGGGATAAACTTACGATCGATCACGACAGGTGCATAGCCTGCGGCAACTGCATATCCGTCTGCAGACACGGGGCGCGGCTGCCTTTGGACGACCTGGAGCTTTTCGACAAGGCTCTGCAAAGAGGCGAAAGACTTGTCGCCATAGTCGCTCCTGCCGTAGTTTCCGTTTTCGGCGCGGACTACCTCAAACTTAACGGTTTTCTGAAGTCGCTGGGTGTGCAGGCCGTTTTCGACGTGAGTTTCGGGGCCGAGCTTACGGTCGCTTCCTATCTGGATTACATGAAGGAAAAAAAGCCCAAAATGGTAATCTCGCAGCCGTGCCCTGCCGTGGTAAATTTCATCGAAATTTACCATCCGGAGCTTTTGCCGTTTTTGGCCCCGGCGCACAGTCCCATGCTGCACACGGTAAAAATGATAAAGGAGTATTACCCCGAATACTCAGGCAGCAAGGTGCTGGCAATTTCACCCTGCCTTGCGAAAAAAAGGGAATTTGAAGAAACTGCCGGCTGCGACTACAATGTTACGATGCTCGCTCTTAAAAATATGCTGGAAGTGAAAAAAATCCGCTTGGAAAATTTCCCGGCCTTGGAATACGATGGGCCTAAAGCCGAGCGCGCCGTTCTGTTTCCGGTATCTGGCGGGCTTTTGGAAACCGCCGAGCGTTTTGCTCCCGGCATAAAGAGGGCCAGCCGCAAAATCGAAGGTATTCACAGCGTGTATCATTACTTGGAAGGTGTCGCCAAGGATTTGAACAAGCCCGGCGTCAAGCTGCCGGTGTTGATCGACTGTCTTAATTGCGAATTGGGCTGCATTGGCGGGCCTGGCACGGGGAACAGCGAAAAAACGCTGGACGAGCTTGAAAGTCCCGTGCGCGAAAGATCGCAGCGGCTGGAGGCCGGGCTTAATCCCAAGTCGCGGCAAAGGTTGTACGCGAAGTACAATAAGTCGCTTGAGCGTTACTGGAAGCCGGGTCTTTACAGCCGCGACTACCGCGACCTTTCAGGGAATTTCGCGCTTAAAAGACCCGGGGACAGAGAGCTTGACGAAATTTACAAGGGGCTTAAAAAGACAAGCAAGGCGGACATCTACGACTGTACGGCCTGCGGCTACGGAAGCTGCGAAAAAATGGCGACTGCTATTTTCAACAAGCTCAACAAGCCCGGCAACTGCGCCCACTACAACTTGGCTCTTCTTAACAGCGAAAAAAAGGCGATAAAGGAAATCAACGAGCATTTTAACACAAACATAAGCCGCGCTATAAGCGGGATTGAAACGCTCAGCGCTTTTGTCGAAAAACTTAACAGCAGCATAAGCTCCGAGTTTGAAGCTGTGGGCGATGCCGCATCTGTTACGGAAAAAATCGTGAGCTCTATCAAAAGCGTATCCGAAATTTCCGTAAAAGAGCAGTCGACGATAACGGGCTTGATCGAAAAAACCGCAAAAGGCCAGTGCTCCATGCTGGAGACGGCGCAGGCTGTTGACGATGTTTCCAAGTCCGTGGACGGCATTGTGCAGGCGATAAAAATCATAAGCGTTATCGCGGCGAACACGAAGCTGCTTGCCATGAACGCCGCTATTGAATCCGCCCACGCCGGCGATGCCGGCAGGGGTTTTGCTGTTGTCGCCGATGAAATTCGCCGTCTTTCGGAAAGCACGGCCGAAAATTCCCGCAATATTTCCCAAACGCTTTCGGACATAATCGGCGGCATTGCCGCGACCGCAAAGCGCACGGGCGACACTGGCGATCTTATAAAAGACGTCTCAAAAGAGATCAACGGTTTCGCCGCCACGGTTACTGATCTTATCGACACCTTGGGAAAAATTTCCGCCGAAAGTTCCGACATAACCGGCTCGCTTAATATGCTCAAAGAAAGCAGCGCCACCGTAAAAGACGACTACGGCGAAATGCGTTCCCTTTTGGGCAGTCTGCGTCAAGATATGGACAACCTTGCCGCTATGTCCCAAGACATCGCCCGCGCTGCCGAGGTCGCGATAAACGCATGAACGGTCTTTTCGTGTATTTTGCGGTTTGAATTTCGGCGCGCGAAATTGGGGGCTAGCGCGGTTTGGCAAATTTATTTAAGAAGAGAGAGAAAAGCGCCTGCCGGCTCACAGCGGGACGGCCTGCCGGGCGGCGTTGTCGCGAACGGCAATCCCGGCTTGTTCCATCGCCTGCGCCCTCTCCTCCATGCTGGCAAAGTTCACCGGGCGAAACTCGGCAAGCTGTTTTTCCGTAAGCAGCGGCGAGTCGGGATCGTAAGTGTAAGGCCGGCGGGCGGCGGCTTCAATCTCCGCCTTCATCTCCGCTTCTTTTTCAGGGGTTAACTCTCTGCCAGCCGTGTATCTCACTATTGCCATGATATATCCTCCGTTCAAAAGGCTCCGCGATGCGAGCCGATATTATGCGGACAGTGTCCCCGCGTTCCGTATAAACTACGAAAAGGACATCGTTGAAAAAGCCCATCGTCTGCCAGCGTTCTTCAACATCGCTGGAGTCATCATCATGACGCTCCATACGGAAATAGTCATAAAATGCCCGCGTGGCCGTTTCAAAGCGGATACCGTGCACTTCAAAGTTTTCCAGCTCTTTTTCCGTGTCCCACTCAAATTTTAACATATTCCCCTGCCCGTAAAAAAGCGTAAACAAAACACTGCGAAAAGTCAAGGGGTAAAACAGCTGGTTAGCAGGGCGACGGCGCATATTTCTCAAAAAGCTCACACGACGGGTTCTCGAACAAGTCCAATGCCTACGCATTTCTTTCGCGATCATAGCTTTCGGCTCTTCGCTAGGTTTAAGCTGGCAGGCTTTTTAAAAGTCTGCCAGCGCGTAAGGTGCAGGGTTTATTGAAATAAACCCTGCACCTTTCTAGTCCCAACATAGTCTGACTAGTACTACCGGGAACTTGCCCAACCTTTGATTTTGCAGCCCTTAATAAAGTCCTCTGCCTCCTGTTTACTAGAAAACTCCATTGCCGAGTCTACATCATTTGTCCAGATATTTTTATAATCACCCGCCATCCCACCAGTCAAATTAGCAAGAAAATCTAAATCCCTGTGTGAAAGATAACGGTGACGATTTAAAAAGTCGTCTTCCCTTATGTACCAAGCCATAGTTCTTTTCTCCTCTTCACTCTACAAAAAATTTTACACAGGCACAAGCCCGCGTTTTCGATCCCAAAATTAAAATCATCGAATGTTTCCTTTCATAGATTTCATTCTAAACTGACTACAACGACAAATAATGTCGTTGTAGATCGATTTTTACGATTTTTTTCCTTTTTTCCAAAAAACAGCCATTGCGCCTCACCACGCCCGTAAAAGCCCTTTGTCCAGCCCGCCCGTCCATAACGCGGACGGCTTGCCGCGCAAGGCTTTTCCCTCGCGGAATTTATCGAGAATTTTGTTTTTGCTGTGCAATTTCTTATGTTTCTACAGTTCTCACGGGGGGGG
>WRKI01000195.1 GCA_009778155.1 Spirochaetota bacterium
GCTTGCGGTCAAAGAAATACCCACGATGTTTGATGAATAGCCCTAATTACCCTGCGAAACAGAGAAATAAAGGGCTCATTTCTACTGAACGCTGACACACATCATAAGCAACACCTGTTGGATGTTCATGTTCATAGCCCTGGGCAACCTCTTGGGGATTGTCTTTGCCGGCTTCGGCGCGTTCCGTAGCAGCGTCTTCCTTTTTCTCGACCGGAAAAAAAGCCCGCGCGCAAAAATTGGCGGGCGGATTTTTCTGTATGTCGCCCTGGCCGCCGGGATTATCGCGATGTTTTTCAACTGGACGCGCTGGTGGGACTTTGTCGTTTTGGGCACAAGCCTTGTTTTCATAATCGGAACCTACCTGCCCGGCATACACCTTGTGCGCATAGGCCAGCTCATGTATTCCAGCGCGATGCTTGTGCATCAGGTGTATCTTGTAAACACAATGGGCATTATAATCGAGATTACGGCGATGACATCCGTCGCGGTCTTCTACGCAAGGCTTGTCTCCGGCAAACTACAGCCCCAAGCACCGGCAGGGGAGTCTTCCGCGCAAGCAACGGAAGAAGCCGACGGCCGGCGTAAATGGCACTGGCCGGGCTTTTTGAAAGCCTTCGGCAGCAGAAGGTCCCGTGGGAAGTTTCTTTAGAGCGGCACTGCCGGGCGGCCCGCTTGCATGGCCGGAGCCGTGAAACTATGGCCGCACAAGGCGCAAGCCCAGGTTGTCGATCCGCAGGAAGGGGTTTACAATGAACCGGTTCGCCGAGCGGGCAAGCCGTGCGGAGCCGTACCAACTGCCGCCGCGAATGACGCGGACAGACCCCGAAGACGCGCCTGCCGGGTCGGCCTGCGCTTGGACTGGGTACTCAGCGAACCAGTCCCACACCCATTCCCAAACGTTCCCGTGCACGTCGTAAAGACCCCACCCGTTGGGCTGCTTCAAGCCAACCGCGTGCGTCATCGCCCCGCCGTTGAAGTAAAACCAGCCAATGCCGTCGAGGGAGGCCGCGTCGTTCCAGTCTTGCGTGCCGTTGCTAAAGGCTGTCGTCGTCCCTGCGCGGGCGGCGTACTCCCATTGCGCCTCGGTCGGCAACCTCCACCCGTTTGAGCCGGGGACTACCTGCGCCGCATCCCATACAGCGTCGTTGCGGAGAAAAGTGCCGCCCTTCGGCACGCGGCCCCAGGCATCGGGATCGGTGCCGCCTTTTACACTGTAAACGGGGCTTAAACCTTCCATTATGCTTAACCTGTTGGCAAACACCAGCGCGTCATACCAGCTTACATACTCCACCGGTCGCCGCCCCTGCGTTTCCCCGGCAGCAAGCTTTGCCAAGAAGCCGCCGCTAAAGCGGCTGGGGTTGCCCCCCATTACCCGCTCCCACTCTTCCTGCGTTACGGGGTAAACGCTCATCCAAAAACCGCCGCTTATCGTTATCTGCCGCTGGGGGCTTTCCCTGTCGTCCCACCTGCCAATTTCATCCGCCGGGCTGCCCATTGTGAAGGCCCCGGCGGGTATCCACACGGTTTTAATGCCGGCGGGCGATACTGCGGTTTGCCCGGCATCATTCTCTAAGCGTTCATTGTACAATATGCCGTTATTCATCCGTTACCTCTTTTTACAGAGTTCATTTGTCAATATACCGCCGATACACCCAGGGCGGAAAAAACTTGCCGGCGGCTTTCCATGTATTCGCGCTCCTCTTGGGGGGCGGCCGGCTGTATCCGCGCCAGCGGGTACTCTTTGCCAAGCTGTTCGTATTTTGTCTGCCCAAGGCGGTGGTAGGGCAGCAGGGTTATGCGGTTCAAGCCAAGCTCGTGTTTTGCAAACTCGCCGGTAAGTTTTAGGTTTTCGGGTGAGTCGTTTATGCCAGGGATTAAGGGAACGCGGATTTCCACCTTGGCGTTGACCTCCGCAAGCTTTTTTATGTTCTGCAAAATTCGCTCGTTGCCGACCCCGGTATATTTTTCGTGCTGGCCGCTGTCCATGTGTTTTATGTCAACGATAAACAGGTCTGCAAAGGGAGCGGCGGCTAAAAGCTCGTCGCGGCCGCAGAACGCGCTGGTTTCAACCGCCGTGTTAAGCCCCTTCTGTTTGAATGCGCGTAACAGTTCCGTGCAAAAAACATCTTGCAGTAAAGGCTCGCCGCCGGAGAGGGTTACCCCGCCGCCGCTTTGTTTGTAAAAAACGGCATCCTTCATGGCGTAGTCGGCAAGCTCTTCGACTGCGGCGGTCTGCTCCGTGTTTCGCATCGCGCTGCCGGGGCAGGCACGGGCGCAGTCGCCGCAACCGTCGCAGGCTTCCCTGTTTATGCCGGCGGCGTTATGTGCAACGTAAACGGCCCCGCGCTTGCAGGCCTTGAGGCACTGGCCGCACTTGTCCGTCCCGGCGCACTCTTGCGAAAGTAGCATGATTTCGTTGTTTGCGGAGATTGACTCCGGGTTGCAGCACCACGCGCAATTTAGCGGGCAGCCTTTTAGAAAAATGAGCGTTCTTATGCCCGGCCCGTCATGTATCGAATAACGCTGTCTGTCGAAAATTTTTCCCTGCATTCCGCCCCGCATTCGGTTACGGTTCCGCCAAGGCCGGCGGATAAATCTTAAAAAAACGGAACAAAGGCACGGGGTGTGTTCGGTTTTTCGTGGTTAAAAACGCCTCGCTCCGATTCACCCCTGCCCTTCTCCCTTCTTCCCCCCTCCCCCAAAAAAAACTTTTTTCTATGAGTTGTCGATGACGAGCATTTGCGCTTCGTCCATCGTTACCGGCACGCCGGCGTGCAAAAGCTCGTTCATGGACAGGCGCAGCCAAAAACCGAAGGTTCCCGGCGCTGTTCCTGTCGGGTTCATGGGAGCCGCCCACGCGACAGTGCGTCTGTTTGCCGCTTCCGGCATAAGGACGTTTCGTGTCGCCCAAACGTCAAGGGCAACCGGGTCTACCGAGGCGGCTATCAGGTTTAGCTGGAGCGCGTCGGCATAGTTCAAGCGGGGGCCTTGGTCGGGGCCTATCCAGATCATGTCCATAATGTTGAGGGCGGGAACTCGCGTTTCGGCCATGAGTGTGCCCATGCCGCCTGTCCCGACGCTGTTATGCGGCCGTCTGCTGGAGAGTGCGTTGGATGGAACGCCCATGTAGTTTTTTACCGCGCCGGTTACTTGGAATGTCCAGTGGGCTTTTAAGACGGGCATATTGATAACTTTGAGTCTTTCCCGCTGGTAGCTGCCGGCGGCGGGGTTCCAAATGCCTTCTCTAAAGCTGACCATTGTTCCGAACTCGGTGGTAAACTTGGGGTAGGAGATTTCAAGGCCGCTGCTGCGTATGTTGTTTTCCACGACAAAGCCGTCCCGCATATCGCCTGCGGAGAATTCGTTCACGCGGACGCCGGTAAAGGTGTCCCAGAGCACGCCTGTTACTCTGTGGCCGCCGGCTTGGAAGTGGCGGATCACGTCCAAGGTGGACTGATCCCTGTTGGCGGAGTTTGCGTTTGACCAGTTGAGGCTGCCTATGCCCTGGCCGTTGTCTGCCACGATGACTTCGCCGGTAAAGCCTGCGGGGTGATCGACGACGGCCTGTATTACGGCGCGGATTAGGTCGGTGTTTGTGCCGCCGCGCTGGTCCCACTGGGCGTTGATTTTTAACAGTACCACGTCGTCATGGGCGATTAGGCCTTGGGGAGCGGCGGGTGTTTGATAAAAGTGAAGCCCGTTGGCCTGCATGGAGGTTACCATGCGCTGAAAGCCGCCGTCGGTTCCGTCGGTGCGTTCCACAAAAATCATGGAAACGCCGCCCGGCAAGGGTACTTGCGCCGGCTCGTTCTGCGCCTGTCTGCCCGCCCCGTAATCGGCGGTCATGTTGTTTACGATTCTGCTTGCGCCGGTGGCGGTAAGCATCACGAAGGCCAGCAAAACCAGCCCTTGTTTTTTCACAATCCTTTTCATAATATCTAATTGACGCATATTATGGAGAAAAAGTCAAGCCGGCGGCACGGCCTGCGTTTAATTTGTGATAAGGCCGCGTCTTCTTCACAGCTTGAGTTCCCGCCGGCTAGGCGGTTCCGCGCCGCTGCGGGAGCAGACAATCGAAGCGGCTTTGTTGGCAAAAAACAACGCTTCGCAAAGTTCCCCCTCGGTTAAACCGGCAAGGGCCGCCTGGGACATTTTGCTTTTTAACTCCAGCCATGCAAGAAAAGCCCCGTGGAAAGTATCCCCCGCCCCGATCGTGTCCGCAAGCGGAACTTTTATGCCGGGCACTGCGGCTTTGATTGCAGTCCCATCGTCGCGCCGCAACAAGGCCTCCGCACCCCGGCCGCCTTTGGTATTTATCGCAAGCCGCGCCCCCATGCCGATTATCTTTTGCAGGGCCTTTCCCGGCTCCAGCTTGGGGTAAATAAAACCAAAATCTGCCTCGGAAATTTTGACAATGGTAGAGGCCGCAACCCATTTTTCAAAACGCTTTTTGTAAGCCGCCTTGTTTGCAATCATAAAGGGGCGAATATTCGGGTCTAACGAAACAACTGGCGCACGCGAACCTTGCCCCGCACCCTCCCTAGAAATCAGCGTTTCAATGGCGGTGGCCACCGGCTCCATCGTCATGGAAATCGACCCGAAGAGTATGCAGTTGGTGTCGCCCGGCAGTTTGCGCGGCAAGTCTTGCGCCGTAAGGGAGCGATCCGCGCTGGATTCCGTGTAAAAAACATACTGGGGTTCCCTGCCCCTTTGCAGCTTGACAAAGGCCAGCGTGGATTTTTGCCCGCACCGGACAATCAAATCATCCCCCACGCGGTTTTTCCGTAGACGCTTTACAAGCAGTTCGCCAAAAAAATCCGTCGAAAGCCGCCCAAGAAACTTAACCGGCACCCCAAGCCTGCCTATGGCAATGGCGGTATTGTAGGGGCTGCCCCCCGGCAGGGGCAAAAAACCGTCTCCCCGGCCGTCAACCGGCGCAGGAATCATGTCGATCAAGGCCTCCCCGCAACAGATAATCATGGCAACCTCCTATGGCAAAATTTCTGGACTTGCCTTATGTTAGCATAAATCCAAAAAAAATCGCAAGACAGCGGCAATTCGCCGCCTTGACATTTTTTATAAAAATAGCTAGAGTGTTCTATACTATGCGCTGATTTTTGGCCATATCCCAAAAGAACAAAAACTGCGTAAAAGACGGGGCTGGACTTGGCCGCCGGCTTTTGCTCGTTTTGAATTAAGGCTGCCCGTATGGGCGGCCTATTATGTGTCTTTTTGCAGGAAAGACTGCAAAAAAGGAGTTTGTATGAAGAAAACCGTTATCGCTGCATTTGCAGCAAGCCTGATTTTTGTCCTGGCCGCTTGCGGGGGCACGCCGCCGCCTGAACAGCCGCCGGTAGTCGTATCCGGAATGCCCGCCTCGGTGCAGAGCTTCATGGCCGCCTTGCCGGAAGACGTGCTTGTCGGAATCGGGGTCGCAAGGCTCCAAACCACGCACCAGTCCATGACCATGTCTGCAAACAGGGCGCGTGTGGCCATAGCCCAGACGATGGACTCGGTCGTGCAGGGGATGATTCGCGACTACTTCGGAGCCAACGAGCTTACCGGCGACACGCTGGCCTTTTCGGAAAGCATCTCGGTAACGCTTACCCATGCCGATGTCTCTGGTACCAGAATGGCAGTCATAGAAACCATGCCGGACGGAACAGTCTGGTCGGTCGGGGTGCTTGACCGGGCGACCGCTACCCAGGCGATAAACCAAGCTCAGGTGCAGGCCAGGCTTGCCGTCCCTGCAATGGCCTCCTTCGATGCGGAAGCGAGAATGCAAGAAGCCTTTGCCCAGCGGAACGCCGGTGTCCCGGTGCAAACGGTGGACAATTAACTGATGCGAGAGGGCAAGGGGCTGGGGGGCAGTTTTCCCGGTCTTGCCCTTTGCAAGCCTGCGGCGTTAAGAGCGAGGGTTTTATGGTGAAAAAGATTCTGCCGGCCGCGCTTTTAGCGGCGGTCTTGATGTTGGGCTGTGCCAGCACTGGCGGCGGGGCGGTTTTGCCCGTTGCCCCGCCCGCGCCCGACATTGGCGGCGATTTTTGGGTTACAATGCCCGGCGCGGGGGGGTTAACCATAGTAGGCGTGTCCGGCCCTCAGCTTAGTGAAGAGACGGCAATCAACAACGCCCGCCAGCACGCCGCGCGGAACGCCTCGATGTTTCACCGTGTGGAAGCGAGTTTTTCCAGCAGGCAGGTGATCGGCACCGGCATTTTCAATTTTGAAAACGTGTCGGAATACACAATAACTTACGATAAAAATCTGGAGCCTTTTATGGAAAGGCTTGACCACGATCCCGACCGGGATGTTCTGCGGGCGGGTGGCACGACGGGTATTCGTTTTTCCTACCCCGCCTCTTTGCCCGCGCCTGTGAGTTTTTCAACTGCCAGAAACCCGGACGGCAGTCCCAGCTGGACAACGATGCCGCCTGTGATAAGCGGCTATCTTGTCGGGGTGGGGCACGCCGGCCGGCGGTTGCGGGTGGGCGACACTTATGCCAGCTCGGTCAACGCGGCGATTGCCTCGATTGTTTCCCAAATTTTGACAATAACAACGGCCAGGCAGGAAGAAGTCAACTCGATTATCACCACTGTCCACACTCTCGAAAGCAGGGGCGTTTTGGCAAACTTCTTTGTTCTGGAAACTTGGCTCGATCCTGTCTCTTTGAGCGTGTGGACGCTGGCCATCGCCCGCCCGGCCGACTAGCGAACCAGCCTGCCGGGGCTTGCTAATGCTGGCAAAATGTATTACATTTAACCTATGGAAAAGGAATATAACTTGGCGACTACAAGCAACCTTCGCGCGGTTTTTTTACCGATCAAAAATCTAGTGGACAACCTGCTTCCACAGGATGATTCCGTAAATTACTTGGAAGACCCTTCCGTTGACATTGTCGCCATTGCCAAAAACTGCGGCATTGACGGCATCCGGCGGGTTCCGTCAAGCGAGGTTTTTGGGAAACACGCCCATTTGATTGCAGAAATGATCTATGTCAACAATGAAAAAAGCAAAGAAAAGGAGCGTTTTTCCATAGCGCACGAGTTATTCCACCTGCTTGTAAGAGACAAAAACGACGACGGTCTGCAAGCCGTGGCCAGGCAGGGTGGGGCATGGAAAATAGAAAACGCCGGCAGCCCCGAAGCCGTTGACGAGGAAATAGCCGATTATTTCGCGGCCAGCCTGCTTATCCCCACTGAAAGATTCATATTATGGGAAGACAAGCCGGACGAGGAAATTGCCCGCGCTTTTAAGGTGGAGCCGAAGTGCATAGAAAAACGCAGGGGAGAGATAGAATTCGAGCTGGAAGAGATGGTGCCGGAAGGGTTGTCCTCTGACGTGAAACTTGAAGCGCAGTCGCCGCTGTCGTTGGACGAATTAAATCTTCTTATGGAGGAGTACTGCGGCAGTGAAGGACAAGCTTAGGCGATGCATTTATGAAAGCTGCGAAAGAGACGGTTTTTCTTATGGCGATTTGGCTCTGAAAAAGATATTTGACGCTTTTGATGAAGAAAAAGCGGGCTTTCGCCAAGAGATATGGATCAAGGTATTCATACAGGCTTTGGCGCGGATAAAAAGAGGAAACGGCGTTGCGGATGTGGTCGATAAAGAAAGCTGGCGAGTGTTTCTTCCGATTGATCGTGAAAGAGCTATGTCTGTATTTTTCAAAAAACAGCCTGAAAGCCGCTATTTTGTAGATGACTTCAAAATAGTGGACATATAACCCTTGCCTTTGGACAAGCCGCCCCCCTAGATTTTTCGGGCAGGAAGCCTTTTTTGACAGTTTTTCTAAAAATGTTGAAAAAACCGCCCCCGTTGCTGTGAATGCGGCTTGACATTTCCAGATAAAAAAGCTATATTAGTGTATAATAAGCTCTTTTTGGCCTTGGAGCCAGAAAAAACCGCCGGGCAAGCAAAAAACCGGCAAAAGGGGGAAACCATGCTCTACGCTCAAAAACTGTGCACAAAAATAGACACCACGTCGCCTGCACAGCCCCTGATCCGTGGTTTTACCCCCCCC
>WRKI01000196.1 GCA_009778155.1 Spirochaetota bacterium
GGGGGGGGTATAAACCATTATCCGGCCAACACTTAGCTTTCCAGCTAGCCGCCCGGCTGGGCAAATACCGAGAAATCATATTGCAGAGCACCTTGACACCCCTCATGGTTTCATATTAACGCAAAAATGAAAAAATGTCAAGAGGTTTTTTCGCTTTTTGGGAAAAAAAAATCGCCGGCCGGCCATTTTATCGAAAAAAAACCACCCTTACCTCTCCGCAAGATACTCGTCCAGCAAGTCCAAGGCCTCGGTAAAGTTTTTGCGGCCGTAGCCCATTCTAAAATAGCCGTCGTCCATGTCGAACAGCGAGCCGGGCGCAAGCAGAACACCCTTCTTTTTTACAAGCGCGTCGCAAAAAGCCGACGCGCTCAAGCCCGGCAGGTTCAGCCTGTGAAAGGCGATAGGGCCGGACATAGGCCTGTTGTTTTGCAACACCCCGGCGTACCTTTGGAAAAAACCATCGGCGTAGAGCAAGTTGCCGGCAATAATCGCACGGTTGCGCGCGAAGATTTTTTCCCTGTGCCGCACCGCAACGGCGGCCAGCTTTTGCGAGGGAACCGCACTGCAAATTGTCGTGTAGTATTTTAAGCCCAACATCTTCTGCAAAAGCCCCCTGTTTTGGCAAGCCAGCCAGCCCACCCGCAGGCCGGCCAACCCGTAAGACTTTGACATGACGTTAAGGGAAAAAGCATTTTCGTAAATATCGGCAAAAGAAGGCGGCTCTGCCTCGGCCAGACCCCGGTAAACCTCGTCGGAAAAAACGATAAGGCCGTGTTTTTCCGCAATGCGGGCAATCTCGGCACTTTGCTCCGCCGACAGGCAAAAACCCGTGGGGTTGTTCGGCGAGCACACCGCGATAACCTTCGTGTTAGGCTTTACAAGAGCGGCCAGGCGGTCAGTGTCTATCGACCAGCCCCCGCCGGAACCCCCGGCCGGCTGTAGCTCCCAGTAAGAGACCTCCGCGCCAATCGCCCTGCAAAGCTCGTAAGTTGACTGGTAGGCGGGAAACATACAGATAACATGATCGCCTTTTTCCAATACCGTGTTAAAAAAAACAAAAATCGCTTCCTGTGCGCCGGCAAACTCCAGCACCCCCCGCTCGTCCACCCGCTCGTATGTTTTGGCAATTTCCGCTAGCAGGGCGGGGTCGCCGGAGGACTCGCTGTAACCGAGCCGGCTTTCCAGAAAGGCCGCCTTCGACCCCGGCTCAAACGAAAGAAGCTCCTCGATAGACATCGATTCGCAGTCCGAACAGCAAAGCAAGTGCGGCGCGGTGAACTCGTGTTTGCCGAAATAGGTTTCCAGCTTAAACTCGCTAATTTTCACCCTTGCCTCCGCCCGGCCGCCCCGCCGCTACTGAACCTTGAAACGCGTTATTTCCTTGATCAAGGAACTGATGTTTTCCTTGTTTTCGGAACTAAGCCCGTTGACGTTGTGCACGGCGGAGTTTATCTGGTTAGTCCCCTGAGCCATCTCGTTCATGCCCCCGGTAATTTCAACCGTAATTTTTTCCAGATTCCCCGTTTCTTTAATAACTTCTTTTGCGCCTTCCAGCATTTCGCGGGTCCCGTCCTTTACCATTTGGGTAGCGTCATTAAGGTAGCTTATGGAATCGAGAATCTGCTTGCTGCCGTGCCCCTGCTCTTCCATAGCGTTGCGAATATTTTCCCCCTGCTCCGCCACGGTTTTAACCCCGTGGTCTATCGCCTCGAACTTTTCAAGCACGTTTTTCGTGGAAAGCGTAATTTTGTCGATAGAGCTTTTTATCTTTTTAAGCACGTCGCTTGTCGTTTTGGACTGCTTTGTGGAACTTTCCGCCAGCTTGCGAATTTCCCCGGCGACCACGGCGAAACCCTTGCCAGCCTCGCCGGCGTGCGCCGCCTGTATCGCCGCGTTCATAGAAAGAAGATTCGTCTGACTGGAGACATTTTCCATAGCCGCGTTGATCTCCAAAAGCCCCTCGGAATCTTTTGCAATCTCCTGAATGTTCTGGACAACTTCTTGAAGGCCGTGCCTTCCCAGCTCGGATGCGGCGGTAAGCGCGTTTATGTTCTCGCTGTTTTGCACAAGAGTCTTGGTAACCGATTGGATGTTGGAAATCATCTCTTCCACCGCCGAGGAAGAACGCGCCACGCTGTCCGTCTGCTTTTCCACATGATTGTTCAGCTTGTTGATGTTCGTGGCAATCTGTTCCATTACGGCGTTAGTCTGGGTAACGCTTGCGCTTTGGTTTATCACCCTGCTTTTTATGCTTTGGGTATTGGCGGCAATTTCGTTAACCGCCGCGGCCGTTTCCGTCATGTCTCTGTCCAGATTCGCGCCAATGCGGGAAAGCTCGTCCGCCTGTTTTTTTATGCCGGTGATAAGCTCCTTGGTTTTTTCCGTGGAAAAGTTAAAGTCGCCGGCAAGGTCTCCCATTTCGTCCTTGGAGTTTACGCTGACGCTCTTTGTAAGATCGCCCTTTGCCACGATTTTTATCGCGCCGGCCACGCTGACAATCGGCTTAATAATGTTAGACGTGATACCCAGTGCCGTCGCAATGCCAATAGCCAATGCGATGAGCATTGCGACAATAAGCACGATTTGGAACATCTCGCTTGTTTGCTGGGTTTCTTCCATTTTGTTGTAAAGAAGCTCGCCATAACGGTCTTGCATCCTTACCAAAATATCGATTACTTGCAGAGTGTGCGGCAAAACCAGCTCTTGCAAAACCCTTTCGGCCTCTTCCTGCTCGCCGTCGGCAAGAAGGTTGACTATTACTTCGGCCTCCCAGTGGATAAGGTCGTGGGGCGGGTGAATGTCGTTTAAGAGAGAGAGAAAGATTGGGTCGTCAAGGGCCTGCGCTTCGGGGCCTGCCAGCCATGCGCCAAGCGAGCAGGTTCTGGGGTCGAGGGAGCCGGTAAAGGGCTGGCAGGCATAAACCGCCTGAAGCAGGCCGTGCCGCCAGATATAGTGAGTGTTCAGAATTGACGAGATGCTTGTCCTTGTTTCCGACAGGTGGACGGTCTCTATAGACAAAGTGTCGAAGGTGCGGTTTATGTGCATTCCCAAAAAACCTAGAAAAACAACGATAACGACGACGATGGCGAAGCCCCCGAGAAGTTTAGTGCGAATTTTCATTTTGTCTCCTTTTTGTGCAACATCCCTTTAATCTCTTTAAAGCGCGAATTCAACCCACTCTTAATACTATCGGCATTTTTCACCGGTTGTCAAGCTGGCCGGCCAGTTATTCTCGCTGGCACAAAGTTTAATAATCGAAAAAAAACGCTAAAGTCGCCGGTTTAAAGCCCGATACTAAATATGTAGAGAGAGGATATCTCCTTGTTAAGACGGTGCGCAAACGGCCTTCCGGCCAAACGTCCAGGCGCATCGTCTTTTTTTTCGTCCCCCGGCATAACTCCCGAAAACCTCACACAAAGGCACGAAGGCACATCGAACCTGTGGTTCGCGGCACGAAAGCACAGTTTAGAAAAACGCTGCGTCATCATCTCTTTGCTCTCTATTTCTCTTCTATAAAAGAGACCAGAAAAAGACGCGGCCTTATCACAGCTCCGCCCAATCCTCCTCTTCCCCTTTGTGCCTTCGTGTCTTTGTGCCTTTGTGTGAGATATTTCCGAGGTTCATGCCTTTGTGTGCGGTCTTCTCCGGCAAAGTCCGGGCAAAGCTCTTGAATTTTTCCGCAAGGCGTGATACCATGTTACCAATGTTGGAAATTTCCGGGAAATACAACAGGGCAAAGGTTTTTACCGACCTGTTGGACGAAAAGTCCCGCGAACAAATAGAAAACCTCTGCAATATGCCCTTTGCAAAAGGCAGTTCCATACGCCTTATGCCGGATGTCCACGCCGGAGCAGGCTGCACCATAGGCACAACCATGACCGTCGCCGACAGAATCCCCCCGAACATGGTCGGCGTTGACATAGGCTGCGGCATGGAAACCGTGGTCATCAAAAAAGGCGAGCCTTGCGGCGACAACTTCGACCCCGCCCTTCTTGACAAAACAATCCACGCGCTGGTTCCCGCCGGGGTCGGCATAAGGGACTCAGAGCACGAGTTTGTCCGGCAAATACCCTTTGAAAAAATCCGCTGCAAGACCGCCGACACAAACCGGGCAAGAAAAAGCATAGGCACACTGGGCGGCGGCAACCACTTTATAGAAGCAAACAGAGACGACGAAGGGAACCTTTACCTTGTAATCCACTCCGGCAGCCGCAACATAGGCAAGCAGATTGCGGAATACTACCAAAACGAGGCTTGGAACCGCTTGAGCGCAAGCGAAAAAGAGAGCGTTCCCAAAGACTTGGCCTGCGCGAGCGGCCAGCTTTTTGACGACTATGTCAACGACATGAAAATCATTCAAAACTTTGCCCTTGTCAACCGCAAAGCTATGATGCAGGTAATCTTGGACACGCTGGCAATCCCCCCCGGCGCGGTTTCCGAGCAGTTTTCTACCATACATAACTACATCGACACCGAAAGCATGATTTTGCGCAAGGGGGCGGTTTCGGCCAAACTGGGCGAAAAACTCATCATCCCGATCAATATGCGGGACGGCAGCATCGTGTGCGAAGGCCTTGGCAACCGGGACTGGAACTTTTCCGCCCCCCACGGAGCCGGCAGGCTTATGAGCAGGACGAAGGCCTTTGAAAGCCTGTCAATGGAAGATTTCAAAAGCGCCATGACGGGCATATACTCGACATCGGTAAACAGGAAAACGCTGGACGAAAGCCCTATGGCTTACAAAAGCATGGACGACATTCTTGCCCACATATCGCCCAGCGCGAAGTTGTTAAAAATCATAAAACCGGTGTATAATTACAAAGCGGCCGAAGGAAACTGGAAGGGAGGCCGAAAAAAGAATAGAGGTGGCTAGACGGAGCTTTCGTTGTTCAAGCATCGAAAGCATCGTTTATTGGAGATTTTGAAACACCGGTTGGTGTTGCCATAAAAAACGAAAAAAAAGAAAGAGGGACGGTTGCCATGAGTAATTCAAAAACCTTTGTCAAAAAATACCGGGGCGTGTTTGTAATCCTTGCGATGGCGGGGATTATCACATCGGGTCATGCCCAGGTAGTCGATCGGGAGGAGCTTGAAAGAGGCCAGGCTCCTGTAACATTTGTCAGTTCGGAGGGGCCTCACGCGGTTTTTAACACGCTGGAGGAAATCCGCCAAATCGGTGTCGGGCTTGGGCAGGTCATTGCCGGCGGCGCGACTGTGGCCGGCGAGCTTAACCGCTATTTCATCGTCAACGCCATCTCCCCGCCGGAGGCCGGCAGGCTCAACGCCGACGTTTTCGGGGTTGGCTCGGACGCGCTTGTAAACCACATACGCAACCTGCGCGTGATCATTCAGGGTTACTTGCAGGCGGCCTACGGCTACAGCGAAAGCGACGCGCTTCTTTTGGCCGAATTCATCACGATTTACAACGCGGTTTTCCGGGGCAACTGGGAGCACTTTACGGAAACCTACAGGGCGCTTGTCTTGGAAAACCTCGACAGCGAAAGGGCGGGGCTTTCCGTGCATTTTAGCGAGTGGCCGGGGCAAACCCTCATGGTCATCCCGCTGATTACCGCGCTGGCCGGCGAGGTAATGGTTGATGCTATGGCCGTGGCCAACGATCAGGTTATGGACGAGCTTCGCGACCGGGACGACATGGGCATCGAGCTTCGCCAAGACATGGTAGACCTTATCGAGCGCGAGGCGGCCGAGGCCGAAGAGCAGATTTTGGCCGAAATGGAAGCTATTGCCGACGAACTGGAAGCGATTGCCGACGAACTGGAAGCGATTGCCGAAGAACAGCTTCAATTGGAAGAGACGGCAAACGGCATCGCCCAGCAGCTTAGCGAGATTCAAGACCAAATCCACTATCTTCAGCAGCAGCTTTTGCTCTTCCAGCAGCAGCTTCCCGGCGAGCCGCCTATGGACTTGGCGCAAGAAGAGGCCTTGATTCTGGACTTGGAAGCTCTGGAGCTTCTTCAGCAAGAGCTTGAGCAGGGTCTTGCGGAACAGGCGCAGGAACAGCCGGAAGAGATTGCCGCAATCGAAGAAGAGCTGGAAGAGCTTGTTCAGCAGGAGCAGGAGCTTGTCCAGCAGCTTGACGATCTGGCGCAGCAGCAGGAAGAGCTTGCCGACCTTGCGCAGCAGCTTTTGGACGAAGAAAGCGATCTGGAAGATCGTCTTGAAATTGCCGAGCTTTTGCAAGAGCACGTCAACGGGATGAACGAATGGGCGCAGAACGAGCTTGAAAACATCGCCGAAGACTTGCTCCTTCTCGATCTCGAAGATATTTTGCCCTACCTTGTCGTAACGGTGGAAATCGAAAGGTTCGACCTTGGCATGGGCAGGCTCGCGCTTGTAAACCCCTTTACCGGGCAGGTTGTAAGGCGTTCCCCCTTGGACACGGTTTTTGCGCACACTCTTACCGAGATAAACGGCAGTATTTTTGCCATTGCCGGCGACTATGACGAATACGGCGTTGTAAGGCTGATCGAGATCGACCGCATTGAGCTTGTCATCATCAACCAGACCGAACAGGACATCAGCCCGTCAAGCTCGATTTGGGTGAGCGGCGATTATATCTACGCCATTATGGTCGATTTTGACACGGAAGAGGAAGAGCTTGATATTTACGCGCTGGAGGCTCTTGCCGAGGCTTACTACTCGGTGGCCGAGGCCTACTATGCCATTGCCGAAGCTTACTACGAGGCCGCCGGGCAGGACTACTACGACGCGATTGGCGAAGCTTACGACGCTGTCGCCGAGGCTTACTACTCCGTGGCCGAGGCCTACTACGAGGCCGCCGAAGCCTATTTCGGCGAGGTTCTTACGGTAACCAACCATTATCTGGCGCGTTTCTCCCAAGACCTTGTCTTGGAGGCACGCTCGGAAGAGGCGGTTCACCCGAACTCCAACGTGATTATCCAGCACGGCCGGCTGTTCACCCACAGGGCGGACGGCACGGCAATGGTGCTTGATCCGATAACTCTGGAAGAATAGATAGCAGTTATAAATCCCATCGAGGATTTATGCAAACGCTGATTAGCGTCGAGTTAATCAGCGTTTGCCTAAAGGCCCGGCACGGGGCGCAAGGGAGCGAATGTGCGGGTGGCGAGGGGGTGCCGGTTGGGAAGCTTGTTGCTCGACCGGCACCCCCCAGGGCGGGGGCAGACGCGCGAAGGGGCGAAGGGGCGAAGGGGCGAAGGGAAGATTATGTCAGGCGCGGATAGCGCGGTGTCGCAGGCCAGGGCTGCCGAGGTTTTAAGGCCGTTTTTTGAAAAGATTCTCTTTGGCGACTGTGCCGGCTCAAGCCGCAACTTGCCGGTTCCCTCCGTGTTGTCCGCTCTGGCGGCCGTCGCGGCGGGCAGGCATGGCGATGCCGCTTTTTTTTACGATAAAATCGAGCGGCGTTATCTGCGGCTGTGCCGCCTGCAAACGGAACTTAGCGGGCTGGACTTCAAGAACGCCCCCGGCGGCCAGTCGCCGGAGGACTTTGTTTTTTCCAGCATAGACTTCACCCGCTACAGCGAAATCGAAGAAAGCCGCTTCAAAGGGGTTTTCCTTGCCGGCCTTGCCGATTTTGGCGACAGTTTTTTTCGCAAAAACTTTAACCTTTCCGGTAGTGAGGCCAAGTCGCTCATGGAAAGCGGCTATCAAAAAAACGAAACGCCGGAAGGCGCGGCCTACAAACTGCAAAAGCCCGCCCCCCTGATCCTGTCCCTCATGCGCGGCTTGGAAACATCGCTGGAAAGCCTGCCGCTTTTTACCCCCGCAGAAATCCAAGGCGAACTTGATGCCCTGCCTTTTGCCGTCAAGGGCGGCGCGGCAAAAATTTACCCGCTTTTGGCCTTAAGCCTTGACGGGCTTCTTGTTACCCACAAAGACGGCATGGCCACCAAGCTGACATACACCCCCGGCGGAGACTTGTCGGGAACCTTCCAGCCGGGAAACAAACCCTGGACGCTTGTGTTGGTGCCGGCCGCTTAGGCACGACAAACGCATGAAAGGTCAGAGGTTATGAATTTACTCCCAATTTAACTCACACAAAGGCACGGAGGCACAAAGGCACAAAGTACAGATTAGAA
>WRKI01000197.1 GCA_009778155.1 Spirochaetota bacterium
GAAGCACTGATTAAATCCCATCGAGGATTTAATCAGTGCTTCTTACCCGCATTTTGCGCAATGAAATGAGCAAATGCAGAGGGAAACGCTGATTAGCTTCGAGTTAATCAGCGTTTCCTTATTTTTCCCGCCCGGAACTTGGCGGCACAGGCAGAACGGAAGTGGTTTTGCGGTAGGATAGCGCACAAACTTGCCCGAAAAGCCGGCGGTTGGAATCAACGTGAAAAGCCGCTGCCGGGTGCGGGCGCTTCATTGTGGCCGACCCGGCTTGCCCCTGCCTCTTGCGCTAATTTTTCTCTCTAAAAATCTCACTTTTCCTCCAAATCGCTGTTTTTCATTGTAGACAAATCCGGATTCTTATGGCAAAGTTATTACAATGACCGTAAACATGGATACGTTAAAATCAATTGATATTTTCTCCGGTGTTTCGCTAGCGGCGGGGGGCATTCTTTTGCAGTACGCTCATTTACGCACCTACAAAAAGAACGAGTATATCTTTCGCGACAAAGAAAAGACAGACCATTTTTACTGCATAGTTGACGGGACGGTCTCGCTTTACAAGTTAAGCGCACTTATGGAAAAACGCGGGATTTTTATTTACGGAAACGGCGCGACGTTAAACGAGGATTCAATCGACGGAAAGCCGCCCTCGGTTAATGCCTGCGCTCTGCGTAACTCAAAACTTCTTCTTATAAAAAGGATCGTGCTGCGCGAAGCCTTTACCAAAGACCCGACTCTTTTTGAGGCTTTTTGCAAGTCTATGGCAATGAAAACCCGGCGGTTGTATCATCTTATGAAGAACACCACGACCAACCTGCGCGGGGATCGCCGGATTGCTGCAAAATTATGGAAGCTTTCCAGAGATTTCGGCAAGGAAACGGAGCTTGGAACGGAGATCAACTTTGACCTTTCTATCGCCATGTTTGCCGAGTTTCTCGGTTCTCAGCGCGAAACAGTGTCGCGTCAGGTGAAGCTGCTTTGCGATTCTGGCGTTATTATTGTGCGTAAGTCCCGTTTTACCATTCCATGCCGGAACAATTTGCTTGAGTATTTTAACGAAGACCGGTAAAGGCTGGTAGATTTTTTACTTTTTTCTGACGCAACCGTGATATTTATCACGGTATACAAAACAAGGGGGCGTGAAAATTAAAACATGAGTAAATTTTTTACAAAGCTTTCCGGGATGCCCATAGCCGCGGTCGCCGCAACAATGGGGGCAATGACCCTTTCAAATGCGTGGAACGGCTTGGGCTTTGTAGCGGTACGCGATATAACAATTGGCTTAGGCATACTAGTAGGCGTAATGTATTTATGCAGAATAATCATTCATCCAAAGGCATTCAAGGCCGACTATGAAAAAACCGTGCCGTGCAGTCTCCACGGGGCAGGCTGCATGATGTTCATGATTTACGGAGTGTGGCTAACGCAATGGTTTGACTTTGGAAGGTTTATCTTCCTGGCCGCTTTTTGGATTCATGTATGCCATATACTTGTGTTTACCTACCGGAACGTCCTGCGCGGCATCAAGGCAGAAACATTTGTGCCGTCGTGGTTTGTAACATACAACGGGATTATGGTTTGCACGGTTGTCGGGGCGCACATACTTGGGCCGGAGCTTTCCCGCATAGTGGTTTTTTACGGTTTGACAGTTTACCCGATTTTGATCATATCGCTAGTCATACGACTTTTGCGTGTTCCCCTGCCGCCGCCGCTTTTGCACACAACTGGTGTCGCTCTTGCTCCGGTAAGCCTTTCTCTTGCAAGTTTTATAAATGTGTTTGGTGCCGATGCCAACATCGGAGTAATCACCGCGTTTTACATTGCGCTGTTAATAACCGTAACAATCATAGTAGCAAACATGGGAAAATACTTTGCCGTGCCTTTTAACCCTGGCTTTTCCGGGCTAACCTTTCCTATGGCGATAGGAGCCGTCGCATCCCTCAACCTTTCTGTATGGTTTGCGAATAACGGTTTCGAGCAGTGGAGCGAAATCGTAAGGCAAATCGGCGGCATACAGCTTTTTCTTACAACGATAATCATAGGCGTTGTATTGTTTAATCTTTTGCGTATGGGCATACGCGCATTAAGGAGTGCTGAATGAAACAGATGCAGACCACCTGCAACCACTGCTCGCTTGGCTGCAATGTTGATTTTTTTGCGCTCAAAGAAAACTTTGAATTTGTATACAAGTGATGGGGCACTTAAAACCCCGCCGGGGCTTGATGCTTCGGATAGACCTAGTAAAGGAGACTGACAATGGGATACACATATTCCGCAAAAGCCCTTGACAAAGCGCTTTCGGAACTTTCGCACGAGTACACGATTTTTGCGCCAAAGCTTTTTCCAGAGGGCGCGGCCTTTTCCGGCAACGACATTGTGCGTTACGGGAAAGTAAGTTCTATTGAAGAAGTTGTGTTTGACGAAAAATCGTACAACTCGCCGAAAGAAGCCTTTAGCGCACTATCGCAAACGCTGTTTTATTTTACAGAGGATGCGGTTACGGAATCTTCGCCGCCAGCCAAAAAAGCCCTTGTGTTCATGCGAAGTTGCGACATTCACGCGCTGAAAGGGCTGGAAGACATTTTTTTGCGTAACAAAGACCCAGATTATTTTTATGACCGTGTACGCAAAAACACGCGCATTGTGCTCATGCCATGCAAAACGGCTTTTGACAGTTGTTTTTGCGTTGACATGGGAACAAACAAAACAGACGAGTACGATCTTTGCGTTCAAAAAGACGGCGATCAATACTTTGTCGCCTGCAATGCCGATGACTTAAAACAAGTTTTTGCAAAACACAGCGAATCCGAAAAAGACTTTGCCGTTCCATTCCCGGCAGAAACAAAAGTGCGGGTTAATGTTTCGCAAAAAATCGAAGAAAGTGCGGCAACACTGCCCATGTGGGAAGAGTACGACGGGCGTTGCATAGCCTGCGGCAGATGTACCTTCAGTTGCCCGTCATGCGCTTGCTGGTCTATGCAGGATTTGTTTTACAGCGAAAACAGCCGCGCCGGGGAAAGAAAGCGTGTGTGGTCTTCCTGCATGGTTGATCGTTTTTCCGACATGGCAGGCGGCGAGTCTTTCCGCAAAAAAAACGGCGAGCGTATGCGCTTTAAAACATTGCACAAAATATACCACCACAAAAAACGTTTTGGAAGGTTTACTTGTACCGGCTGCGGAAGATGCGATGACGTATGCCCAGAGTACATTTCCTTTTCAAATATTATCAACAAAGTAAGTGCCGCCTTTGACGGCGCGAAAACTTAAAAACAAGGGAGGAAAACGCAATGGCAGACAACCAATACTTGCCGTTCAAATCGCAGATAAAAGATATTGTGCGGCACAACGATCTTGAGTTTACCTTTAAGATGTCGTTCAAAGGGAAAGTCCTTCCGGGGCAGTTTTTTGAAGTGTCAATTCCGCAAGTTGGCGAAGCGCCGATTTCTGTAAGCGGCATTGACGAAAAAGCCGAAACCGTTGACTTAACGATACGACGCGTGGGAAAAGTTACAGCGGAACTTTTCCAGCACAAAAACAATGACGTGTTTTTTCTGCGCGGCCCTTACGGCAACGGCTTTAAGGTGGACGACTACAAAAACAGCGAGCTTGTTATCATTGCTGGCGGAACGGGTGTTTCCCCCGTGCGCTCGGTCATCGAGTATTTTTCGCAGAATCTGCAAGAGCTTAAAAGTTTTACGCTTATTGCCGGCTTTAAAAGCCCCAAGGATATATTGTTCCGGGCTGACTTTGAACGCTGGCAGAAAAATTTTAACGTTACGCTAACAACCGACAATAACGGCGGCGACACCCAGTACAAACAGGGGCTTGTTACCGAATACATTCCCGCTCTGCAAGTAAAAGACAGCAAAACCGCAAAAGCCATTACCGTGGGGCCGCCTGCGATGATGCGTTTTTCGATTGAAGCTCTATTAAAATACGGATTCGTCGAACAAAACATCTGGCTTTCCCACGAGCGGCGTATGTGTTGCGGGATTGGCAAATGCGGGCATTGCAGAATAAACGATGTGTATGTCTGCATTGACGGGCCTGTGTTTAATTATGCACAGACCAAACATTTAACTGATTAGGGGTTGCATCATGGACTTAAACACGAAAAAAGTAAAAAAGAATGCGTACCGAATTACAAAAGTACGCGGAAAATCGGCATTGCGAATAAGGATACCCGGCGGGCATCTTCCAGCGGAACATTTGCGTACGATACAGCACATCGCAGACACTTTCGGCAACGGCACTGTTCACCTAACGGTACGCCAGGGCTTTGAAGTGCCGGGGATTCCCTACGAAAAAATGCCAGAGGTGAACAAGCTTATTCAGCCGATAATCGAAGGGCTTGGCATTAATCACGGCAACCCCGGCGATGGCTACCCGTCGGCAGGGACTCGCAACATTTCGGCGTGTATAGGCGAGCGGGTTTGCCCTTTTGCCTGTTACGACACAACGGCTTTTGCAAAGCGTATAGAAAAGGCCGTCTACCCGCACGACTTTCACTTTAAGATTGCGCTAACGGGTTGTCCCAACGACTGCGCCAAAATACGTTTGCACGACTTTGGCATTATCGGCATGACCCACCCGCAGTTTGAAGCAGAACGGTGCGTCAACTGCAAAGCCTGCATAAAGTTCTGCAAAAAAAAGTCTGTGGAGGCTCTTACCGAGGGGAATTGGCAGCCGGACAAAAACGACGAAAAGTGCATAGGTTGTGGCGAATGTGTGTTAAACTGTCCAACATCTGCATGGACTCGCAGCCGGGAAAAGTATTATCGCCTAACGATCATGGGGCGCACGGGAAAACGCAATCCCCGTTTGAGCGAAGATTTTATCAAGTGGGTCGATGAAGACAGCATCATCAAAATCATTTGTAACACATACAAGTATGTGGACAAGTTTTTGGATCGCGGTGCACCGGGCGGCAAAGAACATATAGGTTATATCGTAGACCGCACTGGTTTCGAGGAATACAAAAAGTGGGCGATGGAGGGTGTTACACTTGGCCCACTTGCAGAGCTTAAGCATACAGTTTACTGGGGCGGCAAGTGGTATTGAAAAAGTTACGGGCTAAAGTCCGTGCGGATAAAATCCGCTTGGACTTTAGCCCGTAATTAACGCTCTTGCCTTCAAGAGACGGCCCCGGCGGGGGGCCGATCGTTTTGCTGACTAGTAGGTGAAATGAAGCCCGTCGAACCTATGCATCAAATTCGGGGCCAGCCTAAAACCTTGAAGGTTGCTCCTTGTGGCGACAGCTTCCGCGCCTTCGGCAAGAAAAATCCACGGCGACTCGTCGCGGATAATCCGTTGGATTTGATAGTAAATCTCTGCGCGCGCATCAAGATCGGTCTCCTCCCTCCCGGCCTCAAGAAGCCGGTCTACCTCCGGATTGCTGAAAAAGGCGCGGTTGCCCGCCCCCCAGGTGGAACTGTGGAAAGGGGCAAACAGACCGTGATCCGGGTCCCCGGCAACCGTAATAAAAGAAAGCGTTATAATATCCGGCTCCCCCCTGTTGGAAGATTCCAAAAAAGCCCCCCATTCCAAAAGATGAATCGACATATCAACGCCAACCTCCCTTAACATATTTTGCATAATTTCTGCAGTGTCCAATGCTGCAGGATTACCTTGGTTTGCAAAAAACGTGGTTGAGAACCCGTCGGGGAACCCGGCTTCCGCCAAAAGCTCCCTTGCCCTCTCCGGATTAAAAGGGAAAGGCTCAAGCCTGTCCGCAGCCGATCCCCAGACATTGGAACTAAGCGGCCCCCTTGCAGGCCCCATCGTCCCCATGAACACAGCTTCTACCATCGCGTCCAAATCTATCGCATATTGCATCGCATGACGCACGCGAATGTCATCGAAAGGCGGCCTTGAAACATTAAAAGCAATGTAATGAGTTCCGACATTCAATTCATGATGCAAAGTCAGCCCCGGATGGGCGCGTATATGGGAATGAGTGTGAGCCAGAACAGTTATCATAACATCAATTTCGCCCGTTTCAAGCGCCATAAGACGAGTGCCCGCATCCGGCAGAGTGAGGAAAGCCAGATTTTCCACCTGAGGGGGCGTACCCCAGTAATGCTCCCAGCGCACAAGGTCTATACGGTAGCCAGTTATTATGTTCGTTACGCGAAACGGGCCGGTGCCAACCGGGGATTGACTGTGGGCGTTCCCCATTTCCGTAACAGCCCGTTCGTTCACGATGGACAAAGCGGGCAGACCCAAGAAACTAATAAGAGGCACAAAAGGATGCTCCAGCGTGATCAAAACTTCGTGATCGTTTACAACAGACGCACTCTGAACCATACCGGCAAAAGCAGAAACAATGGGTGCTGCGGCAGCCCTGTTAATGGAAAATGCAACATCGCTTGCCGTAAGCTCGTCCCCGTTATGGAAAAAAACGCCGCCGCGCAGAAAAACCCTAAGCTGAGTGGGACTTGCCGGGTCAACCCACTCCCAGCTTTCAGCAAGGCCCGGTCTGGGAACCATGTCGTGGTCTAAAGAAACCAGCGTGTCGTAAATATGAAGCATAACCCTTCCGGAAGGTATGTCGTTTGTCAAAATCGGATCAAGATTCACCGGCATACTAGGCCCGCCGACAATGATAGTATCAGTGTGCTCGGCAGCCTGCCCGCCGCACCCAGTAAAAACCAGCAGTGTTGACAGTATCAACACCGCGCCAAACGCCGCCCTTACAAGCGGCGTTATCCGAAATCTTTTGTTGGCCATATTGCTTTTTCCTCCTTGGAATCAAAAGCGAATCCTAACTATTGCCCAGGCAATAACCTTGGCAACAGCCTTTAGCAAAAACCTTGCGTTCAAACCTATGCCGGATAACATCCGGTTGACTTAATGTCCGGCCCGATACTCAATGCTTTTGCGCTTATTAGCGTTTGCAGCGTTTAGAGAAAGTTTTTTTTATTTTGAGAAATTGATTGTATTGAAGCGAGGAAGATTGGGGGGAGACAGGCGCAGTTGCGCCGACGGCAAGATTTTCCGCCGATATTCGCGTTTGAAGCATCGTTTTTTCCCCCTTTTCCAAAAAATTTAACCCCGGCTGTACAGCCAGAAGCATCGTATACTAAAAATATATCTTTTTTCGCAAAAAATGTCAAGTCCCTGCTAAAAAAAATTTTTTTTTTGGCCGACAAGGGAAAAATTCGCAACCCCCGGCGCAAAGGAGGCCTGTTCCATAAGATTTTGGAACAGGCCCCTCTTTTTACCATTTATAAGGCAAACTCGCCCTCAAGCTCCGGGTCTGCAGCCGGACTCTTGTTAGCGTAAAACAGGGAGTACAGTACGGGGACAAAAACAAGAGTTATCGCCGTTGCGGAAATAAGCCCGCCGAAAACCACAAGCAGTTCTTTGGGTATTTCCTTGAAGAGTCGCTACATACCCCCGGCTTGGCGAATCTGATCAAGCCCATTTTTTGCTTTTCGTTCATTCAATTACCCCTTGCACCATTTTTTATCGCTTCTTATCGCGGATTTCCCAATGAATACTGCAAACTTTGGATTCTAGAACGCACAGTCTAACATAAAACGCCGCTTTGCTTAGCCCCGCCTGCCCCTGCCGAAGGGCAAGCCATTTATCAAGTAGCTTCATCGGGACACTGCAAAAAGAACGCCTAGACACCGGTACGAGCGATGAACGTCGGGGGATCAGCGAAGTCGTAAGCGAGCGGCTGGAAAAGTAATGCCATTACAGACTGCACAAGCTTTGGGCAGATGGCTCCGACCGAGTTTTCTGATAAATGGGAGTATCCGTTCCAAGAAGGCTTGTGTCCTATATTCACTGATTGCGGACAAAATGCTTGACAAGGTTGCCAAAATTGTCTACATTTTTAGACAAATGCCATTTCGTCTGTATTGCCAGCAGGCGTTTTTGGCAGGAATTCAAAACAAGCTAAAGATTTTGTAAAAAAAATAAAAAAAAGTTGTAAAAAGAGCTTGACAGCTTTTCCAAAGAATGCTATACTTTATAATGGGTGTCATTTCTGGCTGGTTTGCGGGGTGGCTTAAATTTGAATGTTCTCAAATTTACACAAATGAAAAGGGGGAAGGGATATGTCAGCACTAACTATAAAAGGCCGCAAAAAATGCTATGTCCCCCCCCCCCCCC
>WRKI01000198.1 GCA_009778155.1 Spirochaetota bacterium
ACCACGACGGCAGCGGCAGCAACAATGTAAACCACCAGTTGTGGCACAGCCATTACAACACCCCCTTTGACGCGCCCAACATCCGCCGGCACAGCGTTACCGCAATTGAAGTGCCCCCCGACGGAGATGCCGCAATCGCTTCATCTTCTATCGGCCGGACAATTTACACTCAGTTTGATTACTACATGATTTGGGGCAACACGCTCTTTGTCGTGCTTGACAGCAACACCCGCTCATGGCCTGCCGGTAGGTTGCAATGGCTGGAAGATGTAATCGCGGCGTATCCAAATGTTGATTGGCGTGTGGGCGCTTTTCACCATTCGCCATACTCGGTTTACCGGGCGAGCGGTCATCCGGAAAAAGTCCAAACGATTAACAATATACTTCCCGAACTGGAACGCTTAAATTTTGACATTGTATTGGGCGGGCATTGCCACGCCTATTCCCGCTCTCATCCTATGATCGCTAACACTCCGATACGCGAACAGCGCTGGCTGAACGCCTGGGGGAACATTCGCAGCGATTCTACCGGCATGATGTACAGCGCGGTTTTGGACCCGCAGGGCATTATCTACATTTCGTTTAACTCGGCATCTGGCAGCGGTTTTTACAATGTGAACAGCGTAGCCCAGCGCGACTATCTTGCTTTTTTCAACCAGAATTTCCGCCGCAACTTTTCTGTCGCTACCGTTACGCATAACACCTTTAGCGTAGCAACGTATCAGGTGAACGGCGGCTTGTTCGGCGGCGGCGCAATTACTCCGACAACTTTGGTAGATGTTATAACAATAGTGCGCGGCGATGCCCAGGGCAATGTCCCGGCGGACGTGGTGTCGCTAAGACAGCGCGGCCAGGCGGCTGACGCGGATACTTTAACGGCCCTTCAAAATCCGTCGCCTGTTACCCTGCCTTTGGCCGCAACCCTGGCGGATATTGCCGGGGCCTTGCCCGCCACAGTGCCTATAGCTACGCAGACAAACAGCAATGACGAGCGCGGGCATTTTACGGCGGTGCGCGTTCCTTCAACCGCGCCGGGTTTTTACGGAAGAGACATACGCCCGCTTATGGCAGAGGTGCAATGGGACACAAGCGGCATTGCCCTTACTCCCGGCGCGGCGCAGACTTTCACCATAACAGGCAATGTAACTTTGCCACGAGGGGTGGCAGACCCGGGGGGGCTTGCCTCCACGGCGGTTATTACGGTAATCAGACAATAGAACACTAATACAGATCAAGCGCAGGCCGGGGCTTAGCCGCCGCAGCCTGTGCTTGGTTTTGTGCGCTGGGAAATACTCCCTGCCATGACGACTCGCCACAGAAAATCCAAGCAAAACAGCCCCGCCGTTAGGCGTATAAACCGCCAGCAAATCGCAGGCCCGGCATTCCCCCTTCAGCTTGCCCTCTTAAACTCTCGTTTAACCGAAATTTAACAAACAGGACACAATCCTCTAACAAACATAACGCATTCTTGAATTATCTTTATAACAAGGAGTTTTAGAATGAAAAAAACATCGAACATTTTCAAGCTGGCACTGCCAGCACTGTTGGCAATCGCCGGCATCGCCTTTGCCGGCTGCGGCGGGGGCACACCCGCCCAAGACCAGGGGCAATCGATTTCCGTGGGCGGCTCCACATCCGTAACGCCGCTTATGGAACAATTCCTGGGCGCGTTTAACCAGCTTCACCCGGACATTACAATCACCGTAAGCGGCACAGGCTCCGGCGACGGAATTCGCGGGGCGGGCGACGGCATACACGACATCGGAATGTCCAGCCGGGCGCTGGCCCCGGCGGAACTGGGCTTGGGGCTTAACCCGACAGTTGTCGCCATTGACGGCATCGCGCTTGTTTTGCATAACGCAAGCCCCATAAGCAATCTTACCATGCAGCAGGTTAGGGATATTTACACCGGGGCAATAACAAACTGGGAACAGTTGGGAGAGGCTGCAAACGGCAAGAGCGGGGGCATAGCAGTAATTTCACGCGAGCCGGGTTCGGGAACCAGAGGAGCCTTTCAGGAAATAATTGAGTTTTCCGATGCACAGCTTGCAGTGCACGCGAACATTTTGGACGGACAGGGAGCCGTCAGAGCGGGCGTGGCCGGGAACCCCAGCGCCATAGGTTACATCTCTATCGGGGCGGTAGACGGATCGGTAAGGGCGGTAAGCATCGGCGGTTATGCGCCAACAGAAGAAAACATCAGAGCCGGCAGTTACGCGATAGCCCGCCCCTTTATTCTGATAACAAGGCACGGCCACACGCCAAGCCCGGCCGCCCAAAGCTTTTTGGACTGGGTACTCAGCGATGCAGGCCAAGCTATCGTTGGCATAAATTATGTGAGAGTCAACTAAGGCGCAGCATGATACCACGGCGCATAACGGACATTTCCTTTGCATGGCTTTTCAGGGCGGTCTCCTTTACCGGGGCCTTTGCCCTGGGAGCCATCGTTGTCTTTATTTTTATCCAAGGGTTGCAGCCGTTCTTTTTCCCGACAAGCCAAAACTTGCGGCTTGTCGTGGAAAGAGTGGACTGGGTAAGGGTCAACGGCACTGTTTACGAAAACCAACATGAGTTTATCAACCTGCCCTGGGACACACGGACGGTTGCAGTCGAGTTTGTAAACCGGGGCGAGATGCGCACAATCATTTTCAACCTTGCCCCCCAGCAAAACTATCGTACAACATTGTTACTGCCAATTGACACCGGCGAAGGCGGCACGCTCAGCTTCCCAGATGCCAGCACGACATCGGCAATCTTCCCCGGCAATCTGCCAGGGCTGGATCAAAGAATACACATAATTTTGCCAGAGCCGCCCTACAATATTTTTCGTTTTGTTTCCGGCAGGGCCTGGCTGCCGACAGACGACAAA
This sequence comes from Spirochaetota bacterium, assembly GCA_009778155.1. GTDB lineage: Bacteria > Spirochaetota > Spirochaetia > Treponematales > Breznakiellaceae > WQXQ01. Next base: position 2,870 of record WRKI01000198.1, read on the forward strand.
ATATACGGCATTTTGCCCATGATACTCGGCACGATACTAGCCTGCATAGGGGCGCTTCTTTTGGGCGTTCCCATCGCCATACTTTGCGCGCTTTTTATGTCGGAGTTTCTGCCGGCAAAAATCGCAGGCCTTTTGCGCTCTTGCATTGAACTGCTGGCAGGCATACCATCGGTGGTTTACGGTTTTTTCGGGCTTATGGTAATCGTACCTTTTATACGAAACATTTTCGGCATACCGTCCGGCAGCAGCCTTCTTGCGGCGGTCATCGTGCTTGCAATAATGATCCTGCCCACCGTGATCGCAATATCCGAAAAATGCCTAAAAGCCGTGCCGCGTTCCCGCCGGGAAGCATCCCTTGCCTTGGGCGCAAGCAAAATGCAAACAGCCCTTTATGTCGTGTTGCCACACGCAAGGTCGGGCGTGATAGCGGCTGTAATTTTAGGCTTTTCCAGAGCGGTAGGCGAAACAATGGCCGTGATTCTTGTCGCGGGAAACTCCCCGCACATGATCTCAAGCCCCTTGCAAAGTGTAAGAACGCTAACAGCGACAATCGCCTTGGAAATGGGCTATGCCGCCGGCAGACATTCAAGTATGCTTTTTTCCGTGGGCATGGTGCTTCTTGTAATGGTCTTTGTTTTGAACGGCATCGTTTTAATTCTGCGCCGAAGGGCAGGGGAAGAAAATGAGTGATTTAATGCGAACGCAAAAAAGTTTGTCGCAGACAAATTTGCGAAAAAAAAGAAAAGCCGTTGACGGTTTTTTGTACGGACTTATGATAGCGGCATCTGTAACAGTGGCTGTGGCCCTTGTCGGGATTATTGTGTACATACTCTACCAGTCCGCCGGGATGCTGAACATCGACACCGTTTTCGGCACGGCGGGCGACAATTTTCTGCCGATGATCGTTTCCACATTTTTGACAGTGCTTGTGTCGCTAACATTGGCGCTGCCCATAGGGATAATGACAGCGATATATCTTAACGAATACGCCAGAAAATCCGGTCCAAGCCGCTACCTTGGCCTTGCCGTTGACACGCTGGCGGGAATTCCCTCTATCGTGTACGGCCTTTTCGGGCTGTTGCTTTTCGTGCGAATTTTGGGATTGGGGCAGTCGATAATTGCCGGAGGGCTTACCCTCAGCATCATGATCCTTCCTGTGATAATCAGAACAACAGAGGAAGCCCTTAAAACCGTGCCGAACAGTTTCCGGGAAGGCTCACTCTCTTTGGGCGCGACAAAATTTCAAACAATCCGTTACGCGGTTCTGCCGCCCGCGCTTCCGGGAATGCTCACTGCGGCAATACTTGCGGCAGGAAGAGTTGTCGGGGAATCCGCGCCCGTGCTTCTGACGGTGGGGATTGCCCGGCATCTTCCCAGATCGATTTTTGAGCCGGGGCGCACTCTTACCATACATTTGTATCACCTAACAAAAGAAGCTATCAACCCGGATGATTTTGCATTGGCTTTTACTGCGGCGGCGGTTCTCATCATTTTGATACTGATTATAAACACGGCGGTAAAACTTATTGGAGCCAGCCTTGGGCAAACCGGGGAGAACGTAGACTGATGGAGAAAAAGATGAAAACAACAGAGGAAGCTCAAAAGCTCAAGGTAACAGACCTCGATCTTTTTTACGGCGATTTTCAAGCGTTAAAAAAAATCTGCTTTGACCTTAACAAAAACGAAGCGGCGGCGTTGATCGGCCCTTCCGGCTGCGGAAAATCAACCTTCATAAGGGTTCTGAATCGTATGAACGATCTTATTCCCTCCTGCCGGATTTCCGGGCAGGTGCTTCTTGACGGCGAAGACATTTACGGCCACATAGACGTTAGCGAGTTACGCACCCGTGTCGGCATGGTGTTCCAAAAACCGAACCCCTTTAACATGAGCATTTTCGACAATGTCGCATACGGCAGACGAATGCAGGGCATGAAGGATAAAAAACGCCTGGCGGAACTCGTAGAACTTTCGCTACGAAAAGCCGCGTTATGGGACGAGGCAAAAGACCGCTTAAAAAAATCCGCGCAAAGTCTTTCCGGCGGACAGCAGCAGCGGCTCTGCATCGCCCGCAGTATCGCCATGTCCCCGGAAATAATTCTAATGGACGAGCCGACAAGCGCGCTTGACCCTATCGCCACGGGAAGAATCGAAGAGCTTATCGGCGAGCTAAAGCGCGACTTCAGCATAATAATTGTTACGCATTCCATGAATCAGGCCGCCCGAATCAGCGACCGCACGGCTTTTTTCCTGTTAGGCGATCTTGTGGAATACGAAGCGACTGCGGCGGTTTTTACCAACCCCAAGGACAAACGCACGGAAGATTATATTTCAGGCCGTTTCGGCTAGGAGGTCTTATGAAAACACGAAATATGTTAAGCGAGGAATTAAACAAATTGCGGCAGGAGCTGGCTCTCATGGCCGCCAGAGTGGACGAGGATTTGGGAAAGGCCATCGCCGTATTGCAAAGCGGCGACAAAGAGCTTGCAAAAGAAGTAAAGGCAAGCGGCAAACTGGTTGACGCCATGCAGTTAAAAATCGAAGACATGGCTCTTGTGCTTCTTGCCACACAACAGCCTGTCGCACGGGATTTGCGGGAACTTATAACTGTTTTTAAGCTAACGACAAGTCTTGAACGTATTGGCGATTACAGTGTACACTTGGTAAAGGCCGCGATAAAATTGTCAGGCGAGCCGCTCCCCCGCTCGGTCGAACGGATTGAACGCATGGCGCTGGCCGGGCGGGAAATGTTAAAAGCGGCTTTTTCCGCCTACATTTCCCATAACGCGGAAGCGGCAAGGGAGGCGGCCGGGATGGATCACAAGATTGACAGCGAACACAAAGCCCTTACCGAGGAGGCTCTTGTCTTGATGAAGAGCAACCCGGAACTGGTAAAAGCCGCCGCGCGTTTGTTGCGGCTTTCGGGCTTCATGGAGCGTCTTGGCGATCATGTTACAAATATTTGCGAAGGCATTGTTTTTATGACCGACGGCAAAAGGGAGGCATTGAACGACTGACATGGAACGAATACTGATTATCGAGGACGACCCGGAAATACAGGAAATGCTGAAGTTCGCATTTGCCCGCGAAGGCTGGCGCATCTTTGCCGCCGCCACAGGCGAAGAGGGGCTTAAAGCCCTGGGCGAAAACGGCGCGGACTGTATAATTTTAGACATTATGCTGCCCGGCATAGACGGGCTTAAAACCCTAAGAAAAATACGCGAAACCGAGGGCTGCAAATTGTTGCCTGTCATTTTGTGCACCGCCCGGGGCGAAGAATCGGACATAGTCGCGGGGCTGGAACTTGGGGCGGATGACTATGTCGTAAAGCCTTACAGCCCACGGGTGCTGGCCGCTCGCATTCGCGCAGCCCTGCGGCGGAAAGAAAGCGCAAAGCAGGAAGGACAGGGCACGGAAAAAACATTTTTCCAACACGGGAAAATCAGCATAGACACCGAGCGGCACACTGCCCTTTTGGATGGAAGCCCCTTGGAGCTTTTCGCCACGGAATTTGCCATTCTTGCCCATTTTATGGGCAATCCCGACATTGTTTTTTCACGGCAAAAACTTATCGCGGCAGTTCGCGGCGACGATTATCCTGTTACCGACCGCTCGGTAGATGTGCAGATTGCCGGCTTGCGTAAAAAGCTTAAAGACGCGGGCGAAATGATAGAAACGATACGGGGCGTAGGCTACCGGTTTAGAACAGATGGGAATTAGCCGCTGGAGGTATTATGCGAAACATTTTAAACAAAAACTTTTTGATTGTGTCTGCTGCCGTATTGCTTATAACGGTATATTTTATCGCAGGCGTGCTTGTTTATGCGAACAATCAGTACAACGATCTTAATATCGGAAACTTGGAAAGGGCTGTGGTAATGCTAAACGGTTTTGCCCCGGCCGATCTTTTAGAGGACGAAGAAGCGGCGGCAGCTTGGGCTTACAGTGTTAGCGTCTTTAGCCAGTATCGAATAACGCTTATCAGCTCAGGCGGGCGGATAATTTTTGACAGCGATGCGGACATCGGCGTTATGGAAAACCATCTTGAACGGCTCGAATTTCAAAGCGCGGTAAGGCAGGGTGTCGGCACTGACCGCAGACGCTCGGCAACGCTGGGGGAGTATCACTTCTACGCGGCAGTTGCCCTTTACAATTCCGCCGGGGAGTTCTCCGGCGTATTGCGTCTTTCCCGCTTGATTCCCGGCTTTTTCTACCGCCTGCTTAGTTTTCTGTTGCCATTTTTGGCTTTCGGTTTTCTCGTCATACTTGGAACTTGCGCAGGTCTTTATCGCTACTCCCGCCTTCTTTCTCTTTCTGTCGAAGCAAATCTTGATGCCCAGTTGCAGAAAAAAACTGAAGAGCTAGAAGCGAAAGCCAAAGAAGCGGCGGCGGTGAGTTTCCATCGCGAGGTTATTCTGAACAGTATGTTTGAAGGGATAATAACCCTTGACAAAAATCTTAACATAATTCTTGCCAATCCCCGGCTTTGCGCTCAGTTTGGCAAGGAGAAAAACACCCCGGAAGCTGTCCGCGGTATGTCGCTCTTGGAATTCAGCGGCTCGCTGGAACTTGCGCAAGCCGCCGCCCTTGCAATTTCGTCGGGTAAGGCGCAAGAGCTTACTGTCAAGCGTTACCTGCCGGATGCTCGCCAATACTTTCAAGTGTTTGCCGCCCCTTTGCAAGACGGTGCGGTTATGGCGTTACGGGACACAAGCCGTTTGGTGAAACTGGAAGCGATACGCAAGGATTTTGTCGCCAATGTTTCGCACGAACTTCGCACTCCCATACAGGTAATACAGGGTTTTGCCGAAAACATACTTGTTTCCGACATGGATGACAAAGAGCAAATACACGGCTTTACGCAGATTATCGCAAGGAACGCAAAGAGCATGGAAAACCTTACAAACGACCTGCTCGTTTTGGCCAGTCTTGAAGACGAAGACGCACAGCGACCGCCGCTTGAGGAAACTTCCTTGGTTTCCGCTATTGGCGAAGCTGTGGATATGCTTGCGGCGGCGGCGCATAAAAAAGGTATCACCGTTGAAGTTTCCTGCCCGCCGGATCTTCGCGCGAAAATTTACAAGGCGCTTTTTGTTCACGCCCTTGTCAATCTTCTTGACAATGCTATAAAATACTCCGATAATAATTCACAGGTTCGGCTCGCCGCGTTTCAAAAAGCAGCAATTCTACATTTAGAAAAGATAAGGCTTAATTTCCTTGAAAATTCATCACGCAAACCCGCCAAGACAAATTTTTAGCCATCAAAGTATCCTT
>WRKI01000199.1 GCA_009778155.1 Spirochaetota bacterium
CCCCCCCTGAATCAGGCCTTCCACGCGCCGGGACGGGGCTGGCTGGTTTTCAGTTCGGGTTACCAGTTTACCGGAACAAGCACAAGCGACTTGCAGTTTAGAAGCGGCGAATGGCAGGCGCAGGACGAGGTTGACTGGGGGACGCAGTCCTTGCTGTGGAGTTTGGGCGGTTCGGGCAGTTTGAACTTTCACCTTAACCACAGCCAGAATTTGTTTACCAACACGTTCAGCATTTTGGGAACCGGGATGTGGCGGCAGTTCGGTTTTATGGACGAGGAAGCCGACGCTTTCGCCACGCAGGCTCTGCGGGATGCGGCGCGGCTGAGGGAATACAGCCAGATGCATTACACGACGCATTTTCTCTACACCGGCACCTTGCGTCCCTTTATAAACAGCGAGGTCTGGGGTATGACAAACTTCCAATACAGCCTGAGGGGAACGCTTGTGCGTTCGAGGTTTGACACAGCCGGTTCGACAGGCGACGACCCTAGGTGGGATCATATCTTTCCGGCATGGAACCGGGACGAGATTCAAGTGCATCAGTTTGCCGCAAACTTTCAGGCGAACATAAGGGATCACATTCAGAATGTTTCGTTTGTAGCCGAACTGCCCCCGCTGGAGTCTGCGGTTTCGGCTAACGCGACTTTTAGAAAATGGATTTCCGAAACCAACGCGAGGGTAAGGGTTGTAAACCCTACGGAGCCGGAACGCCGCGTGGTTCAGCCGCTTTTTATAACGGAAACATGGCGTTTCGGCGATGTCGGCTCGCTTGTGCACTTCATGGTTTTTGAGCCGGAGCTTGACAACGAGTTTTCGACCGTTACGACTACGCTTAACCTGTGGCACTGGGGCTTTTCCTTTGCCGCCACCCGGATGCTCGGCTCGGAGCTTATCTACGACGCTAATACAACCGACCCAAGGGGCACCGGCTGGCACACTTTGGACGGCGACCCTACGCTAAGGCCCAGGGATTTTACGATAAGTTACAACAGGAACTTTGCGCAGACGGAGCTTATCCCGGACAGGCTCAGTTTTGCGATTAACATAAACTCCAACACAATTTTTGACATTCAGCGTTACACGAACTCGCGCTTTAACTTTACCTACGGTTTTACCTTGGGGTTCGGCCGTTTTATGGATTTGTCTATTTCGGCGACATCGGACAACGCTGTCATTATGCGTTACTTTAGAAATCTGCCGGGTTTTGAATTTTTGCACGGGGTCTACGCTATTGACGACCGGCGGAACAATGTTTTTTTGGATTTGATGGACTCTTTCAATTTTATGGACGAAGAGGCGCGAAGGAGGAGCGGTTTCAAAATGCGCAGTTTCAATCTTTCCGCCACATATTTTTTGGGCGACTGGAACGCGATTTTGTCGGTGAGTATGTCGCCCTTTCAACCTCAGCCTCTGCCGGGGGCGGCTCCTCAAACGGTGATAACTTCCGAGATTAGTTTTGTTGTCCAATGGATTCCGATTAGCGAAATAAGAAGTTCGATGGCTTACGACGGCAGGGCTAATAGGTGGACAGTGGGTCAATGACAATTTGCGTAGCAAATTGTCATTGACCTCCGCAATTAGTGCAATTGGGCGTAGCCCAATTGCACTAATTGCATGGGGTGCGCCGGGTGTAATTTGCACGGGGTGCGCGGGGGCGGTGGTGCAATTTGCGCTTTGCGCAAATTGCGATGCAATTGCGTAGCAATTGCACAAATTGCACGGGGTGCAAAAATTATAACAGGAGGATATGGATGAGGAGAAAGGACAAAGAGATCGCGGACATGGGCGAGATCATCGAAATTGTGCGGGAGTGCAAGGTGTGCAGACTGGCGCTTTCGGATAACGACAGGCCTTATGTTATTCCGCTAAACTACGGCTTCACTTTTGAAAACAACCAATTGACGCTGTTTTTCCACAGCGCCCCGGAAGGCAAAAAAAACGAAATCATGAAGGCCAACCCGCTGGCCTGTTTCGAGGTTGACTGCGCCGGCAGTTTAATCGAAGCGGACGACCCCTGCAAATACAGCTACGCCTTCAAAAGCGCGATAGGCTTTGGAAAAATCGTCTTCGTAGAAAGCCCCGGCGAAAAGGCCCGCGCCTTGAACGAAATCATGAAGCACCAAACGGGAAAAGACACGCTCTACAACTACCCCCCGGAGTCGCTGGAAAAACTGGCCGTCTACAAAATGCTTGTCGAAGAGCTAACCGGCAAACAAAAACGGCTTCCGGCTCCAAGCTGACCCGCCGGCCGCTACGGATGGCCGTCTGCCGATTGGCTGAGTGCCGATACCAGCCAGTTGTTCAGGCTGCTGCCGCTCGCTGCGGCCTTAACCGCAAGTCGCTCGTGCAACTCTGGCGGCAGCCGCAAAGTAATTTTGCCGGAATACGGCTTGTTCGGCTGCCGGCCTATTTTTTCGCACGCTGCAATGTAGTCGTCAACCGTTTCGTGGAAAACCTTGCGCATTTCTTCTACGGAGCCGGCATGAAAGCCAATCACGTCATTTATACCGGCAATATGCCCGACAAGGCATTCGTCATCAGCGCTAAACCCGACAATGGCCGTATAGCCCTTGTAAAAAATAGTGGTATTCATGAAAAATAGTCGCATAAAAAGCCGCCGTCGTCAAGCCCTGCGTAATTCACATAAAACCTCCGTGAAACTCATAGGCAAGCGCAGCCAGCCAGTCCTCCGTGGTGAATTTTCTTCCTCTTCCTTTGTGCCTTTGTGTCTTTGTGCCTTTGTGTGAGATGCTTCCGAGGTTCGTGTCGTTCATGCGTTTGTCGTGCTCCGGGGCTTTGATTTTTTTTGCTTTTTGCGTTAGACTTTTGGCAGAGGTTTTTAATGAAAGATTTTTCTTGCGATAGCAGCCACGTCTGCTACGACAAGCGTTCCGGCATTCCGCTCGAAAAACTATACGGCTCCAACTGCTTTTCAAACGCGGTAATGGGCGAAATGCTGCCGCCCGGCATTTTCAAGGAAGTGCTGGAAATACAAAAAGGCGAAAAAGAGTTAAGCCCCGAAACCGCCGAGGTTGTCGCCACAGCCATGCGCAACTGGGCTATCGAAAAAGGCGCGACCCATTACACCCATTGGTTCCACCCGCTGACAGGCCTTACGGCGGCAAAACACGAAAGTTTTATCGACCCCTCCGGCGACGGCAGGGCGGCCATGAAGTTTTCCGGAAAATCCCTTATCAAGGGCGAGCCTGATGCATCGAGCTTTCCTTCCGGCGGGCTTCGCGCAACGTTTGAAGCCCGGGGCTACACCGCCTGGGATTTAACCAGCCCGGCCTTTCTAAAGCAGGACAAAACAGGTTTGACCCTTTGCATCCCCACCGCTTTTATCAGCTACAACGGCCAGGCACTCGATCAAAAAGTGCCGCTGTTAAAATCAATCGAGGCGGTTTCAAAACAGGCCTTGCGCGTTTTGCGCGTTTTGGGTAACGGCACTTCCAAACGGGTAATGACGGAAATCGGCGCGGAGCAGGAATACTTTCTGGTTGACAAAAAATACTACGACAGCCGCCCCGATCTTATTCTCACAGGGCGCACCGTCTTAGGAGCGCTGCCGGCAAAGGGTCAGGAAATGGAAGACCACTACTACGGCGCGTTAAAAGACAAGGTGGCGGATTTTATGCGAGAGCTGAACCACGAGTTGTGGAAGGCAGGAGTGCCGGCGAAAATTCAGCACAAGGAAGTCGCCCCGAACCAGTTTGAAATCGTGCCTGTTTTTGCCGCCGCAAGCGCCGCGTTAGACGCAAACCAGCTTCTTATGGAGACCTTGCAAAATGTCGCAAGACGGCACGGCATGGAAGCTCTGTTACACGAAAAGCCCTTTGCCGGCGTGAACGGTTCGGGCAAGCACAACAATTTGTCGCTGGCAACCGACGACGGGATCAATCTTTTTGACCCCGGCGAAGACCCTCAGTCCAACGCCCGCTTCCTGCTTTTCATGGCCGCCGTGGTGGAGGCTGTAGACCGTTACGCGCTTTTGTTACGCGCATCGGCCGCCTGCCCCGGCAACGATTACAGGCTGGGCGGCTATGAAGCGCCGCCTGCGATTATTTCAATATTTTTCGGCACTCTTTTGACGGAATTTCTTGACAACATCGCCAGCGGCAAAGATGCTTCGCCAAATGGCGCGGCTGAAGGTGAAGCGGACACGCAAGCCTCCGTTGCATCCGGGCAGATGAAGCTTGGCGTAACGAGCCTTCCGGACTTGCCCAAGGATATTTCCGACAGAAACCGCACAAGCCCGCTGGCCTACACCGGGAAAAAGTTCGAGTTCCGTATGGCGGGCGCATCGCAAAGCATCGCCGCTTCCGCGACATATTTCAATGTCGCCCTGGCGCAAGTTTTAAGCGATTTTGCCGACACACTTGAAACTATTTTGATAAGCGGCGCGGCCGACAAGCACGAGGCGGTTCAGGCTGTCATAAAAAATTCTTACCGCAAGCATTGCAGGGTTGTGTTCAATGGCAACGGCTATTCGCAGCAGTGGGTTGCCGAGGCCGCAAGCCGGGGCCTGCCCAATGTCGCAAACACTGTTGACGCTCTGTCCGCCCTTGTCGCAGATGATACGATCGCCCTCTTCGAGAGCCACAAGGTGCTTTCCCGTGAAGAGCTTGAAAGCCGCTATCACATCTATCTGGAAAACTATTCCAAGCAGATCAATATCGAAGCGGGCGTTACCGTAGACCTTGCCGCCCGTTATATTTTCCCGGCGGCTAGCTCCTACGCGGCAGAGCTTGCGCGGCAGGCGCACTCTCTGCGGGAGGCGGGCGCGAAGGCTGAGGCGCAGGCCGGCCTTGCGAAAAAAATCTGCGAAGGTCTTGCCGCCATGCAGGAGGCGAATTCCCGGCTGGAAAGCGAGCTTGCAGCCGCCCAGAAGATCGCGGCCGCTCACGATCGGGCAAAGGCCTGTCTTGAAAATGTAAGGCCGGCTATGGACGAGGTTCGCTCGAATGCGGACGCTCTGGAAAAAATGGTTGCCAAGGAAGCCTGGCCGCTTCCCGGCTACGAAGAGCTTTTGTTCAAACTGTAGGGGGAACATACAATGGAAAAACAATATCACATCGGTTTTGGCGCGACGCACGGGGCTGTATGCGCCATTCTTCCGGGCGACCCTGGGCGTGTGGAAAAAATCGCTTCTTTTCTTGAAAATCCGCGTTTTTTCTGCCAAAACCGCGAATACACGACATGGCTGGGCGAGCTTGGCGGCGAGACTGTCATGGTAATCTCGACTGGCATGGGCGGCCCGTCAACCGCTATCGCCGTGGAGGAGCTTTACCTCACGGGCGTGCGCGATTTTATACGCGTGGGCACTTGCGGCGGAATGGCCTTGCCGGTCAAGGGCGGCGACTTGGTTATCGCCACGGGCGCGATTCGCATGGAGGGCACGTCCAAGGAATATGTGCCTGTGGAATTCCCGGCGGTGGCAAATCTTGACGTAACAAACGCCCTTGTCTCCGCGGCCAAAAAGCTGGGGCTGCTCTGGCACGCCGGCATCGTTCAGTGCAAGGATTCCTTCTACGGCCAGCATAGCCCGGCGCGTATGCCTTCGGGCGCGGAGCTTATGGAAAAATGGGACGCGTGGATCAAGGCCGGCTGTCTTGCCTCGGAAATGGAAAGCGCCTCTCTCTACATCGTCTGCCAGATTCTGGGCGCGCGCGCTGGCTGTGTATTAAACGTGGTGTGGAACCAAGAGCGCGAAAAAGCCGGCTTGGACAACCCGCATTCTATGGACACGGAGGCGGCGATAAAAACCGCCGTGGAAGCGGCGCGCATTCTAATCGAAGAACGCGCCTGATTTTTTGCCTCACACCAAGGCACGGAGGCCTGGCAAGCTACGCTTCTCTAGGCAAGCGCAGCTTGCCAGGCCTCCGGGGTTTTTACTTCTTCCTTTGCTAAAGAAGCAATGATTAAATCCCATCGAGGATGCGGATTAAAATCCGAATCATTGCTTCTTACCCGTATTTTGCGCAATGAAATGAGCAAATACATCGGACTTTAGTCCGCGGGAAACACTGATTAGCTTCGAATCAAAGAACCACCCCTTGAAGGGGAGGTGCTTTGATTTTGCGGTATAGCGGGTTGAACGGCAGGTCGTTTTGGTACGGCTCCAGGCAGGCTTCGGTATCGTCCGTAACGCCGATTTTGAAAAACACTCCCCTCATGGAAGAGTAAATGTCCGGGGTTAAAGTTAAAAAGTACAGGTAATTTCCGCTTTGCGGCTTTTTAGCCTTTTCCATAGCATAGCTCCTACTGGCTGCCCCTTTTTGGGGGCGAATTTTCCCTATCCGCAACAACAGGGTTTACTGTTTAATTCCCTTCTTTTTGGAAAAGGCAACATAAATGCCTGTACTTTTCAAAAAGTTATTTTTTCGCAAATTCTCCTCTTGCGCGAAAAGTCGATGCGGGCTACAATTTATAAAAAGGGGAAGTTTATGGCTTTTTATTCGGCAAACATAAAGTACAAGTTCGGGAGCGGCCAAGCGGCCACGTCTACAAGCGTGCTGTCCAGCCAAATTAAAGGCAAGTCTGAAAGCGCGGTGCTGGTGTTTTTGAAGGAAAAGCATAAATCTACAAAGAACCTTGAAATCTTGATAGAAAAGATTGATTGGAAAAATTAACCGGCGGAAAGGAGTTGAAAATGGCGGATAAAGGCATTGTGTACATACTGACAAACCCGTGCTTGGACGGCTGGGTAAAAATTGGCAAATCGGATAAAAACGATATTGCCGAAAGGCTTTACGATCTTAACCGCCATGCGAATTTGCCGCTGTCTTTTAGAGCTTATGCGGTTTATCGCGTGGAAAATCCCGGCGATGTTGAAAAAGCGATTCACGGGTTGATAGATAAATTGCAGCCCGACTTCCGGGCGAAAGAGACGTTACCTAACGGCAAATCCCGCACTCGTGAGTTTTTCAAAATGCCGCCGGATATGGCGCTTTCTCTTTTTAAAGAAATAGCTTTATCACGCGGGGATGCCAAGAACCTTGAACTAATAAAGCTATCGAAGGAAGAGCAGGAAGAGGAAGCGATAGCCGGAGACGGGGCGGTTGACGAAGATGAGGTGGTAACCGGAGATGTTGCGGTTGCCGGAAAAAGACAGCCAAAACTGGTTCTAAAAGATATAGGCATTCCTGACGGCGCTGAACTGTCTTTTCTGTACAGTGATGCGATTACGTGTAAGGCCGATATAAATGAAAACAAGCTGGTTTATGAGGGCAAAGCATATTCAAGTTCCGCGCTGGCATTAAAGCTGCTTACTGAAAAATACGGGTGGACAGCAAAATCCGTTTCTGGCAGCCAGTTTTTCAAGTACAACGGGCAAACGCTGGCGTTCTTGCGGAGGCAAAAGCAGCTTTAAAAACAGGGGGCTGCTGAAAAAGCCCCTTGTTTTCAAGAGTTGCCAAAACTAAAGTTTAGAATTTGGCGTTGTCTGTCATTCAGTCTAGCTGATACGATTAGCCTAGACCCGTCTGAGAAATCCAGGGAAAGGAAGCCGGTGTCTGGTGAGGTTGGTATGACATTAACAGCTCTAAGCTGACGAAGATTAAACTGAATGTCAATGCTTCCATGTGTTAGCCTGAGATGATCTTTTTTACACTTCATAAAATATGTAGGGCAAAACAAAATGGGTTGAAAACTGGAAATAACGCGAGGGTGGTAAATTATCGGGTGCGGCATAGTTGCGGCGGGTAGCATAGATGTTTTGCCTCACAAAAATAACGACCGTTAAAAAGTCCATTTATTCTGTTTAAGGAATTCTTGCAAATTTATGCAGGGTATTTCAAAATGCGAGCAAATATTCGGAATTTTAGCGGCGTTGGGAGTATTTTTTTCTTGGGTAACGACCGTTCCCTGCTCAACGTAAGCTTTGGCGATTATAAAAGGGTCGGCAAAGGGGCTTCCTTTAAGCAGTATTTTCTGACTTATGCTGCCGGCAAAATGGCGGACGCTGTAAATTCGTTCAATGAACTGAAGCTCTTCCACGGTAGGATCGTGAAAAAAACTTTGATTGGCTTTCGCCCAGCCTTCAAGCTCGTCTTTTCGATCTAGGGAAGCAATGATTAAATCCCATCGAGGATTTAATCATTGCTTCTTACCCGTATTTTGCGCAATGAAATGAGCAAATACAGAGGGAAACACTGATT
>WRKI01000200.1 GCA_009778155.1 Spirochaetota bacterium
TTACCTCCTTTTTGTACTCTGTTAAGGCAAGAATGAAGACGCAGAGCTATCATAATCTCGCCTACCCTCTTAACCTTTGTGCCTTCGTGCCTTTGTGCCTTTGTGTGAGATACTTCCGAGGCTCATGTCGTTCATGCGTTTGTCGTGCCGTCAAGGCAACTTCGCCGCGAGGGTGCAGGGAGCCTTGCTTTGCGGGCGGCTGCCGGGGGTGAAAGCTCCACCCGGCCGCCGCCTACAGGAGACAGGCGATTAGGGTGTAGTTGTGGAAACGGTTTTGCGCGTTGTTTTCGCTGTCAACACTGGTCGGGGAAATTTCCCCGCCGCCGTAAGACATCATGAAGGGCAGCCCGTCCCCAAGCTCGTCCTTTACAAAGGTAAGCTCCTTCATAGGATCGGAGCTTATCCTAAGCTGGCGCACAATGCAGGAAAAAACCAAGGCGGCTCCGATGTTTTTTTCAGCATCACAGACAGCCTTTATTTGTTTTACGCTCTCCACCGTCGCGTCAAAAGCGTCCGTCTTGCTGGTTGACCCCAGGGTAAACTTTGCGCCCAAGGGCATTTTGCCACGAAACCCCGCCGCCCCGTCCTCGTTCATGTCGATAAAGGCGCGAACAAAGGGAACCTCGTCGGCACAGTCCGTCTGCGTAATCAAGGCGGGAATGAAGATTGCCCCCTTTTTAAGACTCCCGTCGGATGCAAGCCCCACGCTTTCAAAATAGTCGATGGCACGCATATTGTTAAGCTCGTAAACAATGTTTTCGCTGGACTTTGTAATTTCCGCAGGGGCCAAAATATGGCTGGAAGTGTCCGGCGGGACAGTCGCAGTAAAAAAACGCGGCTTGACATTGCCGAAAAAAAGAACGTAGGTCATTTCGCTGTGAAAACCTTTGTCGTTGCAAAAGGACATACTGCCCCCAAAAAAGGTAAGAGAATCGTCAACAACAAGGGGGCCGAAAACGGGCGTTTTACCGCAAACGTTCTCCACAGCCTCGATATAGATGTCCCCGGCAAAGGCCTCGATAATTGGCGGGAAAACAAGAGCCATCTGAAGCGGCGCCGGCAGTCCCGGCCTTGCCAGAGCCGCCTCGAAAGAACGGCGCACAGCCCCGTCGCAATCCTCTTCCAACCCTTGAGTGTGGGAGACGACAAACTCCACATCGTCGGAGGTAAGCACAAGCACGGAAAGTATAAGGCTGTCCAGCGCGTCGTTTGTAGCCGAGGCGACCGTCGTGCCGCCGGCAAGGGGGATTTGCAGGGTCTTGTAAAGCTGCTCCATGATCCCTTCTTCCACATATTGCACATGGCACTGGATAATCCCGACGGAGTTTTTTAGAAGAACGAGTTTTTCGTCCAACTGTTCTTTTATCTGGCGGCAGGCCAGACTTATGTCATCGATTTCTTTTGTGTAAAGAGATGCGGCTTTAATCATCTTGCACATCCTTGTTTATAAGTTCTGCCGGCAGCCATCTTCTTAAGCAAAGGTTCAGTTGGTCGAAACTCAATGGCTTAAAAAGCACGTCATTCATGCCGTTTTGTATGAACATATTTTCCGCGCCGTATATGGCGTTGGCAGTAAGCGCGACAATGGTAAGATTTTTGTTCTGGCCGCCAAGCTCGCGAATACGCTTTGCCGCTTCGATTCCGTCCATTTCCGGCATCATGTGATCCATAAATACAATGTCGTAATAGTTGCTGTTTACAAGCTCTATCGCCTCCAGCCCTTTTTGGCTGAGAGTCGGAGTAATGCCAAAGGCGGAAAGCATGGCCTCTGCAACATCCAAATTGATTTCCATGTCGTCCACCACAAGGACTTTTGCATTCGGGGCAGTAAAATGGAAAATATCGTTTTCTTTTTCCACAACAATCTCTGCCTCTTGGTAGGGCACGGTAACTGAAAAAACCGATCCCCTGCCGTACTCGCTCTTTGCCGTCAAGTCCCCGCCCATAAGCCGGCACAGATTGTGGGCGATAGGAAGCCCAAGCCCGGTTCCCAGAATGTTCCGGTTGCGCTTTAGGTCGAACTGCATGAAAGGCACAAAAAGAGACCCCATGTCTTCGGTGCGCAGGCCTATGCCGGTGTCCTCCACGTCCAGTCGCAGGATTTTCCCGCTTGTTGAAGAGGCGTCTTCGACAAGCGCGGCCGACACGGTTACGCCGCCGGCTTTGGTGTACTTCATGGCGTTGGACAAAAGGTTTACCATGACTTGGCGAAGGCGGTTTTCATCCCCGCGCACGGTTTCCGGCAGGTTTTCGCTTATGCAAAAGTTAAACTTCAGATTTTTGTTCTGGCTGAAGATTTTGAACATGGAGTAGAGCGAGTCAAGAAGCTGTTTTAGGTTGAAGTTGACGCAGACAACTTCCATTTTACCGGCTTCGATTTTAGAGAGATCGAGCACGTCGTTGATTATCGCCAAAAGAGAGTCGGAAGACCGGCGTATGTCGGATATGTACTTCAACTGCCGCTCGTCAAGGTCGGTGCGGCCAAGAAGCTCGCTAAAGCCGACTATGGCGTTCATGGGCGTGCGAATTTCGTGGCTCATGATCGCCAGAAAGTCGGTCTTTGCCCGGTTAGCCGCAAGAACGGCCTCTTTTTCCTTGACAATGTCGGTTAGGTCGGTCATAACCATAAGAATACCCTGCGAGGCGCTGGTGCGGCGTATTTCCGTGGAATAAAACCTGGGTTTGCCGCTCATGGAAAAATCCACCCAGCCCTCGAAAACGACGACATCGCCGGTGGACTTTGCATTGTTTACGGCCTCGATGAACTTCTTGAAACTGTCCTCGGAAAAATACTTGGGCAGAAAATCCTTGTAGTTGCGCTTTTTGATAAAATCGAAGTTGGGCGTGTCGGTGGCCTTTAACAGGGCGTTGGTTGACAGGACAAAGTCGCCGCCGGCATCAAACAAAGCGATAATGTTGGGGCAGGTTTCAAGCAGCATATCCGTGTAGGCCTTCTGCTTTGCGTTTGCCTCGGCCAGCGCCCCGCTAAGGGCATCTTTCGCTTCGGCGGCTAACGTTACCTTGTCCAGAAAGCTCTTGGTTGCCCGGACTTCCCTTTCGGATTTTTTCAACGCCAGCTTTAGCCGCTCCACCTCGCCGGCAAGATCAAGCGAGGCGGCAGGTGCATCGGCAGTTGCCTCGGCACTCGCGACGGCACTCGCCGCATCGCCCTGCCGGCCTTTGTTTTGCGGATTTGATTCTTGTAAAGTGCCCTGCTCTGTCAAAATATTTCCTCCGGTCTTTAGCCCGAACCTTGCCTTTACGCCGCCGCCTTACAAAAGACAGGCAATAAAAGCGTTGTTATGAAAGCGATTTACCGCCTTTTCTTCCAGCACCTGCGTAGGGCACATTTCCCCGCCGGAAAAGCCCAGCATGAAAGGCAGTTTGGAACTGATTTTATGCCTTATCAACTGCGCCTCCTTAAACTGATCCCCGCCCAAGGTCATGCTGCGGCCTATGCAGGAGTAAACCAAAAGCGCCTGCGCATCGCCTGCATCTTTTAGAATGCTGTCAACAACGTTGCCTGTTGTAACAAGCACATCGTCCTTGTCCGCCGAGGCTATGTACAGGGCGCAGCCTTCCGGAACGTCCCCGGCGCATATCGCGTATTTTTCCGGGGTAAGGCGGATAAAAAACTTGGACACCCTAGGCGCGCCGTCGTTGTAATCCAGCATGAAAGGCAGAGACGAAAAAGCGTACTGCTCTTCGCTTGCCTTTGTAAGGCCTAAGTCTTCAAAGTATTCGGTTATAGGCCGCTCGTTTACTTCCATTATTGTATTGCCGCAGCTTTTTGTTACAACCGCGCTTTTTTCAAAGATTCTGCCGGTAGAAACGTTTGCGATATAAAACTTAGGTTTTACATCCCCGTAAACCAGCACCATTACCAGCTTGTCAAGATAATGCTCCCCGCCGGCCAAGGTAAAGCATTTGACAAAATCCGTACTGCCGTCAATGGCAAAGGTTCCGAAGCAGGGCGCGCCGCCTGAAACCTCGGAGATTACCCTGACATATTCGTCGCCGGTGTTCTCCAGCATGAAGGGCGCAAAGGCTAAAATCAGCGCCGGTTTTTCCCTTCCCGCCGAGGCGGTCTTGTAACTTTCCTCTATGGCCTTGCCCGGCTCCTGCGTCAATGATCTGGTTACGGTTGTTACAAAATCGACAGTGTCGCTTGTCAGCACCATAAGTGTCAAAAGCAGTTCGCCGTTTTGCGCCTCCGTAGCCTGCCCCGAGGAAACTGTCCCGACAATTTCAAAAGGCAGCGCCTTGCAAATGCCGTCTAAAACGCCAGAATCCACAAATTCGTAATGGCAGGACACTATGCCCAAGGTGTTTTTCCGCAAAAAACCGTCCAAGCCTCCAAGCTGGGATTTTATTTCTTCCACAGCCGCTTTAATGTCGTCTATTTCCTCCGTATGGGCGACAATCGATTTTATCATTCCCATAACCTCCTTAATTCGTGTTCAAGGCAACCCCAAGCCCGCCATTTGCAAAACTGTCCGGCTAACGTATGCCCGACTGCCCTGCTACCGGCGGGTTTTGGAACCCGGCATCTGGAGCTTCCCGCCCGTCCCTTCTTTATGCCGGCTGCCAGAACCCGTTGTTTTTCTGTTTCCAACTTTTTTGCCCTTACATTTTATGAAAATAATCGCCCCCCTGTCAAGCCGCCGGACTAAAAAAACTCGCACGGAAGCACGTCGAATCTAAGGTTCGCGGACAGTTTTGAAAGAGCCTATAGCTTCGCCCACGCCTCTGCGGCGGAAATTCTTCGTTCACAGCACGAATTTTTCTAGGGCCTGGGCGACTCCGCCTTTTCCGCAGTCGCCGGTAACGGCTCCCGCCTCGGCCTTGATGTCGGCGGGGGCGTTTCCCATCGCGATTCCCAGGGCGCAGGCGCGGAACATATCAAGGTCGTTGCCGCTGTCGCCAATGGCAATGCTGTTTTCACGGGCTATTCCGAACTTTTCCAGAAGAAACTCCACGGCTGTGGCCTTGGAATCGCCTTTTAGGTTGGCCTCTGTATAATTGACAACGATATTCACGTTGAAAAAAGGCTCAAAAAGGGAAAGTTCCTCTTGCGAGGCGATTCTTTCCAAGGTTAATTTGGTGATAAAGTCCCCGCCGCTTTTTCGCTTGAAATCTTCCAGTGAGTCAACCGGGATAAGCGGCCTTGCCGTATGGTGGCGGGAGATTTTGTTTATTACATAACATTCGCGCTCGCCTTCCAAGGTGCAGGGGTGCGGCTGGCGGGTGTACCAGGCGAAAATTTTTTCAAGAACCTCTTCGGGTATCCGGTTATGGTAGACGGTGCTGAAGCGGGGGTTTTCGCCAGGCGGGGCGGCCAGCGAAATATGGGAGCCGCCGCCGGCCGCGATGCCCTTCAAAAAAGGAAGATCGAGTACATATTGGGGGAGGTTGCCAAAGGAGCGGCCGGTATTCAGAAAAAGCAGGTGGCCTTTTTCCGCAGCCTGCATCATGGCGGCCTTGTCGTCGTCGAAAGGCCCATCGTCCCTCTTGATAAGGGTTCCGTCAAGATCAAAAAAAATCGCTTTTGTCCCGTGTAAATTCATGCCGTGTACACACTTCCCTTTTTTTCCTTGCAATGCCGCAAGTTAGTCTTGCGATTTTTAGCTTACGTTAAAAAACCGCACAATGTCAAGCGCATAAAAGACCAGAGGCTGTGAAATTACTCCCCATTAAACTCACACAAAGGCACAAAGGCGCAAAGGCGCAAAGGCACGAAGGTTAGGCAGGATTATCATAGTTCCGAGTCTTCTTCTTGCCTCAATATAGCGTAAAAAGGGTATAAAGCATGATAAAGCGGCGTTTTCTTCCTTTCTTAACTTTGTGCCTTTGCGCCTTTGTGCCTCCGTGTGATAAAAATGGGAGTAAATTCAAAGGCTCGAGCATTCATGCGTTTGTCGTGGGCACGTCGAACAGGGCTATTGACTGGTTTTTTGAAAAAGGGTAGACTGGAATAAGCCAGTATTTTGCGCCCGTAGCTCATATGGATAGAGTGTCAGACTTCGAATCTGGTGGTAGCAGGTTCGAATCCTGCCGGGCGCATGAATTGACAAAACATTGATTTAGCTAAGTCTTTACGTTGTATGGACTTAGCGAAATGAACTACCCGAAAACGGGCGTTCAAAGCGAATACAAAATTCAGCGACACCTAAAACGACACCTAAAACGACACCTAAGTCGTTTTTCATGCCGCTATTTTGAGGTGCGTTATGAACGCTTTACCATTCAGCCTCTTTAAGAGAGGCGACCGACCGTATTTTCTCGTCAAATTCAAGGACGAGGCTGGCAATTATCTGTCGCCGCTGTCCACCAAGGCCAAAAGCAAGGATGACGCTATGCAAGTAGCGTTTCGCTGGCTCCGGGACGGGATTCCCCAGAAAAAGAAAGCAGAAAAAGCCCTACGGATAACCGACTTATCCCTGAAAGACACCGCAAGGAAAATCAAAGGCGGGGAAGAGGCTGAAACCCTGCTGGCCGAACTAAAACGGCTTGGCTGGGTGAAAAGCTATGTGCAGAGCGAAACACCAGGGGCGGCGGAATTTATCCCCTTTTTGAGCGAATTTTGGGACTGGGAAAAATCGCCTTACATCAAAGAAAAACTAAGGAAACGCCACGGCATACACCGCAGGCACTGCAAACAGCAAGGCGGGGCGATTGCGCTCTATTGGGAACCTTTTTTCAAAGGGCGGTATCTTGGGGAAATAACGGCCGCCGATATTGGCAATTTTATAGACTACATGGGGGATATGGAGTTGTCGCCGTCAAGGAAAAACGTTGTAATAAAAGCCGGCACAAAGCCGCTAAGGTGGGCATATTCCAAAGGGCTAATTGACAGAGACCCGACCAGAGGGCATACCATGTTTACACTCGAAACGAGGAAAAGGGAGATACTAACCCCGGCAATCGCGACTGCCGTGTTCAATGCAAACTGGGAAGATGGGCGGGCAAAAGTGGCGAATATGCTTGCGGCGGTTACCGGGATGAGGAACGGGGAGATTTTGGCACTGCGGGCGCAGGATTTGGGGGCGGATTGTCTAAATGTGCAAGGTAGCTGGAGTAGAGAAGACGGAAGGAAACTGCCCAAAAACAACAAGACCCGAACTGTAGAAATACCGTTCCCAGACTTGATGAATGCGCTTGCAGAGCTTGGCAATCAAAATCCGTGGAGCGATGCGCCCGACAGGTTTATATTTTGGTCAACTAACACGAAAAATGTGCCAATGCAAGGGCGGCATTTTGTAGCGGGGTTAAGGAACGCGCTGATGCAAATCGGGTTTTCGCAAGAGGAAGCGGAAAAGTACGAGTTCCACGGCTGGCGACATTTTTTTACGTCTTACATGATTAGGAAGCTGGACAAGAAACTGTTGAAATCCCAAACAGGGCATTTGACGGATGTTATGCTTGCCCATTACGGCGACCACGAGACGGAAGGGGACAAAGAGCAAATACAGGCCATGTCAAAAGAAACCTTTGCAGGGCTTTTGCCTGAACGTTCTAAAATGACGGTGTTTAAGAGAGCCGTCTTAAAACCGAGGCTTGCGGTAAAAAAGTAAGCGGATGCGACAGCCCCCGAAATTCGGGGGCTTTTTTTTTGCCCAAAACACCCAAAATTACACACTTTACCCAATGTTCGCAAACCGTTAAATCAGTATCTTTTAAGATAAGAAAAATGACATACATGGTATGTACATTGTTAAAAGCGCAGCATAATGCACAGCATACGGGAGCGAACATGGAAAACACAACAATTGTATCCGACTTATTAAGTCGCGACTTAACAAGTCGCGACTTGTTGAGTCGCAAAGAAACTGCTAGGTTTATCGGAATATGTCTAACAACGCTTGACAGATTGGACATACCTAAGACACGGGTAAGGCACAGGGTGTTTTACAAGCGAGACGTGTTAAACAAGTGGATAGACCGCCAGACTGAAAGCGTAAAGAAGGGGACAAAATGAACAGGAAAAAAGCGGAAGCGATAGTTCTGCGAATGATTGAATTCGCGGAAGGCATACGTTACGGAAATGTGGCGGTGGAAGTGAAAATGCACGACGGGCGGGTTGTACAAATCAAAGCACCACCCCTTCAAGGGGTGGTTTGATGTTTGCCCCCTATAAGGGGGCATTTAATACCAGCAACGCCTAAAGGCGGAAAAAGCGGCTT
>WRKI01000201.1 GCA_009778155.1 Spirochaetota bacterium
CCTGCGGGTTTTATCCGAAAAAGGCGGCTTCTTGGAAGCCGCCGCCTGCCTGTTTGAAGCCCTGCACGATTTAGACCGCGCCGGTGTTTCCCAGATAAACGCGCAACTGGCCCCGGAGGCCTCTCTGGGCGTGGCGATAAACGACAGATTGCGCCGGGCGGCCGCCAAGCGCGGGTGAATGCGTAACGGTAATCGTATTGTTCCCGACAACCCTTCTTTGCCAATGGCCTTCCGGGAATGTCAGCGTTTGGATATTGCCGCTTGCAACCAGCCGCATGATAAGGCTTTCCGTTGGGAAATCGCTCATGGAGCCTGTAAAGGTTGTGACGTTCCCGCTTGTTACCCTGTTCATCCTTGAGCAAAACCTGTGCAATGTTGTAAAAAGAGTCATATCCCCTTCCCGAACAGTCCTACCCCAAAAGCCGCCGAACCTGCTCTGCGGGCAGGATGTCCGATGCTGCCTTTTATCTGATTTTAGACAGGCGGCTTTTTGGCTTTTCCAGCAAGGTTCGCTGAACCCGCCAATCAGCGCGCCAGCCCTTGCGTGAGCCTTTCTTCTCCAAAAACGCCATACAGAGGCTTGACAAAACGGTTAGTTCTTGCTAACATTTGAATTGCGGGCGGGAAAACAGCATCGTTTTTGACTGCCCAAGATGTTTTATCCGAAGGAGATCGAGATTATGAACAATTTGTGGAAATACGGCCTTGTCTTTTTGGGCGGGGCAGTGGCGGGCGCTTTGGTTTACAAAAACTCCAAAGAGATTCGGGAACTGTGCACAAAAGCCATAGGCGGCGTTATGGACATAAAGGACAAGGTCGTGGAGTCTGTGGAAGTCGCCAAAGAAGCCGGGGAAGACCTCCTGGCCGAGGCGGATGCCAAGCGCAAAACCGAGCCGGCTCCAGCAGGCGAGGCGTAAAGACAATGCGCGCCGCCATTGTCCACTCGCTTCCCGGAAGGGTGCGTCTGCGTGTCATGCCCGGCGCGCTTGCAGGCAGGGACGCAGCCGGGCTTGCCGCCTCTATCGGGGGCATGGCCGGGGTAAAAAACGTGAAAGTGAACCCCCGCACCGGCAGCATTCTTGCCTTTTACGACGGGCAAAACGTTTCGGAAAAAGCCATCCTAAACGCGGTTTTGGAAACCCAAGCGCCCAAAGCCCTTGAAGCCGGCACCGCAGAAAAACCGGCCAAAAACGTTATTTGGACGTACATAGGCTCCCAGCTTTTCCGTTTTTTTCTGCCGCCGCCTTTAAAGCCTTTTTTTACCGTGTTAAGCGCGATTCCGTTTTTGGTCGCCGGACTAAAATCCCTTGCCGCCTTGCGCCTTGACGTGCCGGCTCTGGATGCGGCATCGGTGGGGGCATCCCTTGCCTGCGGCAACATCAAGTCGGCATCGACCCTTATCATGCTGCTTAAAACCGGGGAATACCTTGAAGCCTGGGCAAAACAGCGTTCCCACGAAAACATCGCGGCCGCCCTCTTTCTTAACATCGAAAAAGTGTGGATACGCTGCGAAGACGGACTTGAAAAACAGATACCCTACGGAGACTTGCGGCCGGGCGATCATGTCGTCCTTCGCAGCGGCTCCCTTATCCCCATAGACGGCAAGGTGATCGAAGGCCGCGCGCTGGTAAACGAGGCAGGCATGACCGGCGAACCTTTGGGCAAAGAAAAATCGTCAGGCTCGACCATTTACGCCGGAACCGTAATCGAAGAGGGGGAGCTGGTTGCCGAAGTCCAGAACTCAGGGGGGAACACCCGTTACGAGCAAATAATCGCGCTTATCGAAAAAGGCGAAGGGGAAAAGACAGACAGAGAAATAAGGGCGAACAGCATCGCGAACAAGGCAGTTCCCTTTACCTTTGCCGCCGCCGCGCTGACGCTGTTTGTTACGCGCAACGCGATGAAGGCCGTGTCGGTTTTGTCCGTTGACTATTCCTGCGCGATAAAACTGGCCACACCCCTTGCCTTTCTTGCCGCAATCCGGGAGGGCCTGCAATGCGGCGTGTTTTTCAAGGGCAGCGTTCCCATGGAAAAACTGGCCGCCTGCGACACCTTTGTTTTTGACAAGACCGGAACCCTTACAATGTCAAGCCCGGCGCTAGTGCGCGTAACACCGTACAACGGCTTTACCGAGAAAAGAGCGCTTAAAATCGCCGCCTGCCTGGAGGAGCATTTTCCCCACCCGGTGGCCAACGCGGTTGTGGCGGCGGCTCTGGAAAAAAAACTGCGGCACAAGGAAGAACACACAAAAGTAAAATACATCGCCGCCCACGGCATAACGGCGGAATACCGGGGAAAGCACACGGCAATCGGCTCGCGCCACTTTGTCGAGGAAGACGAAGGCATCGATCTTTCCATAGCGGCCAAAGACGAGGAAGAGGCTGCCAAAGAAGGGCACTCCCTTTTGTATCTTGCCTGCGATAAAAAACTTATCGCGATTCTTGCCATCAAAGACCCGGTGCGGGAAGAAGCGAAAGAGGTCATCGCCATGCTGCGGCACTTGGGCGCAAAGCGCGTTTTTTTGCTGTCCGGGGACAACAAAAACGCCGCCGAAAAAACGGCGCGCGAGCTTTCGCTGGACGGCGGACTTGGCGCGCTTTTGCCCCAGGACAAGGCCGCCATCGTTAAAAACTTGCGGGAGCGCGGCTGCCGCGTGGCCTTTGTGGGGGACGGCATGAACGACTCGCCGGCGATGAGCGCCGCCGACGTGGGCATAGCGATGAAGGGCTGCGCCGATCTTGCAGGGGAAACGGCCGACATCGCGCTGAAAGAATCGAGCCTGTACCCCTTGGTAGCCGCCCGGCTTATCTCCCAGCGGGTGATGAAGCGGATCGACTCGAACACTACAGCCGCGATAGCCCTTAACAGCGCCTTTATTCTGATGGCGCTTTTGGACAAGCCAGTCGCCGGCGGCGAAGGCCGGGGTTACAGCCGCTCGGTGTGGCTGCACAATCTTACAAGCATTGCGATAAGCGTCAACGCCATGCGCCCCCTTCTAAAGGAGGCCAAATGATGGTTGTAAGTTTTACCCCCGGCCGCGTGCGGCTGCGTTTCAAAGAACTGAAAGACGCGGCCGCCGCCGAAGCGGTAAAAACCCGGATCAAGGAAACACCGGGAATAACAAAAACGGAAATAAACCCGCTTACCGGCAGCATTTTGATAGAGTACGACCTGAAAATCCTGCCCACGGAAAAACTTCTGGAGGCGGGCAGGGGGGAACTGGCAAAGCTAGGCATCAAGGCGGAGTTTTAGGGAACCACTGATTAGCGTCGAGTTAATCAGTGATTTCTTAAACTTCTTCCCGGCCGCTAGCGGACAATGCGCCCCGATGTTTTTCCCCCTGCAAGGGCGAGAATCTCTTCCTTGGTGGAAAAGTTGAAGTCGCCGGTAACCGAGTGGCACAGACAGGAAGCCGCCGCCGCAAAACCCAGGGCGCGGCTGTCATCGCGTAACACCTCGTCGTTAAGCGCGAAAACAAGAGCCGCCGAAAAAGCGTCGCCGCCGCCAATCCGGTCAACAATCGAGCGAATTTCGTAGGGAGAGTATTCCCCGCCGGCCGTCGGGGCAAAAAAAGCCTCGTCGGCCGCCGCGTCGTAAAGCATCCCGCCCCAGTTGTTGTGCGTGGCGGAAATGCTCTCGCGCAAAGTAAAAGCGATTTTTTTAACGCCGGGAAAAACCGAGACAACCTTTCTGGCAATGCCGGGGTATTTTTCAACATCAAGACTGCCAGAGTCCGCATCCAGAGCCTCGATCTTAATGCCAAGCACGTCTTGAACATCTTCCTCGTTGGCAATAAGCACATCGACAAAAGCCAGCAACTCGCCCATAACCATTTTCGCCAGAGCGTTAGGGGAAACGCCGGCTTCCCATCGCCACAGCTTTTTGCGGAAGTTAAGATCGCAGGAAACCGTCAAGCCCGCCTTCCGCGCCGCTTGCACAGCTTGCAAAGAAACATCAGCCGCGTTTTTCGACAGCGCGGGCGTAATCCCCGTTATGTGAAACCAAGAAGCCCCGGAAAAAATCGAAGCCCAGTCGTAGCTAGCCCCCGGCTCAAGCGCGACAGAAGAATAATCGCGGTCGTAAATAACATTACTCGGCCGCTGGTTCGCGCCCGCCTCCACAAAGTAAAGCCCCAGCCGCCCCCTCTCGCTGCGGATAACGTGCGAAACATCGACACCCAAGTTACGCAAAGTCCCAAGGCAGGCATCCGCAATGCTGTGAGCCGGCAAGGCACTAACAAAGGCCGCCCTCCCGCCAAGCAATGCGATAGAAGCCGCCACATTTGCTTCCGCTCCCGCAAAGGTTACGTCTAACGCGCCGGGTAAAGCCTGCCTAAAGCGCAGAAAACCCGGCGTGTGCAGCCGCGCCATAATTTCACCAAACGCCACGATTTTTTTATTCATTGTCAACTCCCCCTCCCCCGGCGGCCGCCATCCTCTTGTTGATCTTTCGCTGGTTCAACACAGACGCTACCAAGGACGCGACAGCCAGCAACAGAAGCGTTACGCTAATCGGCCGGGTGAAAATTTGCATAATCTGACCGTCAACGATAAGCATATAACGGCGCAAGTTGTCCTCGGCCATTGGCCCCAAGATCAAAGCCAGAAGAATGGGGCTTAGGGGGAACTGGTACTTTTGCAAAAGATAGCCGATGCCGCCAAAACCGATAGCCAAAAACACGTCGAACATATTTCTGTTTATAGCAAACGCGCCGACAAGGGACAGAACCAGAATCGCCGGGATTAACATTTTTCTGTCAATCGAAATAATTTTTGCGAAAAACTTTACGCCACTCAGCCCGACAATAAAAACCGCGATATTCGACAAAAACATCGTGATAAAAACCGCGTAAACAATGTTCAAATGCTGGACGTACATCATGGGGCCGGGCTGGAAACCCTGCAAAATAAACGCGCCCATAAGAACGGCCGTGTTTGAATCGCCCGGCACCCCCAGTGAAAGCATGGGGATCATCGAGCCGCAGGCGCAGGCGCTGTTCGCCGACTCCGCCGAGGCCACCCCCTCCGGGGCACCTGTGCCGAACTTTTCCGGGTGGCGGCTTGTGCGCTTGGCCTCGGAATACGAGACGAAGGCGGCAATGTCGCTTCCCACGCCGGGGATCGTGCCTGCAAAAGTCCCGACAAGACTGCCCGTAGCAACCGCGCGGCCAATCGCTTTAAAGTCTGCCCGGCTGGGCAGCACGCCGGAAATTTTCGCCTTGATTTTTTCGCCTGTCAAAATGTTTTCTATTCCATTAAAAACCTCGGACACCGCGAACAGGCCGATCAGCGCCGGGATAAAGGGTATTCCTTCCAACAGTGCCAAATGGTTTGTAAAACGGAAGTAGGCCGTCATGCTGTCCATGCCGACGGTGGTAATAAGAAGCCCGAAAAAGGCGACGATTAATCCCTTGACAATGCTTTTGCCGGAAATCGAAATGATTACCGAAAGTCCGAAGACCGCAAGGACAAAGTATTCCGCCGGCCCGAAGCGCAACGCCCATCTTGAAATGAAGGGGCTTAAAAAAGTCATGGCGATAGAGCCGGTAATGCCGCCGCAGACTGTCGCAAAAAGCGCGATCGAAAGCGCCCTGCCGGCCTCTCCCCTCTTGCTCATGGGGTAGCCGTCAAGGACGGTCGCCGCCGCCGCCGGGGTGCCGGGCGTGTTGATCAGTATCGCCGCGATGGAGCCGCCGTACATGGCCCCGAAAAAAACGCCCAGGAGCATTCCCATAGCCGGGATTATGCTCATCCCGAAGGTGAAGGGGATTAAAAGGGCAATGCTCATTGTCGCCGTAAGCCCCGGAATCGCCCCTATGATGACGCCGGCCAAGGCTCCCAGTATGATAAAAATCATGGAGCCGGGGTAAAATACCAAGCCTACGGCATCGGTCAACGCTACAACATCCATTATCTCCCCCTTACCACAGAATTCCGCTTAATATGCCAAGGGGCATATTGACGTTCAGGAAAAAGCTGAAGGCGTAAAAGATGATCAGCGGCATAAGTACCGAAAAAACGGCCATTTTAAGATATTTGCGAAAGCCGACAAGAAGCATGATGGCGAACATGGCCAGCGGGGTAACGACAAGAAAGCCCACCGGCTGCCAGCCGACCGCGTAAAGCACGATGATGGCGATCCCGACAAAGAGTCTCTGCATCCCCTTGTTAAGGGGGCTTAGGGTGGGGGATTCCTCAGCCTGAGCGCCGGCGGCCGGCTTTGCCAGCAGAGCTTGAAGCGCGAGGATGAGCGAGCAGACAAAAAGCCCGCCGGCCATAAGCCGGGGGAAGGCCTCCGGCCCCATGTGGATGTTGGGGAACTCTCTAAAGCCCAAGGTTCTGATAAAAACAACCGCGCTAAATGCCATTCCGACAAGGCCGCTTACAATATTCGCTTTTTTCACAAAATCTCCATTATATAAGGCTTTGGCAGGCCAGAACTAAGCGCGAAAAAAAGCCAAAAGCCGCCGTCGGCAAAACAAACGTTTTTCCGACAGCGGCCGGTACAAAAGCTGATTAGTTAGTCAGCCCCAGCGCGTTCATCGTTATGCCGATGCCGTCTTTGTTGCCCCGCAAAAAGGTAACAAATTCGGTGGCCGCCATCGGGGTAAGCTCCAAGTTCAGGTTAGCCATGTGGGTCGCAAAAGCGGGGTTGTTCATGGCCGCTGTAAAAGCGTTCACGAGCGCCTGCCTTACTTCCGGGTCAACGCCTCTGGGCAGGGCAAGCCCGCGCCATGTGGACGTTACAACGTTGAAGCCCTGCTCGATGAAGGTGGGGATTTCCGGGGACATCGAACTGCGCTGAGTGTCCATAATGCCCAGAACCCGGACATTGCCTGCGTCAACCTGCGCCCTGACTTCCGCCAGCGACACGGTTACCGCGTCAATGTGGCCGCCGGCCAAGGAGGTAACGGCAGGAGCCGCGCCGTCAAAGCCGACGTGGGTCAACTGGATGCCGGTTTCGACTTCGAGCAAGCCAGCCGCAACGTGCCAGACAGCGCCGGTGCCGGAGTTGCCAACGGAAAGGCTGCCCGGGTTGGCTAGCGCGTGTTCGACAAAGTCGGCCACGGTCTGGAAGGGCGAGTTTGCGTGCACGGTGAGTGCGGCCGCTTCGGAGTTAAGGAGCAGGAAGGGGTCCATGTCCTCGAAGGTGAAGGGGATGAGTCCCATGTGCGGAAGCGAGTTGAGTTCCCATGTGATGATGCCCAGGGTGTAGCCGTCTGCCGGTGCGTGCATGATGGCTGTGTGGCCGATCGCGCCCGCGCCGCCTGTGCGGTTATCGACAACGATGCTCACGCCGAGTTCGGCTTCTGCGACTGCGGCTATTGCCCGGGCGATTGCGTCGGTGCCGCCGCCTGCTGCAAAGGGGCAAATAATGGTAATAGTCCTTGACGGGAATTCCCTGTCGCGGCGTCCGGCTGCAAAAAGCGCGGTGCTTGCCATAAGAAAGCAAACCAGCGCAAGAAATGCGATTTTTTTCATTTTTTTCCTACCTTGCGAAAATTTATTTTGATAAACCCGAATGGGCTGTCTCCACAGTGTACATATCTCTTGCCTGATAATAAATCCTACCATGCCAAGTCCGGGCTGTCAAGCGAGAGATTCGCGTTTTTTAGGAGAAAATCTCACACGGATGCGCAGGAGGCACAGACTGCCTTTGTGTGAGATGCTTCCGATAAAATATTGTCAGCCCCCGGTTCGTGCCGTTCATGCGTTTGTCGTTTTGCAAGCGGCCGGCCTCAAGGCCGCAGAAGGCGCAGGCCGACAACGTAGACACGGAAGAACGGGCTGTCGAAGACACGGTCTGCCGACCGGGCGTTCCGCGCCGAAACGATCCAGCAGCCGCCGCGAAGCACGCGGGCAGACCCCGAAGGCGCGCCTTTCGGGTCGGTCTGCGCTTGGGCAGGGTACGTTCCGAACCAGTCCCAGACCCACTCCCACACGTTGCCGTGTATGTCGTGCAAGCCCCAGGGGTTCGCCGCTTTGCGCCCAACCGCGTGCGTCATGCTCCCGGAGTTAAAGTCAAACCAGCCTATCCCGTCAAGCTCGCCCTTGTTTTCCCAACTGACTTCCCCGTTGCTGAAGGCCGTGCTTGTTCCCGCCCTGGCCGCAAACTCCCACTGCGCCTCCGTCGGCAGCCGCCACCCGGTGGAACCTTCCACAATTGCCGCCGCGTTCCATTCCGCATTGTCGCTTGCCGGAACCGCGCCCCAATCTTTTGGGTCTGCACTGCCGTTTATGCTGTACGCCGGGACAAGCCCGTCTATTGCGCTAAGGCGGTTGGCGA
>WRKI01000202.1 GCA_009778155.1 Spirochaetota bacterium
GCGGCGGGCTGGGTTTGGCGCGAGGCTGGGGGCTGGTGCGGCGGCGCAATTGGCGGCGCAATTGGCGGGGTGGATTTTTTTTGAAAAAAAAGCTCACGGGGGCTTGACTTTTTCCCGGAAATGGCTTATTTGTTATAGTAACGGTGGGGAGCGGCTCTTTAGGGCTTACAAGGTGGGTATTGTATGAAAGCAAAAAAATCGAAAGTTTTTGCGACAGCCTTGATTTTTCTCTCCTTTTTCACGGCAGGCTGCGAAATGGGGACAGGTGCTTCGTTGTATTCCGGGGCCGCCGTCAGTTATTACCGCGATCTTCCGGGGGTAACGGCCGAGGAAATTGCCGCCATTGCCGCGCTCAGGGAGTCGCGCGGGGCTTTTTCTTATGCGATCCTCCCTTCTTCCGAGGCCTTTGTGCAGGGCTGCGGCACTATTGTCGGTTTCGCCCCCTTGCTGGCCAGATTTCTGTCTGATTTTTTCGACATTCCCTTTAACCTGCACATCGACTCCTGGGAAAATATAATCTACGGGCTGAATGCCGGCCTTATCGATTTTAACAGCGATTTAACGCCCACCCCGCAAAGGCGCCAGGACTATTTTATGTCGCACCCGGTCGCCCAGCGGCATCTTGTCGTTTTTTCCTATATCAACTTGCCGGAATTTTATTCCCGCCATTCTCTTAACGGCCTGCGGGTGGGCTTCTTGTACGGGACGGTTACTTACGAGGCCATAATCAACGGCCATCCTTATCTGTACTTCGAGGCTGTCAATATGCTGCGCATGGAAGACGTGCCGCAGGCTTTGGCAGCCGGCTATATCGACGCTTTCATTTTCATTGTGGAAGGCGCTCACGACATCGACGGCAACCTTCACGGGCAAATGCGCACTCAGAATCTTTTTCCCACGGCCTTCATTCCCGTCTCTCTTACCACGGCCGACCCGGAATTGCAGCCCATCATCACTGTCTTCAATAGATACATCGAAACCGGCGGCATTCACAATCTTTACGCTCTGTTTAAGCAGGGTTTTCTTTCTTATGCAAGATACATGGTAACCAATTCCATTACAGCCTCCCAGCGGCTTTTTATAAGCAGTGTTGTGGCAAGCGGCTCGCCCATTCCTGTCGGCCTTGAACCTGACAACTATCCCATCTCCTTTTTCAACAGCCGCGAAGGGGAGTTCCAAGGCATTGTCCCGGACATTCTGGCTATGGTAACAGACCTTACCGGCCTGCCTTTCCAAGCGCTTTCCGACATGAACTCCAGCCGCGAGGACATTATCCGTATGCTGAAAAACGGCGATGTTCTGCTTATTTCCGAGCTGAATATGCACGAAGGCGAGGAGTTTCAAGACTATTTCCTGTGGGGCACGGGCGGCGAAACGCCCTTTTTTACCGACAGCTTTATTTTCATGTCAAGGGTGGATTTTCCAGGCCTTCAGCTTTACCAGGTGATGCACGTCAACGTGGGCGTTGTCGCCGGCACCATCTACGAAACGCTGTTCGACACATGGTTCCCCGACGCGCTTCATGTCAGGCGTTTCGACGACGGCGAGCAGGCGCTTGCCGCCCTTGGGGCCGGCGCGATCGATTTGTTCATGACAAGGGCGAACACGCTTTTAGCGCAGACAAACTTCCACGAAAGAGCCGGCTACAGGGCTAACATTGTTTTTTCCGACCCGCAAATTGAATCCTTCA
Organism: Spirochaetota bacterium; assembly: GCA_009778155.1. Classification (GTDB taxonomy): domain Bacteria; phylum Spirochaetota; class Spirochaetia; order Treponematales; family Breznakiellaceae; genus WQXQ01. The sequence continues at coordinate 1,691 of WRKI01000202.1, forward strand.
TTGGTTTTGGCGCAAACGCTTATTTTTTGCAGAGGATTTTTGAAAGCGCGATGCTTTTTGTCGATGTCGAAAATATTTCGCGCGACTGGGTAAACCGCTTTTTTGACCATGCTCGTGCGGCCGCCCAGCGGGCTTTTAGGGCGGCTATGGTTTTTGCCGGCGTTTTCGCGGCCATGCTTGTCGGCCTTATCTTTTTGCTTCGCAGAAACAGGACGACTATGGCTCTTTACAAGGAAAAGGCGGCTGTTCTCAACGCCATTTACAAGACCCTGCCGGATGTGGTGCACTGCAAGGATGCCGAGGGCAGGTACACAAGCTGCAATCCCAGCTTTGAAAAGTTCGCGCACTGCACGGAGGCCGAGCTTGTTGGCAAAACGCCTTTCGAGCTTTACGGCGGCAACCCGGTTGCAGAAGCCTACGCGGCCACCGACAAAAAGGTGTTAAGCGAAAACATTATGGTAAGGGAAGAGACTTGGCGCACTCTCAACGACGGTTCCTTGCGTTTTTACGAAACCTACAAGGCTCCCCTGCTTGTCGAAGACAAGGTTATCGGGCTTTTGTCCATCGGCCGGGACATGACTGCCCACAAGAGGGCTATGGAAGCGGCGAACGATGCCAACAAAAAAAAGGGCGAGTTCCTTGCCCACATGAGCCACGAGATTCGCACGCCTATGAACGCGATTTCCGGCATGGCCGAGCTTTCTCTGAACTCTGACCGTCCCGATCTTATCCGCGAATATGTGGGCACGATCAAGCACGCATCGGCGAGCCTTTTGGCCATTGTCAACGACATTTTGGACTTCTCCAAAATCGAGGCGGGCAAGATTGAAATTGTCTCAAAGGAATACTCGCTTGCCTCGCTTGTCAACGATGTCATAAACATCACCAAGGTAAAGGCGGCCGACTCGCGCCTGCGCTTCATGGTGAACATCGACTCCCGGCTGCCGGACGCGCTTATCGGCGACGATATAAGGGTGCGCCAGGTGCTGTTAAATCTTTTGAGCAATGCCTTCAAATATACTGAGCGGGGTTTTGTTACTTTTTTTGTGAGCGGAGAGGCGGACGTAGGTGCGGACGGCGGCGCGGATGGCGAGAACGAAATTGTCCTTACTTTCCAAATTGCCGACACGGGGCTTGGCATAAGGGAAGAAGACATGGAGAAGCTGTTCAGCGAGTACGCCCAGTTCGACTTGGAAAAAAACCGGGGGGTGGAAGGCACGGGTCTTGGGCTTCCCATTGTAAAGCGGCTTTTGGACAAGATGGGCGGCGAGATAAACGTTTTCTCCGAATACGGGAAGGGTTCCCGGTTTACCGTTACCCTGCCGCAAAAGTTCGGCTCGGACAAGCCGCTGGTTACGGTTAAAAACCCGCACGAAAAACGGGCGCTTGCCTATGAACCGCGCGAAATTTACCGCAATTTTATGTCAAGCGCGTTTAACAGTTTGGGCGTGCCTGCGGACTTTGCCGCAAGCGGGGAAGATTTGCGCGAAAAAGCCCTTGCCGGGGGCTATCCCTTTGTGTTTATGGCGATGAAAAAATACAAAAAACACGCCGAGCTGCTGGAAGATGTCAAGAAAAAATGCAAGGTGGTGGTTCTTTCCGAGTTCGGCCATGCGGTTAGCGACCCGGACATCAGCGTTTTGGGTATGCCTTTCCACTCGATTATTCTTGCCAGCATTCTGAACAGTTCCAACCAGTCGGCGGCTGTTACTTACAACCAAAACGACAAGTTTGTCTCCCGTTTTACGGCCCCGGATGCCAACATTCTTGTTGTTGACGACATTGTTACCAACTTGAAGGTGGCCAAGGGTTTGCTGCTTCCCTACAAGGCCAATGTCGATATTTGCAAAAACGGGGCGACCGCTGTCGAGGCGGTAAAGGCGAACAGCTACGACTTGATTTTTATGGATCACAAGATGCCCGGCATTGACGGTATCGAGGCGACCCACCGCATTAGGGAGCTTGCCGACGCTTCCGACTCGTACTTCAAAACGGTTCCGATTATCGCTTTGACGGCCAATGTAATTTCCGGCTCCAAAGAAATGTTCTTGGATAACGGCCTGAACGACTTCCTGTCAAAGCCCATAGACACCGTAAAACTGGAGCAGATTCTGGAGTTGTGGCTGCCCAAGGAAAAACGCATAAAAAACTGACCCGCGCGGGGGCGCGGGGGCTTCCGCCGGCAAGCCCCAAACAGGGTTTCCTCGCTAGGCTTTCTCCCCAGACAGCGACTCCCGAAGCAAAGCTCCGTGCCTTCGTGCCTTTGTGTGAACCTCTTCCCCCGTGCTCTCCTCGGTGAAAACTCTCCGTTTTCTCCCCGGACAGCGGCTCGCAAGACAAAACTTAGTGCCTTCGTGCCTTGGTGTGAGCCTCTTCCGTGGTGAAAATTCCTCGCTCGGCGGCCGGCAGGGGCTTTCTCCCCAAAACCGCCGCTCGCTGGCTTTCCCCGCAGTGCTTGCTCCCTTGGCAGAGGCTCCCAAATCCCCCCTTTGTGCCTTAGTGCCTTTGTGTGAGATACTTCCGAGGTTCATGTCGTTCATGCGTTTGTCGCCGGAAAAAGACTTGACTTTATTTTGAAAATGCCGTATTACTATAATAGAGGTGAGGTGTGGTTCGGGGCTTGACGGCTTTCGAGCCTGTTAAGTGGGTAAATTATGATTAGTTCAAAAAAAGCAGGTGTTTTCGCGCTTGGCATTGTTATCTTGTCTTTAAGCGCGGCCATGTGCCAGCGGGAGCCGTACACGGCTTTTTTTCAAGGCAGCCCGTATAGATCGTACCGCGAGCTTCCCTGTATAACCGAAGAGGAAATTGCCGCCATCGCGGCTCTGCGGCAGTCGCGGGGGTATTTTTACTATACGATCATGTCTTCTTCCGATGCCTTTATTCAAGCCGACGGCACTGTAGTCGGCTTCGCGCCCCTGCTTGCCGGCTTTCTTTCGGACTTTTTCGACATCCCCTTTGTCCTGCGCCTTGATTCCTGGGAAAACATCATCGAGGGGCTTGAGGCCGGCACCATAGATTTTAACAGCGACTTGACCCCCACGCCGGAGCGCCGGGAGCGCTTTATAATGTCGCACCCCGTCGCCCAGCGCAATCTTGCCGTTTACAGCCTTTACGAAACGCCCGAATTTTACAGCCGGCTACAGCTTATCGGGCGGCGCGTCGGTTTTTTGTACGGGGCTATCACATACCCCTTCGTTATGAACGCCTACCCCTATCTTCACATGGAACGTGTCGATATTAACAGTCTGGAAGAAGTCCCCCAGGCGCTTGAGGACGGTTACATCGACGCCTTTGTCTTTATCAACCACAGCCTGCTTTCCGTAGACCTCGAAGATGCGATACGCTCCCAGTACCTTTTTACAGAGATTTTTATCCCCGTCTCCCTTAACGCGGCAAACCCCGAGCTTCAGCCTGTCATCAGTATCTTCAATAGATATGTGGAGTCCGGCGGCATACACAATCTTTACGCGCTTTTCCGCCGGGGCTTTGTTTATTCCGCAAGGTACATATTGAACAATTCCTTTACCGTCCAAGAACGCGCCTTTTTGGGCGGCATTGCGGCAAGCGGCGCGGCCATTCCCGTCGGGCTTGAGCCGAACAACTACCCCGTCTCTTTTTTCAACAGCCGCGAAGGGGAGTTTCAGGGCATTGTGCCGGACATTCTGGCAATGGTAACCGAGCTTACGGGTCTGCAATTTGAAGCGGCCGCCGGCAGGGACTCCAGCCGCGACGACATCCTCAATATGCTGCGTGCCGGCGATGTCGCGCTTATTTCCGAATTAAACTCGTATGAAATAGACGAGTTTCAAAACGATTTTCTGTGGGGCACAAGGGGCGAGCAGCCCTTTTTTACCGACCACTTTATCCTTATGTCAAGGGTGGATGTTCCAAACTTCCAGCTTCACCATGTGATTCATGTAAACGTTGGGGTGGTCGCCGGCAGCGTCTATGAAAGCAAGCTGGGCGCGTGGTTTCCCGACGCGCTTCATGTCAGGCGTTTCGGCAGCAACGCGCAGGCTCTTGCCGCGCTGGAGGCCGGCGAAGTCGATCTTTTCATGACAAGGGCGAACACGCTTCTGTCAAAGATAAACTTCAACGAAACGGCCGGCTTCAAGGCGAACCTAACATTTGGCGACCAGCAGATAGAATCCTTTATCGGCTTTAACGCAAACTACTACATTTTGCAGTCGGTTTTTTCAAGGACGATGCCTTTTATCGACGTGGAGGGCATTTCAAAGGACTGGACGAACCGGTTTTTCGATCACGCGCGGGCGGCAACGCAGCAGGCTTTTAGAAACGCCTTGATTTTTGCCGGCATCTTAAGCCTTACGCTTGTCGCTCTTATGATTTTGTTTGTCAGAAAGCGCAAGGCGGTCGCGCTTTACAAGGAGAAGGCGGCCATCTTAAACGCAATTTACATGACCCTGCCGGATGCCGTGCATTGCAAGGATGTGAATGGCAGGTACACAAGCTGCAACTACAGTTTTGAAAAGTTTGCAGACCGCGCCGCGTCCGACGTTATAGGCAAAACGCCTTTTGAAGTTTATGCGGACGGCAGCCACGATCCGCAAATATACACGGCCAGCGACAGAAGGGTGTTAAGCGAAAAAGTCATTATAAGAGAAGAGGCCTGGCATAAATCCGGCGGCGCGGAGCTTTTTTTTGAAACCCTCAAGGCGCCGCTGCTTGTCGAAGGCGAAACGATAGGGCTACTGTCCATAGGCCGGGACATGACGGCGCACAAAAAAGCGATGGACGCGCTGGAAGAGGCAATAGAAGCGGTAAAACAGGCGGACAAAAAAAAGGGAGAGTTCCTCGCCCGCATGAGCCACGAGATTCGCACGCCGATGAACGCGATATCCGGCATGGCCGAGCTTTCGCTTAACTCCGACCGGCCTGAGCTTATCCGCGAATATGTGGGCACGATCAAGCACGCATCGGCGAGCCTCTTGGCCATTGTCAACGACATTTTGGACTTTTCCAAAATCGAGGCGGGCAAGGTTGAAATTGTGTCAAAGGAATACTCGCTTGCCTCGCTCATTAACGATGTCATAAACATCACCAAGGTAAAGGCCGCCGACTCGCGCCTGCGCTTCATGGTAAACATCGATTCCCGGCTGCCGGACGCCCTTGTCGGCGACGATATAAGGATGCGCCAGGTGCTTCTTAACCTTTTGAGCAACGCCTTCAAATATACCGAGCGGGGCTTTGTCTCTTTTTTTGTGGAGGGGGAAAGCTCCGGCGACAACGAGGTTGCCCTGAGCTTCCGCGTGGAAGACACCGGGATCGGCATTAAACAGGAAAACATGGAAGACCTGTTCAACGAGTACGCCCAGTTCGACTTGGACAAAAACCGGGGCATAGAAGGCACGGGTCTTGGGCTTCCCATTGTCAAGGGGCTTCTTAACAAAATGGGCGGGGAGATAAATGTTGCATCGGAATACGGGAAAGGCTCGGTCTTTACCGTTACTTTGCCGCAGAAAGTCGCCGCCGGCAAGCCGCTTGTCAGCTTGGAAAACCCCAAGGGCAAAAAAACGATTGTGTTTGAGCCGCGCGAAATATACCGCCGTTTTATGTCCAGCGCCTTTGACAATCTGGGGGTGCCGGCGGTTTTCGTCTCCAGCGAGGCGGATTTGCACGAAAAGACGCAGGAAGGGGATTACCCCTTTGTGTTTATTTCGATGTGGAAGTACAAAAAGCACAAGGCTGTGTTAGGCGACATTAAGAAAAAATCCAAAATTGTCGTGTTTTCGGAGTTTGGCCAGGAGATGCCGGACACGAATACGGATGTAAGCATTCTGGGTATGCCCTTCCATTCGATTGTCATAGCGAGCGTTTTGGACAGCGCGTCCCATTCGGCGATTTCCTACAACGAAGCGGCCAAGTTTGTCGCCCGTTTTACAGCGCCGGATGCGAACATTCTTGTTGTCGATGACATTGTTACCAACTTAAAAGTGGCCAAGGGCTTGCTTTTGCCCTACAAGGCCAATGTCGATATTTGCAAAAGCGGGGCGACTGCCGTGGAAGCGGTAAAGGCAAACCGCTACGACTTGATTTTTATGGATCACAAAATGCCCGGCCTTGACGGAATCGAAGCGACCAATCGCATAAGGGCGCTTGCGGCGGCAGATGCTGCGGCATCTGCCGGGGCGGCCGATTCGTACTTCCAAGACGTGCCGATTATCGCGCTGACTGCCAACGCCATTGCCGGGGCAAAAGAAATGTTTTTGGAAAACGGCCTGAACGACTTTTTGTCAAAGCCCATTGACACGGTAAAACTGGGGCAAATTCTGGAACAGTGGCTGCCCAAGGAAAAACGCGTAAAAAACTGACCGGCCGCCCCCGGCCGGGAAGTCCGGCCTCCCAAAAGCTCACGCAAAGGCGCCACGACAAACGCATGAACGACAAGAACCTCGGAAATATCTCACACAAAGGCACCAAGGCACGGAGGTTTTTTAGGGAGGGTGGGCGAGTTTTGATACGCCTGAGCTTACTTTCCTTATCTTCCCTTTGTGCCTTGGTGTCTTCGTGCCTTTGTGTGGTTAAAATGGGAGTAAATTCAGCCTCTTTTCCGTGTAACCCCGTGGTGAAAATTTTTCTTCATTTTCTTTTTGCCGGCTTGACATTTTTTCCCCAACGTGATATGGTTGGTTAAGGGCGGCCTTCGGTTGGCGGGCGTGATTTTTTTGCA
>WRKI01000203.1 GCA_009778155.1 Spirochaetota bacterium
CCCCCCCAATAATAAAATTGGCGGGCACGGCTGATGTGTCCAAGGGGTGTGTAGAATGAAAGTTAAACCCGGGGATGACATTTTATTGGAAGATGGGCGGAATGCGCGCGTTGTCTCTGAAATAGGCGACGGAGCTCAGGGAGTGGTCTATAAGGTTCAAGTTGACGGAAAAGAGTACGCGCTCAAGCTGTACAAACATTTCAGCAGTGCAAGCGAAAAAGAAAAAACGAAGAAAAACTTAAAAGACATTATTCGGTTGGAATTTTCCGCAGAGCAATTTATTATGCCCAAGGTAATAACCCATGAAAGCAATAAGCGTTTGGGTTACTTAATGGATATGCTCCCGCAATCGTTTTCTTCCTTTCCAGATTACCTTAACGGAAAAGTTAGATTTGGCTTGATAGAAAAAAAGGTGCTTGCCGGCATTAACCTTGTAAATGCCTTTAGGGCACTGCATCGGAAAGGCTACAATTACAAAGACTTAAACGACGGCAATTTTTTTATCAACACAGACACGGGGGAAGTGCGGATTATCGACAGCGACAATATTAGCTCGGAAAGCGGCGTTGACGGCATTCAAGGAACCCCAGGGTATATGGCGCCGGAAATAGTGCGCGGCGAAAAAGGCCCTTCTGTAAATACAGACAGGCATTCTTTGGCGGTTGTTTTGTTTAAGCTATTTATCGTGCACGATCCCTTTCAAGGAAAATTGTACCACCAACACCTCATTATGGGTCCGAAAGAACAGCGTTTGCATTATGGAGAAAACCCTGTTTTTATCTATCATAAAGATAATGCGTCTAACCGCCCAAAAGAAGGCGTTGATAAAAACCCTATAAAACTGTGGCCTCTGTTTCCTTCTTTTTTTAAGGATAGATTTCATTATACATTTGTACAAGGCTTAAAAAATCCTAACGCAAGAAATAGCGATGATACATGGCAAAAGGCTTTGATACAATTAAGAGATGAAATTTCGATATGCACTCTTTGCGAAAAAGAGTTTTTATGGTCAATTGGCAAGTGCGGCTGCGGATACGAGTTCGATAAAGAAACAAAGCGTTTAAACATAGGTTTGTATAATGTTCCTATTTTTCCCGGTCAAAAATTATATGCCTGCCATATAGCAGCTTCCGGAGACTATGATCTTGTTATAGGACGAATACAGGCAAAAAAAAATGATTCAAAACAACTTGTCATAAAAAACTTATCTGGTGATGTATGGACATATCGCTCTAAATTGGGCGAAACAATAGAAGTAAAAAAAGACGCTCTTATACCTTTGCAGAAAGGCATCGGATCGATTCTATTAAAAGACACTGAAGCTGTAATAGGCAGTAAAGATGAAAAAACTTTGCACCTTATCATCAATTCATACGAATTGCCTTTGTATAGCGGCCAGAATTTAATGGCCTGCCACACCGTTAAAAATGGCAGTAAATCGGTGATTACCGGGGAAATAAAAAGCAAAAAATCTGATCCTAATTCCTTTGCAGTAAAAAACCTTTCTGATGATGAATGGATAGTATCTTCAACACAAGCAAAGAAAGTTATCAAAAAAGGAGAGATGGCTCCAATACGCGCCGGTCTCACAATTAATTTTAAAAACGACATATTGGGGAAAATTAAATTACAATAAACAAAGTAAGGAGAGTTATATGAGTGGAATGTTAGATGGCGACGCTATTTTAAAAAAGCGGCTTTATTTATTTTTTGTCTTGGATTCGTCGGGAAGTATGGCAGGATCAAATATACAAGCTGTAAACACTGCCTGCAAAGAAGCGCTGGAATCCGAAGAGCTAAGGAATGCAGGAGGCGCGGCTGCTGAAATTTATGTAAACGTTCTTATTTTTAGCAACGGATGCAAATGGATGACATCTGAACCTGTCCCGATTGACGAGTTTATCTGGCGCAACCTAGATGCCAACGGCGGAACGGATTTGGGTTTGGCTTGCCGGGAACTTGGCAAAAAATTAACCCAAGAAGAATTTTTGCAATCTTCCGGTGGGCTAGCCCCGCCGGTTATAATGTTAATGAGCGACGGCGCGCCGACTGACGATTTTGATACAGGTTTAGCGATGCTCCAACAGAACCGTTTTTACAAGCAGTTCATAAAGGTTGCTTGCGCCGTGGCTGGCGCAAATGAGGATACGCTTGTAAGATTTACAGGAAATAAAGAAGCCGTTATCCGTGTGCATACTCCTGAAGAACTTGCAAAATGGATAAAGGTTGTATCTTTGGTTACTTCCAAGGTTGGCAGTCAAACAAATGCACAGCACGATACAGCCCAAGAAGAAGCTACCGAGAGGTTGCAGAGAGAATACAAAGATGCCTTAGACGAAGACCTTAATCCCGACGATTACGATTAATGAGGGATAAATTATGGGGCTTCTAAAAATTTCAAATAGGTTTTTAGAAGTTCCATAAGAAGTTTGACATTGAAGCAAGTTTTCAACCAAATTTAAAAGGGAGTAAGCAATGACAGAGGGTTTTTCAAAAAGCATACAAGGTGCAAGCCATGTAAAAAACAATAAGCCTTGCCAAGATGCAAGCGGGTATTTTAACGAAGGACACTACAGCCTTGTGGTTGTTGCTGACGGGCATGGCGATGAAAAATATTTTAGAAGTGATAAAGGGGCATTATATGCTGTTAAAGTTGTTAAGCAAGTTGTTGATATTTTTTTTAATACGCAAAATACAAGTATTACAGAAAATGATGCTCAAAATATCAAGCATAATATAATTCTTCAATGGCGGAAAGCCGTTTTAAGTGATATAAAAGCTAATCCTTGGACTGAAAAAGAATCAACTGTCAGCCCTAACCTTTCTTTAGAAGATACTACCGCTTATGGAACTACTCTTATTGCCGTTGTATTAACAAAGCATCGCTGGCTTGCGCTACAAATAGGGGACGGCCGGTGCACAGTAATTGATGGGGCAGGCGCTTTTTTTCCTATAGCCGATGATCGTAGTCAAGGAATTGGCTCAACACACTCATTATGTGAAAATAACGCATTGCAACATTTTCATCATGTTTTGGGGAACGGCCAGTTACTAGGCGCAATTGCGGCTACCGACGGAGTTACCGACTCTCTGTCTCCAGATTATTATCTTTATAGATTTATGGTCAATATGTTAAAAAGTTTTATCGAAAATCCAAGTGCGGCAAAAGAAGAGCTGACAAATAATGTTTTGCCGGAGCTTTCTCAAAAAGGAAGCAAAGACGATGTTTCTATTGCCTGTGTTTTTAATACTGAAGATGCACGGCATAAGTTGTCCCGCATAATTGATATATCAAAAAAAATATACGAAGGCAACTCAAGGTACGAAACTTTGGAAAAAGAAAACAAAACGAACAAATCAAAGATATATACGCTGGAAAACGATATATCGGATAGAAATAAAACTTTGGAAAGAAATAATAAGACTCTTGAAGAAAAGTTGCAAGAAGCTGAAAAAAAAGAGCGGCTGGCTTTAACCAGTGTTAGTAAAAAATATAAGGCTGAAATTGAAGAATTGCAAAAAATAATTGAGCAGCTAAAAAAAGACGAAAAAAAATATAAGAAGGTTTTTGATGAATTAAATGAACAGCATGAAAAAAAATTGCAAGAAGTTGAAGACAAAGAGCGGGCGGCTTTAACCAGCGCTAGTAAAAAATATAAGGCTGACATTGAAAAATTGCAAGAAACAATTAAGCAGCAAAGAGAATACATAGAACGCTTAGAAAGAACACAAAAACCACCCGAAAACAATAGCATGGAAGTTGAAATAACTATTCGGCAACGAAAAAAAGACGAACAAGCGGAAGACGGGGATACAGATGAAAAAAAAAACCTCGATTGATGAATATGTTTAATTTTATGAAAGATTTTCTTTTTTGGATTTTTGGTAAGTGAAGTTAAGAAAAACCAACAAAAATAACCCGCACTGCCCGCCGGGGTTCAAAACCCCGGATTAGCCGGGAAGGGGCGGGTTTGAATCCAAGTGCCGTCGCCCGCCTGTCCTTGGCGGTTGTTGCCCCAGGCCAGAATTTGCCCGTCGGCCCTTATCGCAAGGGAGTGCGTGCCGCCGGCACTAACCGCCGCCCAGCCTGCAGTGCAACCGACGCGCGTGGGGCTGGCGCGGCGGCCGGCATGGGTTCCGTCCCCAAGCTGGCCGCTTTCGCCAGCCCCCCAAACCCAAAGATGGCCGTCAGCGGTCAATGCCAGGGAATGCGAACCGCCGGCAGAGACCCGCGCCCAATTGGACGCTCCGCCAGTGCGTGCCGGCGAAGCGCGGCCTGCAAAAGTGCCCGTTCCAAGCTGGCCGCTTTCGCCCGCGCCCCAAGCCCAAAGCTGGCCGCCCGGCGTAAGTGCCAAAGTGTGCGAGCCGCCGGCAGAGACCTCCGTCCATTGGCCTGCGTTCCCGATTCGGGCGGGAAAAACGCGGCTGGCAAGCGAGCCGTCCCCAAGCTGGCCGCTTTCGTTATTCCCCCAAGCCCAAAGCTGGCCGCTAGAAGTCAACGCCAACGTGTGCGAGCCGCCGGCACTGGCCGCCGCCCAGTTGGCAGAGCCGCCGGCCGCCAAAGCCGCGCGAGTGGGACTTGAGCGGTTTATCCGCGAGCCGTCTCCAAGCTGGCCGCTCTCGTTGTTGCCCCAAGCCCAAAGCCAGCCGTCTGCCGTAATCGCCACGGTGTGGTAGTCGCCGGCACTGGCCGCCGTCCAGTTGCTGGCCGTCCCTATGCGCACCGGAAAGGCGCGGTTTATACGCGAACCATCCCCAAGCTGGCCGTAGCGGTTGTTCCCCCAGGCCCAAAGCTGGCCGCTTTCGGTAATGGCCACAGTGTGGGCGTTGCCGGCCGAGATGCTTGCCCAATTTTGCCCGGCCCCCGCGCGAACGGGGAAACCGCGGGCGAGCCATGAGCCGTCCCCGAGCTGGCCGCTTTCGCCGGCCCCCCAGAGCCAAAGCTGGCCGCCCTCGGTTACCGCCGCGCTGTGCCGGCCGCCGGCGGCGGCAAAGGCCAAGTCCGATCTGGGCGGCGGCTGGAAAGGCACGGCGCAAGTTGTGAAAAAGACCGTCGAAAAAACAAGCGCAAAAAAGACAGCCGCACGTGGCGGCTTCCAAAAGATTTTCACTTCCAGCCCTCCTTCAATCTTCAATCTTTATCCCCCCCCCACCCCAAGCAGAGAGCAAAATCAAGCCGTCATGCGCGAGAGGGTTTTTCTTACAGCACCCGTCCCGCTTATCATTTCGACAAAAAGCCCTTCGACAAGACCCGCCAAGCCGGCCTCGTACAAGTCAAGGCCGAAAATGTCAGCGCGGGAAAGAATGGGTTTCAAAGTGTCGCCTAACGCGCCCGGCGTGCCGCCCCCCTCGCCCAGCTTTATGCCGGCCAAATGCGCGGACAGGCTTTCGTACAGGGGGTCGGGGCTAACTTTGAAGGGGCGGCCTTCATCGTCAAGACCTAAAAGATAGCGCAGCCAGCCGGCAAAAACCAGGGGGATGAGCTTTAGATCGCCCAAATCTTTTCCCGCGCTTTTGTAGGCTTTAAGAGTGCCGCCAAAACGCACCGGGATTTTCTGCGAAGTGTCGGTGGCAATACGCTGGGGGGAGTCGGGCATGAAGGGGTTGGGAAAACGCAAATTTATAACTTGCCCGATAAAATCAGCCGGTTTTATGATTCCCGGATCGACAACCACGGGCAATCCTTCGACTAGCCCTATCCCCCGCACAAGTTTGACAAGGTCTGCATCCTTCATCTCCGCGCTTATGCGCGTGTAGCCCAAAAGACAGCCGAAAACGGCAAGGGCTGTGTGCAGGGGGTTAAGGCAGGTTCCCACTTTCATTTTTTCTACCCTGGCCACCGTCTCCCTGTCGGCAAAAAGCACGCCGCCGGCGCTTATGGCCGCCTTCTCCAGAGCAGGCCTTCCGTTGGGGAAGGAATCTTCTATTACAAGATAGCCCGTTTCCTCGGCGTTTACAAAGGGGGCGACAAGCGTGCTTTTGCCGGCGGTGCCGCCCTGCATATCCTCAAGGCCGCAGGCGGCAAGCATATCGCGCACGCCGTCATCCGGGCCGGGCGTTATTTTGTCGATCATCGTGCAGGGGAAGGAAAGTTTGCCCCTGTCCCGCACATAGTCAAGAAAGCCCGCCTCTGCCGCGCCGCTTTCCGTCCAGTTTTTGGCGAAGGTTTCGATTACCGAAAAAAGAAGATCGCCGTTATACGAACAGTTGTCCATGCTGACAAGGGCCAGCGGTTTCGCGCCGGCAAGGTAACGCTCATAACACAGGGCGCTTACCGTGCCGAAGAAGCTGGAGGCCGCCGCTGGCTTGGCGGCTAAATCGCCGGCGACATCGGGGGCGAAGTTTCCGTCCGCGCCGCGCAGGTTGTAGCCTTTCTCGGTAATGATAAAGCTTGCAAGTTGCAAGGCCGGGTTGGTAAAAATTTTTGAAAGCCGCTCGCGTTCCTCGTTCATGCTAAGGTAAGATGCGATGCTGGCCAGAACGCTTTTCTCGGTAGTGCCGTCCGATTTTAGCGTAACAAGAAGGGTCAGGTTGTCGTAACGGCCGAAGCAACGCTCGATTGTCTGCCTGTCGTAACGCGCGGCGACGACGATGCCGGCTTTTTCCAGCCCCTGGTTCAAAAGCGACTGGGCGACGGCCGCCGGAAAGGCGCGGAAAATGTTGCCCGCGCCGAAATGCAGCCACTTTGGAGCGGCCTCGCTTTGCGCGCGCATTTGTTGTATGTCAAACCCCGGCAGGGCGATGCCCGCCTTTTCCCAAAAACCGCGCTCTTTTAGAGCCTCGATAGATAAACGCATAAAATCCCCCTTGGCAAGCCGGCTTGGCAACGCGTACTTCTCGAAAAAAATCACACAAAGGCACAAAGGCACGAAGGCACAAAGTTTTTTATAGAGGAGAGGCGATTTTTGATAACGCCGCGCCTCTGGCCGCCGCCTCTTGCGTCGCTTGCCGGTTTTATGTTACAATGTATACAAGGATTTTTCAAGACCGACATGAGGAGGAGTTATGAGCAAGATAATCACTTTCGGCGAAATCATGCTGCGCCTTGCGCCGCAGGGCTACTACCGGTTTGTACAGGCCGACACATACGGGGCGACATACGGGGGGGGCGAGGCGAATGTCGCCATTTCCCTTGCCGGCTTCGGCCTTGACGCGGCTTATGTTACCAAACTGCCCAAACACGAAATAGGCCAGGGGGCGGTCAACACGCTAAGACGCTTCGGCGTGGACACTTCCCTTATCGCCCGCGGCGGGGATCGCGTGGGCATTTACTTTTTGGAAAAGGGCGCGTCCCAGCGGGCTTCCAAGGTAATTTACGACCGGGCGCACTCGGCCATAGCCCTTGCGGAAAAATCGGACTTTGATTGGAAGCGCATCTTCCAAAACGCTTCGTGGTTTCACTTTACAGGCATTACGCCGGCGCTTTCGGAGGGCGCGGCAGCCCTTACCGAAGACGCGCTGGCGGCGGCCAAGGCGGCCGGCGTTCCTGTCTCCTGCGACCTTAACTATAGAAAGAACTTGTGGTCAAAGCAGAAGGCCAGCGAGGTGATGGGCGCTCTTATGAAGTATGTCGATGTCTGCATCGCCAACGAAGAGGACTGCGCCGATGTTTTCGGCATTCACGCGCAAGGTTCCGATGTAGGTTCCGGGAAGATAAGCCGCGAGGGTTACGAAAAGGTTGCCAAGGAAATGCAGGGGCGTTTCGGCTTCAAGCAGGTTGCGATCACCTTGCGCGAGTCATTTTCGGCTAACGACAACAACTGGGCGGCGATGTTTTACTCAGAGGGGCAGGCGCATTTTTCCAAAACCTACGCCCTGCACATTGTGGACAGGGTGGGCGGCGGCGACAGTTTTTGCGCCGGGCTTATTTACGGCTTGGTAAAAAAAATGGGCAGTCAGCAAGCCCTGGAGTTCGCCACTGCGGCAAGTTGCCTCAAGCATTCAATAGAAGGCGACTTGAACTTGGTGAGCGCGGACGAGGTTGAAAAACTTGCCGCCGGCGACGCCTCTGGCAGGGTTCAGCGTTAGGCCGGCTCCGTTTTGATTCTGGCCGCCGACATTGGGACGAGTTTTTTCAAATCCGCTTTGTGGGGCTTGGACGGACGGCGGCTTGCATCGGCTCAGGTGCCGCTTCCCGGCCTTGGGCAGGCGGCGGCCGACGGCAGGCACGCGGGCGAGGCTGAAACCGACGCTGCTCTTTGGCTGAGGGCCTTCGAGCAATGCTGTCTTCTGCTTGGCCAGGGTATTCCCGGCGGGCTTTTGCAGGTTCGCGCTATCGTCATTAGCGGGAACGGGCCTACCTTGGTTCCGGTGCTTGGCGAGCCGGGGGAAAGCGGCGAAGGCCTTTCCCTGCCGGCAGCCCCCGCCCGGCTGTGGCTCGACCGCCGCGCCGCAAAGGAAGCGGCTGTTGTTTCCGAT
>WRKI01000204.1 GCA_009778155.1 Spirochaetota bacterium
CCGATTCCCGATTCCCGATTCCCGATTCCCGATTCCCGATTCCCGATTCCCGATTCCCGATTCCCGATTCCCGATTCCCGATTCCCGATTCCCGGCTTCTCGGTCCCGCAAGCTATTTTGTAGCAGCGCCTGCACCTATTTTCGGGTGGAGGTAAGTTAAAACAATGGAAAAATTTAAGCGCAAATTAACCGGCGGTTGCCGGCTTTTCTTTTTGCTGGCTGTGGCGGCCGTCTTTTTAAGCTCTTGCGAAAACCCCGTAATGCAGCGGTTGCTGGGCGACCTGCCCCCCGGCCCCGCCCCGTCTTGGCCAGCCCCGGCGCCAACGCTGACGCCGACCCCCGCAAGCTATTTTGCATTAATGATTGTACAAAGTAATTTATTGCCGGTGGAAGATCAAAGAATTGCGTCGATTAGCGGTTTTAGCCCATCCCCAGACTTCGACGGCAGGCTGGTAATACCGGCGGTGATAAACGGGCTGACTATTGTTGGCATTGGCAACAATGCATTTCAATTCGCGGGACTGACAAGCGTTGTAATTCCGGATAGCGTTAGAACCATTGGGAATAATGCATTTTTGGGCAACAATATAAGCAGCCTAACCATTGGAAACAATGTCCAAACAATTGGGGCCTTCGCGTTTCAGGATAATGCACTTCAAAGCGTTGTAATTCCATTCAGCGTTACCGATATTATGCATGGCGCTTTTACGAGCAATCCGCTTACCAGCATAAGCATTGGCGGTATGACAAGGCTGAATATGCAGTTCGTCGGCGGAGTGCCTATATCCTCTTTTCCTTATGGTTTTGATATAAACCACGCTATCTCTGGTTTTTTCGGATCGCCAGGGCGGGCCAGGTTTGTCCGTCCGGCCTACCCGCCCGGAAACACAGAGTGGGTTTGGGTGGAGTAAGTAAAAATTATGGAAAATTTTAAGCGCAAATTATCCTGCGGCTGCCGGCTTTTCTTTTTGCTGGCTGTGGCGGCCGTCTTTTTAAGCTCTTGCGAAAACTACATGATGCAGCAGTTGCTGGGCGACTTGCCATCGCCGGACCTTGCCGGCCCGCCTCCTGCCGGCCCGCCCCCTGCCGGCATTTTTTTGCTAGGTGAAGATGGTTCAGCACAACAACTTTCTTTAACGGCGACTATCACCGCTTTTCAACTATTCGATTCCTTTGACGGCAGGCTGGTAATACCGGCGACCATAGGCGGAAGGGCTATTACGGGTATTAATGAAGCGGTATTTCATACCATGGGTATTACCAGCTTAGTCATTCCGGATACTGTTATTACTATTGGCCAATCTGCATTCCATAACAACAATATAAGCAGCCTAACCATAGGAAGCCGTGTCCAGACTATCGGCGCGGCCGCGTTTCGATATAACTCCCTTCAAAGCGTTGTCATTCCGAACAGCGTCAATTTTATTGGCGATTCGGCCTTTGCAGACAACCCGCTTACCAGCATAAGTATTGGCGGCCTGGTAAATATTACGAATGCCAACGCCTTCCCGGACGGGTTTGTTCAATTTTACATGGAGAACTTTTTCGGCTCGTTGGGGCGGGCCAGGTTTACCCGCCCCAATGCGGCCAGCTCGGTCTGGAGCCGGGTGGAGTAATTGTGTCGCAGGGGCTAAATGGATAATTCAGCGCGGCTGGCGCAGGACAAGGTTAAACTCTCCATAGGGACTAAGCTGGTTACGATTATTTCCGTTATCGTAATCTTCTCGCTCGGTTCAATCTCGGCTCTTGTCTCATGGATGGTTCGCGAAGATTTGCGTCTTGTTGCCGAAGAAAATAATTTCGATATAAACAGAAGGGCCGCGGCAGAGGTTCAAGACTCTCTTACCGGCGCGCGCGCCGCTGCCAGCCAGCTTATTCACTCGGTAAATGTCATGGGCCGGGGTTCCCAGGCGGCTCTGGATGCGGAGTTTTTCTTTTTCTCCCAAAACCCCAGAGTTGTCGCGGTGGTTTACATGACCGGCCCGGAAAAAAACGTCATGGTTAACAGATCGCATTTTCTTGCCCAAGATTTAGACCCTTATTTGGCCGAGGGCTTTTTTGCCGACAATCAAATTTCTCTTTTGCGCGCTGCCGCAGGGGAAAGTATTACGCTTAACGCCTCGGCTCATTTTGAAACGGCTTTTCTTGCTTTGTTCTTTCCCTTCCAAGCGCCGGGCTTTACCGGCAGCGGGGGTGTTCTGTATATGTCGGGGAATCTTATTGACAGTTTCGGCTTCGGGGTTAATCAGTCTTTCATGGTGAATTACAGGGGAGATGTCATTATCCACTCGGCTTTCGAGCTTTTGGCCGGCGCTGTCAATGTCGCAGACTGGGACTTTATTCGCAACATGAAAGAGGCTGCCGAAATGTCAAGGCAGGAGTTGATCTACGCGGATTTTAATTTTGAATCGCCGGATTTTCTAACCAGATACTACGCGGCTTTTACTAAGTTGCCCGCTGTCGGCAATCTCGTCATTACGGGTATAGAGCACGATGTTGTTTTTGAAAGTATTAACGCTACCACAAGGCGCAACATTTTTCTTTCTTTAACGGTGCTTTTTATTTCGGTTATGTTTATCTGGTTTTTTTCCAAAACAATTTCCATGCCGCTTAAGCTTTTAACCTGGGCCGCTCGCAGTATTGAAAGCGGCCAGTTCGATCTTGATTTTAAGTTCAAAAACAGCGACGAGATTGGCATTCTTGGTTCCAGTTTCCGCAAGATGTCCAGCGCGCTTCATATTTTCGGCCGGTTTACCAACCGCGATATTGCTGTCAGGGCTATGCGCGGCGATATTAAGCCCGGCGGGCTTCACAAGCACGCTACGATTTTTTTCTCGGATATTCGCGGTTTTACCGCGCTTTCAGAGGATTTTACCAAGACTTTTAAGGACCAGGCTTCGGACAAGATTGTTTTCTGGCTTAATCACTATCTTTCCAGCATGGTGGAGTGTGTGGAAAAAACTAACGGTGTTGTTGACAAGTTTATTGGCGACGCTGTTATGGCGCACTGGGGCACGGCTTACGCTTCCGGCAGTCCCAAGCAGGATGCGGTAAACTGTGTCAAGGCGGCTCTTATGATGCGCCGGGCGGTTATGGCTTTGAACAAGGAGCATGGCCGGGGGGAGCCGGGCAATCCGCGTATTCAGATTGGCTGCGGTATAAATACGGGTATGGTTACGGCGGGGCAGATTGGCAGCGAGTTGCGTATGGAGTACACGGTTATTGGCGACCCGGTAAATCTGGCTTCCCGTGTGGAGTCTCTTACCAAGCCGCTTGCCGCCGACATTCTTATTGCAGAGGATACTTGGAATCTTGTAAACGATTCTTTTATTACAGAGGAAATGCCTTCGGTAACGGTTAAGGGCAAGGAGGCTCCCCTGCGGATTTTCGCCGTGGTCAATGTCGCGGGGGCGACGAAGGGGCCGCGCACTTTGGCCGATGTCCGCAAACTGCTGGGTATCGACCCGCCAGATATCGAAAAAACAGATTTGAATGCAGAGGAAAAAAAATATAAAATAGGAGCCGCAACTAAATGAAACTGGCACTGCGGTTTAAGTGGGTGTAAATATGACTGAAACAAACAGTGTGGAAAATATGTCTCTGGCTGGCGGCGGGAAGGTTCTCCGGCTTAAAAAGTTCGGTTTTCTGGATTTTTTTGTAATTGTTCTTTGCGTCTCCGGCGCGGTGCTGTTTTTTAATCTTTTCTATCAGGATTTGTTCAGGTCTATCGCCTTCCTCGACCGGGAGCCGGTGGGGACGGTTACGATACGGCAGAACAATGTCCAGCGTCGTCTTATCGGCAGGGGTATGTGGGACCGTCTTGTTATCCAGTCCCCGGTTTTCCAAGGCGATCTTATCCGCGTGGCCGAGCATTCCATGGCGCTTCTCAGCGTACAGGGCAGCGATATCGACTTGGGCGCGAACACTCTTATTCGGATTATTCTGGCGGCCGACGAGGAGGGGCGGGTTTTAATCGATCTTGATTACGGATCGATGAATGTGGCCGGCGGCGGCGTGGCTGTTACCGTTATGGATCGTCTTATCGCGCCTGCACAGGGGACGGTGTTCAGCCTTCAAGCGGACGAAGATGGCATGGAGATGCAAGTTAGCGAGGGTGCTGTCTACATTATGGAAGAAGGCGGCGGGCTGGTTCGGTTTGTCGAAACTGGCGGGGTTCTTACGGTGGACTCAGCCGGTGTGGAGTGGCTTGCTCCGACGGCTGTTATGCTGTATCCCGGGCCTACTTCGCGTTTTCTTCAAACAGGCGGCGACGGGGGGCGTGTTGTCGATTTTAGGTGGCACTTGGTTAATACCGAGCCGCTGCAGCCTGTGCGTCTTCAAATAGCCCGCGACCGCAATTTTAGCTATATTGAATACGATGCTGTCTACTTCCAAAATCATGCTAGCGTGAATTTGGCCGCCGGGATGTGGCACTGGCGGCTTGTGTATCAGGAAAGTGTTTTGCGCGGCGGGCATTTTACCGTTGTAAATGCGACTGTGCAGAGTCTTGTAAGCCCTGTTCAGGATAGCGTGCTTCCTTATACGGGGGCTGTTCCGGCGGTGCGTTTTGAATGGCTGCCGGTGGGTGGGGTTACTCATTATGTTTTCCAGGCTTCGCCCTCTGCGGATTTTTCCAACCCGGTTATATCACGGCAGGTGGCCTCCGCTTTTTTTGTCGAGCAAAACATGGCGGAGGGCCGGTGGTACTGGCGGGTAAAGCCGGTCTTTCCCCCGTTTTTCCTGGGGGAGGCGGATTTTTCGCCGACCGGCTCTTTCGGTATTGAACGGGCTGAGGCCGGCGGCTTGGCTGTTTTGGAAGAGGCTGAAATGCAAAGGCTTTACGAGGTGGTTTTGGCTTTGATGCTGCCGCCGGAGCCGCCCCAAGTGCCGCCGCCGGAGCCGGTTCTGTTGCCGGTGCCCGTGCAGCCGGTGCCGGCCCCGCCGGTTCCGGTTCCTGCCGTTTTTGTTGTGGAAGAGGTTGTCCCGCCGACTATCGGCGATATTGTTATGCAGGCTGTCGGGCCGCCGGCTCTCCCGCCCACTGTCGGCGGTATTGTTATGCAGGCTGTGCCGCCGGTTGCCGGAGGGGTTGTTATGGATACTGCGGCTCCCCCTGCTGCTGTTGCAGTTCCGCCTGCTTCAGACGATGCTGCTGTTGCAACTGCTACAGCAGATGTTGCGGTTCCGCCTGTAGATGCCGGGGTTGCGGTTCCTCCCGCTGTCATCAATCTTTCTGTAGAAATCGACGAGATAAGGGTAATTCCGTGAATTTGCGTGTTATAACTTTCCGCAGTTTGTTTTTTACGCTGTTTTGTCTTTTTGGGGCCGGGGGTTTGTTCGCACAGACGGAGGAAACTGTGCACCGTTTTGCCTGGACGGGAGCCGGCGATATTGTCCAATACGAGGTGCAGATAGAGCAGGAAGAGGCGGGAGAAGAAGGAGAAGAGGGGGTGTTCGTTCCGTTTTTGCAGGATTTTACGGATGAGGCTTTTTTCTATGTTGCGCTTCCGCCGGGTTTGTTCCGGCTTAGGGTTGTGCCGCACGGCGCAGAGGGTTTGATAGGCGATCCTTCGCAATGGAGTTACTTTAGCGTTTTTCCGCCTGCGCCGCCTGTCGCGCCGGTTATTTTAGAGCCGCCCCATATTGAATATGTGGCTGCCGCCGCCGCTGAAGCGGCCGCCCCCCCTGCCGTCGTTCACTTACGAATGGAGCAGCCGGGGGAATTTTTTGCCGGCTTTCTTCTAGACTCTGCATTTTTCGGCAGGGACGGCGCGGCTTTTGGCGGGGGCGCTCTTTTTGGCAGAAGTTTGGGCCGCACGGGTTACGGCGCAAGTCTGCTTTTCGCCAGGGACTCGGAAGCTTTCACTTTTGTCGAGATGCTTGTACTTTTCCGTCTGCACATTCCGCTTTTCGACATAGACCCTGGCTTTTTTGTACAGGCGGAAGCCGGCATTGTTACTTTTAACCACAGGGAATTTCAGCCGGACAACCTATTCGCCCCCTCCCTCGGCATGAGGGCCGGCTGGAGTATCCCCTTCGCAGACCAATTCCAGCTAGAGCCAAGCATCCGCTTCGGCTTCCCATTCATTTTCGGCGCAGGCGTATCCGCAACGCTAAGGTTCTAAGGCCGCCTACCCGGCGGCCGGCCGCCCGCTCTCAAAGCAAAACTCCGTGCCTTGGCGAGAGCCTTTCCTCTTCCTTGCAAATTTCCGCCATTTGCGTTATCATCATTTAATGAAGATAGCGCGCGTTGCGATGATAGGCGATGTCGTGGGCGATGACGGGCTGGAAGCCCTGGAAGCCGGCCTGCCGCCCCTTGTCAAAGAGCAAAACATAGACTTTGTAACAGTAAACGGCGAAAACGCCGCCGAAGGCTTCGGCCTAAGCCAAGCCAGCCTAAAACGCATCCTGGCCGCCGGCGCGGACATAGTAACCTCCGGGAACCATGTATGGGAAAAGCGCGATTTTTGGCCATACTTGCAGGCCAAAAAACAAATCCTGCGCCCCGCAAACTACCCGCCGAACTCGCCCGGGGCGGGCTGGGCAAAATTGGAAAAAGACGGCCTAAACTGGCTAGTGATCAACCTGCAAGGCCGGGAGTTCATGAGCCTTATCGACTGCCCCTTTTCCACCTTCGACAACATTATGGAAGACGCAGGCGGCGGGGCCGGCCGCCTTGTCCTTGTGGACTTTCACGCGGAATCCACCCGCGAAAAAGAAGCGCTGGCCTACTATCTGGACGGGCGGGCGGCCGTAATCGCCGGCACGCATACCCATGTGCAAACCGCCGACGAGCGCGTGCTTCCCAAAGGCAGCGCCTACATTACCGACCTTGGCATGAGCGGCAACACGGACAGCGTTATCGGCATGGACCCTGAAATCTGCCTTGCCAGAATGCGCAAGCAAGTTTTGTACAAAATGGAGTGCGCCCAAAAAAGCGAAAAGGCGGAAATCCAAGGCATAATCGCCGAGCTTGATGCCGGCACGGGAAAGGCGCTTTCCATAAGGAGGATCAATTGCGCGTAATATCATGGAACGTCAACGGCATCCGCTCCGCCGAAAAAAAGGGCTTTGCCGGCTGGCTAGTGCGGGAGTCGCCCGACATCCTGTGCCTTAACGAAACCAAGGCCGAGCCAGCCCAGCTTTCCGACGAGCTTTTGAACCCGCCCGTCCGGGGCGCGCCCTACCGCACCTTTTGGGCCTGCGCCAAAAAAAAAGGCTACTCCGGGGTGGCAATCTACACAAAGGAAGAGCCGCAGGAAGTGCGCTTTTTCGGCAACAGCGACTTTGACGACGAAGGCCGCGTGCTGGTCGCCGAATACCCCGCCTTCACCCTAATCGCCGCCTACTTTCCAAACTCGCAAGACGAAGGCCGGCGGCTGGATTACAAACTGGCCTTTTGCGACGAGATGCTCGCCCTTTGCGACACGCTTGCCGGCAAGGGGCGGCACTTCCTGCTTTGCGGGGATTACAACATCGCCCACAGGCCGATAGACCTTGCGCGGCCTAAGCAAAACGAAAAAAGCCCCGGCTACCTGCCAGAGGAGCGGGCGTGGATGGACAAGTTTACCGGCGCAGGCCATGTCGATACCTTCCGCCACCTGCACCCTGAGGAAGAGGGGCATTACACTTGGTGGTCGTACCGGTCTGGGGCGCGGGAAAAAAACGTCGGCTGGAGAATCGATTATCACTGTGTGGACAAAGAGCTTGTTTCTAAGGTAAAATCATCTATAATCAGGCCCGAAATAGAAGGCTCTGACCATTGCCCCGTGGAGATTGAAATAGATATATGAAAGTAAAATACAACGCACCGGTAGTTCTTACCTTTGCCATTGTGAGCGCGGCAGTAATGCTGCTGTCCGTTACCCTAATCCCGAACCTTAACTTTGGCTGGTTTATGGTTCCCGGCAGGGATCATTTTAGCGTGGCCAGTTTTGGAAACTGGATACGGCTTTTTACCCATGTGGCCGGCCATGCCGACTGGGGGCATTTAATCAACAACTTTACCTTGATTTTGATTTTAGGCCCCATGCTGGAAGAAAACTATGGCTCCTTTTCGCTTTTCATCATGATTTTGATTACCGCCCTTGTAACCGGGGCGCTCAACGTCATTTTTTTCCGCACGGCCTTGCTGGGCGCGTCTGGGGTTGTCTTTATGATGATACTTTTGGCATCGTTCACCAATTTTGCCGCCGGCCAAATCCCGCTGACGTTCATTCTTGTCATGATTCTGTACATCGGGGGCGAGCTATTGCAGATTCCCAACGAAGACAACATTTCCCAGTTTGCCCACATTATAGGCGGGCTTTGCGGCAGTTTCTTCGGCTTCCTGCGCCCCCCAAGAAAAATGGGCGGCGGCTAAGGACTAAGCACGAAGGTTTTTAAGGGGAGAGCGGTGAATTTTGCGCTTTCACACACCGTGCCTTTTGTGCGTGAGTTTTTTTCCAAAAAAGCTCCCCGGCCGCTTGACATTCCCCCGGATTTGTGCAATAATGGGATCATGAGGGGTGTTAAGGCGGCCTACAGCATGATTT
>WRKI01000205.1 GCA_009778155.1 Spirochaetota bacterium
CTTTCTAATCAGTACTTTGTGCCTTTGCGCCTTTGTGCCTTCGTGTGATAAAAATGGGAGTGAATTCCGAAGTTCGAGCATTCATGCGTTTGTCGTGAGCCAACGGGCGGCTGCCCGATTGACACTTGCGGCAAAATCTGTGTAACATATATGGCAACCTCTAAAAAACTTCAGTTTTTGGAGGTTGCCTAGGGAAACGAGGAAACCACTGATTAACTTCGAGTTAATCAGTGGTTCCTTAACTCGACGCTAATCAGCGTTTCCCCAGAATCGTGCAAGGCAAGGAGCCGTTTTCGTTGGAGCTTGAAGTTAAGGAAATTTCGTGTTAAAAAAATTTGAAAGGGGCTTGCGCTATGTTTAAGCAAGAATATGGCTTGGTTTGCGGAGTAGCCCAGAAAAAACTTGCGTTCCTAAAGACAGACAAGGTTGGCTATTTTGCCTCGTCTGTTTTGGCGGGCGTTTTTGTCGGACTTGGCGTTATCGTTGTTCTTATGATAGCGAAGGTTATGTCGGGGTATCAGGGGATTACGATTTTGCAGGGGGCTACTTTCGCGGCAGCTTTGAGTTTGATCGTTTTTGCCGGGGCAGAGCTTTTTACAGGCAATGTTTTTGTGCTTACGGCGGGGTTGTTGCAAGGCAAAGTCGAGCCGGGCGGGGCCGTGCGGCTTTGGTTGTTTTGTTATTTTGGCAATTTTGTGGGTTCCGTTTTGATTGCCGCGCTTTTTGTGGGCACAGGACTTTTTGCCGAGCAAATTCCATACCTTGTGGAATCTACCGTCAGATCGAAAACCGTGCCTTCTTTGGGGGCGCTTTTTGTGCGCGGGATTTTGTGCAACATTCTGGTTTGCGCGGCGACTTGGTGTTCGTACAAGATAAAGAGCGAGGCCGGAAAGCTGATTATGATTTTCTGGTGTATCTATCTTTTTGTTGTAAGCGGTTTTGAACACTCCATCGCCAACATGACGTATTTTAGTTTGCGTGTTTTTGGCGGCGCGGACGGCGCGGTGTTTTTGGCTATGTCGCGTAATCTTTTGGCTTCCACTTTGGGCAATTTTGCCGGCGGCGCGCTTTTGGCTTTGGCGTATTGGCTTATGGGGCGCAACGAAGACAGTGCGGCGCATTGATATAAAAGCAATCTCCAAAAACCCCATCTGGTTTTTTGGAGGTTGCATATTATAGAACAAACTGGACAAACATGGGTTTCAAGGAGGGGCATTATGCGATACATAGGAACGAGCGTTCCCATTCACGACGCTATGGGAAAGGCCTGCGGAAAAACGCTCTACGCCGCAGACATGACGCTTCCCGGAATGCTGCACTTGGCGCTGTTGACAAGCCGCGTGCCTCACGGGACGGTTCAATCGGTATGCGCCAAGCGGGCGCTGGAGTTGCCGGGCGTGGTCGATGTTTTGCATTGCTTTAACACGACAAAACGCCTCTTTAACCGTTATCGCAACATTTACGGCCAGGAGCTTATCGACCAAGAACAAGTCTTCCCGGCGCGACTTCGCTTTGCGGGCGACAGGGTGGCCTGCGTAATCGCCGAAACCGCAAAGGCGGCAAGGGAGGCCCTCCCCCTGATCGATGTGGAGATCGAAGAGCTTCCCTACGCCACAGACGCAAAAACCGTATTGGAAAGCGGCGTGCTGGACAGCCTGCACCCCGACGGCGCGGTTTACCCGATACGCGAAATGATAAACGGCGAGCCGCCCGACACCGCCGGCGCGGTTTTTACAACAACCGACTGCCGCATAGAGCGGGTAAGCCATGTAACAATGGAACCGCAGGCCTGCGTCGCCTCCTACAGCCGCGACACCGGCGAGCTTACAGTGTGGAGTCCGAACCAGTCCGTTCACGGCCTGCGCACGGTTCTGGCGGAGCTATTCGAACTTCCTTACAACAAACTGCGCGTAGTAAAAACGACAATGGGCGGCTCCTTCGGCTCCAAGCAAGAATGGATGGCGGAACCTGTCGCCGCCGCCGCCGCGCTTCACACAGGCCGCCCGGTAAAAATCGCCTTTACGCGTGAGCAGGCGATGCTTTCCAGCATTACGCGATGCGCGGTGGACAGCACGCTTACCACGGCCGCGACAAAAGACGGAAAAATTTTATCGATAGAACTGGACGCTACAGTGGATGCCGGCGGTTATCTTTCCAACAGCCGCGACTATTGCGTCGTGCTCTCCAGCAAACTTTTTCGCTTTTACAGCTTCCCTTATGCGAAATACACAGGCCGCGCCGTTTGCACGAACTCCCCGGTGTCCGGCGCGTTTCGCGGCTGGGGTTCGCCGGAACTTTTTCTCATCTTGGAACACAACTTCAACACGCTGGCAAGAAAACTTGACATAGACCCGACAGAGCTTCGCCTGTTAAACGTAGCCGCGCCCGGAAGCCATGACAAGCGGACAGGCCAGCCGTTAGGCGAAATTCGCGGCGGGGAGTGCATACGCCTTGGCCGGGAAAAGTTCGATTGGTATGCGAAACGCGATGCTTGCAAAACTTTCAACGCTCAAAACGGAAGATACCGCCGGGGGGTGGCTGTGGGCTGCGGCGGACACGGCAACGGCTACTTTCCCCGCCGGGAAGATTTTTCCAGCATGGAAATGCGAATGGCGGAAGACGGAAGCGTTATCGCAAACATGACGCTTCACGATCATGGCTGCGGTTCCGTTACCGCAATGAAAATGATAATCGCCGAGTCGCTCGAAATACCCATCGAAAAAATTACGCTCGGCGAGGGCGACACGGCGGCCACTCCCTTTGATGTCGGCTGTTTTGCCAGCCGCACAACTTACGTTCTGGGTTGCATGGCATTGGGCTGCGCCCTAAAACTCAAGGCGCATCTTGTGGAGTGCGCGGCGGAAGTTCTGGGCGTTCAGCCCGATCTGCTTAAAGCAAAAAACGGCGGAATCGTCTTGGCCGCCGGCGGCGAGACATTGCTTAGTTTTGCCGATGTCGCTGTCAAGGCGATCAGAAAATTGCAGCGGGAAGTTTGCGTAACGCACCGGCATATCAACGCATCGAACCCCGGCGTTACGGGGGCGCATTTTGCCCATGTGGAGGTGGACACGCAAACTGGCATGGTGCGCGTGCTTGATTACTTGGCCGTTCACGACATTGGCCGCGTCATCAACCGGGAAATTACGATTGCGCAAGTGCAGGGGGCTGTCGCGATGGGAACGGGCGCAGCGTTGACGGAATCGATGCGGCCGGACAAAAACGGGCGTTTTACCGCAAGCCTTAAGGATTATCACCTTAGAAACTGCCCGGAGCTTCCCCATGTCGCTGTAGAGTTTATCGAGGCCGGCAGCATTCAAGGCCCTTACGGGGCAAAGAGCATTGGCGAGCTTGCCAACGTGCCTGTCGCGCCGGCCATTGTCGGCGCGGTAAACGACGCGCTTGGTTCCAGCTTGAACGAGGTTCCGCTAAACCCCGAAAAAATCGTCCGCACATGGGCGCACTATCTGGCGGCGCGTTAGCTGAATACTGGCCGCCCGGCAAGGCGGTTTTGTTTTGGGGGATGGGCATATTATGGAGGAAAAAAATTACGCGGCCTTCCTTGACGATTTTTTTTATTCCGAGATGGGCGAAGGAGAGCGACAAAACAAACTGCTGGGGATTGGCGACTCCAAGTTACTGCACGAAGTTATGGCTGGGTATAATTGGAACGACGGCTTGGGAATCCCGGCTCTGGCTTTGGAAAAAGCTGAATGCGAATTGGCAACCGCGCTGTTAATTTTTTGGCAGGCAGACGGCTACAGCTATTTGTTTGGCGACTACGATGCGGCTAACGGCGGGGAAAAAAAATGGGCAAATTTTATGGATAAATTGTATCGCAAGATATGCGACGGAAAATTCAGTCCGGGGGGGGTCGAATACAAGCCGGACTTGTTAAAGTCGCAGGTTTACCGAATAAAGAAACACGCCCCGGACACCCCGGACATTTTTTTCCAAGGAACCGCCCCGTGAGCTTTTTGGGCGATTTAATAAACCCCTACAGCGTCCTTTCGATTATTGGAATGTGCAAAAACGCCGGAAAAACGACCGTTCTAAACCACATAATCCATAAAACCGCTGGCAAAAAAATAACGCTCGCCTTTACATCCGTGGGCAGGGACGGCGAGGCGATTGACATTGTTACAAACACGGCAAAGCCGGGCATATACGTCTACGCCGGCTCGCTAATTGCAACCGCAGAAGGGCTTTTGGACGCTTGCGACATAACAAAAGAAATACTACTAACAACAGGCATCTCCACGCCGCTGGGGGAAATTGTCGTCATACGCGCGTTAAGCGGCGGTTATGTGCAACTGGCGGGGCCTTCCACAACAAGCCAGTTGGAAAGGCTCGCGCAAGCGTTTTCCCGGTTTGGCGCGGATAAAATTATTATTGACGGAGCTGTCAGCCGGAAAACCTTCAGCGCGTTGCAACACGGCGGGACGCAAGCGGTGATACTTTGCACGGGGGCTTCTTACAATGCCAGCATGGAGACGGTTGTAAAAGAAACATTGTTTGTTTCCAAACTTTTCAGCCTGCCGCCGCAGGATGCGCCACATGGCGTGCCGCCGAGCGATGCCGGCGGAGCAAAGTTCGTGTTGTGCGGCAAGGAATGCATCCGCCTGCCGAACAACATGGGCATAGAAGAAGGCTTGCGAAAACACGCGCAAAATGATACAACGCAAGTATATGTAGCCGGCGCTCTAAGCGATGCCATATTGGAGCCGCTGTTTCGCGCCGGAGTAAATTTGGCGGGGTTGCAATTTGTCGTTTACGACGCAGGGAAAATACTGATAAGCGCGGCGGCCTACGAAAAACTGCTGTTACGAAATTGCGGCATACAGGTTTTGCGCGGAATAAAATTGCTGGCCATTGCAATAAACCCGGTTTCCGCCTACGGATACAGTTTTGACAAGGAGCTTTTCCGCGAAAGCCTTACGCGGCAGACTGACATACCGGTAATAAACGTGCAGGAGAGGCCGGCGGCACAGGGGGATACAAATGATTAACTTGAGCGTTACGCAAAAACAATACATCGGCCTGCAATTCATAATCGACCTTTGTTCGCCGAAATCGGCCTACGGGAAAGAAGCCCTGCAAAACTTACAGCCGTTTACACCCGAACAAGAAGGCGAACTGCAGCGGCAGTTGGATAACATTGAAAAAACACTGGCACACCGGCCGCTCATGCAAACGGAATACAGGCGTTTGGAGCAAGCGTTCGAGGGTGTAAAAAACCTGCAAAAATCCATGCAGAAATGCCGGGAGGGCGTGTTAGGCGAAATCGATCTGTTTGAAATAAAGTCCTACCTGCTGCAATTGAAAGAGATTGCCCCGTTATTCGACACGATCAATTCTCGTGCGGGTTATGCGGGGATTGTTTTTTTGGATGCGTCGCCGGCTCTGCTACTGTTAGACCCAGAGCAAAGCGGCGTTGCCACCTTCCACATAAGCGGCCGTTACTCGAAACGGCTCGAAGGCATACGCCGCGAGAAAAAAAGCGTCGAGGAGCAAATGCAGAAATTCCCCTTCGAGGAAATCCCCGCGCAACTGCTCGATGCGCGACAAGCCCTGGCTTTTCAAGAAGAGCGGGAAGAACAGAGCGTGCGCGCCAGTTTGTCCGGCAAGTTAAGGCCCTTTATCCCCGAGCTGCTTGCCAATGCGGCGGCAATAGGCGATTTGGACTTGACGATGCAAAAAGCCGCCGTTGCCGCTCGATTCAATGCCGGCAAGCCGCTTGTAAGCAAGGACTGTGTTAGCTTTACCGACATGATTAACCCGCAAGTTGCCGAAGCTCTGCGGGGGCAAAACAAGGCCTTTACCGCAATCAGCGTTGAACTGCGCAAAGGGGCGACCGTTGTTACCGGCGCTAACATGGGCGGGAAAAGTATCGCGCTTGTTACGACCGCGCTTAACATCGCGCTTGTGCATTACGGGTTTTACCCCGCCGCCGCCAGCGCGGCATTGCCCCTCTTCGATTTTATGCACATAATTTCGGATAACGCTGACCCGGCGCAAGCGGCGCGTGCGGCGCACGGGCTTTCCAGTTTTGGGGGGGAGGTGCTTGGCATTAACGCCATTGTCGCCGACATTGAGCGCGGTTTTACCTGCGCCTTTATTGACGAGATTGCAAGGGGGACAAACCCGCAGGAAGGCGCGGCCATTGCGCAGGGGGTTACCGCCTACTTGAACGAAAGCCGCGCTATTTCGATGATCTCTACCCACTACGACAAGGTTGCGCGGCACGCCGGCGCTCACTATCAGATAATCGGGCTTAAACAGCTTGATTTTGAAGCCTTGAAAAAGCAAGCCGGCAATACCCGCGGCGGCGCAGGCGAGCTTGCAAAACGTGCCGCCGCCTGCATGGACTACAATCTGGTGTTAGCTGATAAAACCCAAGCCCCGCCGCAGGAGGCCCTGAACGTCTGCCACTTGCTGGGTATGCCGCCGGCGGTTCTTGCCGAGATCGAAAAAATTTACGAAACCACCGCAAACGCATGAACGGCACGAACCGCCAGCTAGTGTTTTACCGGAAGAATCTCACACGAAGGCACAAAGTTAAAAAATCTTCCTTTGCGCCCCCGTGGTGAAGTCTTTCTAACGTAACCGGAAGCCGATGCCGACCGTTATGTCAACGCCGTGGCCAAGACGGGAGCTGTTGTAGTCTGCCCAAACGCGTTGGTCGAAGGGAACCTCGTTAGGAGGCGTTCCCGTTACTCCTGCTTGCCAGTTTTCAACGGGATCGCTGTTCAGAATGTCGTTTTCAAAACGGTTGCGCAGACGAATGCCGTAAGTTAAAGTTGTGCGCAGGAACATACCCGCCGTAAGATTAAAATCCATGCCGCCGCCCAGCCGGAACCACGGCGCGCTAAGGTGAATGGGATTGGTGCTTACAGCAGCGGCAGAGGTAAAATGCGGCGGGTTAACCGCGCTACCCCCAAGAACCAGCCGGTAGACGACACCGCCAAGAGGGAACACAGTGATAAGCGGGGAAAGCTCCACCGGGAACTTGCCCAGAATGCCAAATTCAAGCCCGAAAGGGTGCCCGCCGCCCTGTACAAAACTAGTGTAAGGCGTGTGCTGGGCGCCGGGAGAGTATCTGGCGCGGTGGGTTGCGGTGCTGGTAAAGTAGCTGAACGAGAACTGGACAAAGTGCGCGTCGAAAAAGACCGAAGTCGCCCGGCCGACATAATGCGGGTGCCAGTAAAGCTCGTGGCCAAGGCGGAAGGCGTTGCGGTTGGGAGGGCTGTCCGCTTGAGGGGGAGCGGCAACCTCCGTTATACTGCCGGAGACCCCGCCGCCGAAGTCGCTGATAAACGACGAGCTTATGCCGAAGCTGAGGGGCAACTGCGAAAAAGCCTGCGCGAAAACCCCGCCCGCGCTGATTGTTGAAAATGCCGCGACAAGCGCGGCAATGCCGAAAAGTTTTTTAGTTTTCTTCATGTTATTCTCCTTTTGCTGGAACTTACGCTACGGCCACACACCGCTAGGCGACCGCATGGCCGCCCTATAATCACTCCTCTCGGTGCGCGACCTCAAGGTCGCACAAGCCGGAAGCCAGAGGCGCTAAACCGGAGGAAAGAAGCGGGGTGATCACGGTAAGCTGACCGGCCGGTCAGCGCAGGCGCAGGCGCAGTAGCCGAGGCGGTGTTCCAGCTTCCCCCGCGAACTACGCGGTTATTCCCCGAATCCGGGCCTGCAGGATCAGTCTGAGCTTGGCTTGTCGGGGGATCACCCGCCCTGTCCCACACCCACTCCGCCACGTTGCCGTGAATGTCGTACAAGCCCAAGGGATTGGGTTCCTTTTGCATGACCTCCCGCGTAACGCCCCCGTTGTTAAAATTGAACCAGCCTATCCGGTCAAGGGCGGCTTGGTCGTTCCAGTCTTGCGTCCCGTCGCTGAAGGCCGTCGTTGTTCCGGCGCGGGCGGCAAACTCCCACTGCGCTTCGGTAGGCAGGCGGAAGCCGGTGGAGCCGGGCACGATTTGAACCGCGTTCCATGCCTCAAAATTCGGGTGGGAAAGCCCTGTAGGCACAGGCCCCCAATCGACGGGGTCGGTGCTTCCGTTTATCATGTACGCCGGGGTAAAGCGTTCTTGCTCGCTCAGCAGGTTGGCGAAAACCAAAACGTCAAACCAGCTTACCATTTCCACAGGCCGCCTGCCCTGCGCCTCCCCGGGTACGGGGGTTGTGTGAAAGCTTGGGTTGCTCCCCATTACCGAAACCCACTGCGCCTGGGTTACCGGGGTTTCGCTTATCCAAAAGTCCGCGCTTATAGTTACCCAACGCTGCTGGCCTTCGTTAGCCTGCCTGCCGATTTCGTTTGGCGGGCTGCCCATAAGGAAGGTTCCGCCGCCTAAGCGCACCTCGCCCATGTCAAGGTCTTCGGGGCCTATGGGCCAACGGTCCCCGGGGCGGTAATTCGACGGCGGCGACGGTGGCCACTCGCCGGGGATGGTAATGGTTCCAAAGCCGGACGTGCCCAAGTTGCAGCCGGCCAATCCGAAAACGGCCGCCAATGCGGCCGCTATGATCAGTTTTTTCATGCGAAACTCCTTATGTTTTTTTGTTTGAGAAAAAA
>WRKI01000206.1 GCA_009778155.1 Spirochaetota bacterium
AGCTTGCGGAAAACTCTAGCAATCAGTCCAAGACTATCGGGGCGGTGCTTAAAAAGATCAAAACATCGATTGACAAGATCACGAAGTCCACGGAAAATGTGCACAAAAGGTTCGAGGCTATCGACTCTAGCATAAGGACTGTCGCCCAGCAGGAAGAGAGCATCCGCGGGGCGATGGAAAAGCAGAGTGCTGGAAGCAGGCGGCTGTTAGACGACATTGGCAGTGTGAACGAGATTACAGAGCTTGTAAAAGGCGGCTCGCAGGAAATGCTGGAAGGCGCGAAGCAGGTTGTCCGCGAAAGCGAAAACCTGGAAAAGACAACCGGCGGGATCACTTTGAGCATTAACGAGATGGCTCTTAGCGCACAACACATCAACTCCGTGGTGAACAACACGGCGGGCATCAGCAAAAAAAACAGTAGTTCCATAAACACGCTTGTTAAAGAGATTTCGTACTTTAAGGTGGAATAGGTTGAACCGCCGGCGCGTGCCTGCCCCAACGGTAGCACGCGCCGGCGAGGCAACTGTTAGGCTGTCGGGGATGCTATTCTATAATCCTTTTGTCTCTATAATTTAAATCCTCTCTTATTTTGTATCCATTATTTTCCCAAAAATTATTGCCAATCTCATTATCCCTATATGCAACCAAAAATATTTTTCTAATTCCGTCTGTTTCAAACCCTTTTTCTATGTTTTTCAGTAAATCTTTGGCGATTCCATTGTTCCTATATTCAGCTTTTACCATTAAATGATATATATGACCCCTCCTGCCGTCATTTCCACCCATTACTGTACCAATTATTTCGCCATTAGCCGTTATTGCAACAAAACAGGTATTAGGATTTTTCCGCAAAAATATTTTTATTGATTCTTTTGAATCATCTTTTTCGTCAATCCCTATTCCGTCTGTGTGTTTCCATAATTTAATTATTTCAACATAGTCCTCTATTTCCATTTTTCTTATTTTGTACATATTGTTACTTTGCCTCCTTAAACGCGTTTTAAATCGCTTTTGTTTCTTCTTTAAGCCATGCCTTTTCTTCATCGTTCATAAAAGGGCTGAGCGTTTCATAAGTTTTTGCATGATAATCGTTAAGCCACTTCAATTCTTCCGTTGACAAAAGCGATTTGTCTACAGCCTTTAAGTCGATCGGACAGAAGGAAATCGTTTCGAACTTCATGAATGTGCCATCTGTGTTGGTAAAATCTTTAACCGCAAGGATCGTGTTTTCGGTTCTTATTCCCCATTTGCCTTCTTTGTAAACACCCGGTTCGTTGGTTACAACCATGCCTTCTTCGATCTTAACAAGAGCCGAAGGAGCGGGATTGTAACGGATACCCGGAGGGCTTTCGTGAACATTCAGTGCGTAACCTAGGCCGTGCCCGGTACCGGATTTGTAGTCCATGCCGTTTTCCCACATAACACTCCGTGCTAAAATGTCAAGAGACGATCCGTATGCCCCGTACAAAAATTTCGCCATAGAAAGCCGTATCATGGATTTCAATGTAAGTGTGAAATCTTTTTTCATTTCCTGCGATAGTTCACCCAGAACGATAGTGCGCGTAACATCTGTTGTTCCGTCATAATACTGGCCGCCGGTATCGACAAGCAAAAAACCTTCGGGTTTTAGCTTTGCGCTTTGCCCCTTCACAGGACTGTAGTGCATTTGAGCAGCATTCGCCATATATGCGGCAATCGAAAACGAATCATCCAGATAATTTTCAATTTCTTTGCGATATCCGTTCATTTTTTCGTGGAGATCAGCTTCTTCCAAAGTTTCTTTATGAACCGCTTCTTTGACCCATTTTATAAACTTGGCAAAGGCCGAACAATCTCTGGCATAACAGAGTTTGAAATTTTTTATTTCGACACTGTTTTTCCGGGCTTTAAGGGCAGAGGTAATTTCAGGGCCTTCAAAAACCGTAAGGCTTTCCGGGATCGCCTCTAAAAGCCGTGCGCTTGTTCCGGTTGGATCGATAAAGATACTGTCTTCCTTGCAAGATTTCAAGAACGGCAAAACCTCGTCATAGCTTTTAATCTGTATTCCGTCTTCGATCAGCTTTGATTTTAAATCCTCCAGTTTAGATTCTTCGACAAAAAGAAAAGCTTCCGTTTGTGTTACCAGCGCGTATGAATAAATTGCAGGCATCTTCGGCGTGTCTGTCCCCCGAAAATTGTACAGCCATGCGATGTCGTCCAAGGATGAAATTAGATAGGTATCGGCTCCTTCTTTTTTCATTTTTTCCCTGACTTCTTGAAGTTTTTCCCTGCGGCTTTTTCCAGCAAATTTAATATCGTGCTCAAAGGCTTTTCCGTTTGGAAATGCCGGGCGGTCTTTCCAAACTTCGCTTATAAGGTCCAAATCCAGCCGGACATTGAGCTTTTTTTTCTTGAACTCTTTTTTGTAAACGCTGTATAAATCCGCAGAAATAGTCCTGCCGTCAATACCGACCGTAGCGTTTTCTTTTAGCGCATTCGTAAGCCACTCTTGCAAAGTGGGCACACCGTCCAACCCCATTTTTTGGAGCTTTATCGTAGAGTCTTGCAATTCTTTTTCTGCCTGAATGTAATAGCGGCCGTCGGCCCAAAGCTGGGCATCGTCCATAGTTACCGCTATAGCCCCGGCGGAGCCGGTAAAACCAGACAGCCACATCCGGCATTGCCAGTAATCAGGCAAATATTCTGTGGCGTGCGCATCCGAAGTAAGAACGATATAAGCGTCAAGGCTTTCTTTTTTCATAGCGGCTCTTAGGGCTGCCAATTTTTCACTGCAATTCATCAAAAATCTCCTTTCTTTTTACTTGGTTATAACCCCGTCAAATCTAGGGAAACGCTGATTAACTCGATGGGATTTAATCAGTTCTTCCCTAGAACCATTAACAAAAGAATCGCCACGGCTTTAGACAAAGCACCTTCATCAAAATCGAAGAACGAGTTGTGATGCCCTGCGGCAATTTTTGTTCCGACAATCACATAACTCGCTTTGCCGCCCCTTTGTTGGACACGATCCATTAGGTAGGTGAAATCTTCACTGCCACCTAAATTTGCAGAGTCGATAATTTTATTAAACAAACCGGAACCCTCGGCAGATTTTTTTGCGAAAGCAATCAATTCATCGTCGCTCTTGCCGGACTTAGCCCCGCCAACCTCTTTTATTTCAACATCCACATCGTACATCAAGGCACTCGCATTAATCATACGCAGAGCTTCTTTTTTTACAAAACCATCGATTTCGGAAGTAATACCACGGGTTTCTATCTTCATTACAGCCTTGTCCGGAACCACATTGCGGCCGGTACCCGCTTGCAAAACGCCAATGTTAATACGAGAAGCCCCCTTGCTATGCCGGTAAATACCCTGTAAACTCAAAGTGGCAGACGCGGCGGCGAGTAACGCGCTTTTTCCCTCTTCCGGCTTGGCCCCGGCGTGGGCAGGAACACCGCTGTATATTGCATCGAACTTGCTCGTTGCTAAAAAACCGTTAGTGCCACAAATAAAAAGACCATTTTCGGGGGCAGACGAGCCAAGATGCATCCCTAACAAATAGTCAACATCATTAACAACACCCTT
Organism: Spirochaetota bacterium; assembly: GCA_009778155.1. Classification (GTDB taxonomy): domain Bacteria; phylum Spirochaetota; class Spirochaetia; order Treponematales; family Breznakiellaceae; genus WQXQ01. Next base: position 3,571 of record WRKI01000206.1, read on the forward strand.
TTCCGCCATAGATGCCGCGCCGCGCACACCCTCTTCTGCCGGCTGGAAAATCAACTTAACCGTGCCGGAAAAACTATCCTTAAGCTGCATCAGCAGTTTTGCCACACCCAAGCCAACAGCCGTGTGCCCGTCATGAGCGCAAGCGTGCATAGCTTCGTCATTGACAGATGCAAACCCCTCCCTAAAGGGACGATGTTTTTCATCTTTTGCTTCAGTCATATCGTTGGCATCCATGTCAAAACGCAGGCCGATAACCGGCCCCGGCTTGCCCGTTTCCAGAATGCCAACAACCCCGGTTTTGCCACCCTTCATTTTATCGACATATTGCGCGTGCGCCCCTTGAAACTTTGCCCGCTCCATATGCAGCGACAGAATCTCCTCGCTGGGAACACCCATCATGGCACTTTCTGCGATAACGTCTTCGCCAACAAGCACCTTGTAACCGTAGCCCTCCAGATAATTCGCAACGATTGAAGCCGTGCGAAACTCCGTCCAGCCGGCCTCCGCATGGCGGTGAAAATCCCGGCGTAAAATTACAAGATCGCCCTGCATTTCCGATGCAAGCCTAATGATTTTTTCTTTTGTATTGCTGTCCATGTTACCCCCGCCCTGCTACTTCATCGACTCTTTTATCACGCGCAAAGCGTTCCCGTAAGCCACGGCTTCAAGCTCCGCGTGTGTAAAACCGGCATTTTTTAGCGCGTCAAGCAAAAGAGGCATTTTTGCGATGTTATTTATCTCCAAGTTGCCATTCGTGCCGTCCAGATCGGAGCCAAGCGCCACGCAGTTTATACCACCGACATTTTTTATGTGCAAGGCGTGCGCCACCATGTCTTTTACCGTGCTATTTTCCGTTGACATTTTACTGTCAAGAAACTGCGGAACAAAGCAAATTCCCATACAGCCCCCGGCATCCGCCAAAGCCTTAATCATATCATCGCTTATGTTGCGCCTGTGCGGGGAAAGAGCGCGGGCATTGGAATGAGAGGCGACAAAAGGCTTCTTGCAAGTTTTTACGACATCCCAAAAACCGCCGTCGGACAAATGCGACACATCCACAATCATGCCCAGTTCGTTCATTGCCTCCACAGCTTGGTGTCCAAAGCCGGTAAGCCCCTCTTTCATAATTTGCGCGTCGTCCGAGTTTGGTGAACCAAAACAATTTTTGGAATTCCATGTCAAAGTGATCAAACGAAACCCCATGTCGTAATACATTTTCAGCTTGTCCAAACTGCCGTCAATGGCGCGGCCGTCTTCAAATGTTAGAAAAGCCGACATCTTGCCGTTTTTTTCGTTTTCCAGCAAATCGCTGTAACTGCGGGCAAAGGAAATCATGCCGGCATTGGCCGCAATATCTTTCGTAAAAATTTCGTACAATGCCTTGATGTATACATCGTCCGCCAACGCTTCCATTCCGAAATGTTCAAAGGCCTCGCCAGAGGCAAGAAATACTGCAAAAAATTGCGCAAGACTGCCTCCGTGCTTCATACCCTCAAAATCGACACCGCAAGAATTTTTGCCCAAAGTTTCCCCCGGCTTTGAGCGCAGCTTTGCCATTTCCATAAGCGTATCGCAGTGCATATCAATAAACTTCATGGGTTCCCCCTTTTTTCTCCCCGGCATAAAAGACAGGGCTTTTAAGGAAATTTTACCACAAATACAAAATTTACTCTACCCCCTGTGAAAAAAAAATTAAAAACTAAAAGACAGCTACATCATCAATACCGAAAAATTGGCTTTGGCCAAAAAAAACATGATGATTCTTCACCCACTGCCAAGAGTCAACGAAATTGATATGGAAGTGGACACAGACCCCCGTGCCATGTATTTTAAGCAGGCAAAATACGGAATGTATGTAAGGATGGCACTTTTGTCATCGATACTTGGCGCATAGGATGCAGGAGGACAAAATGATCAATATTGAAAAGATTCGCAACGGAGTTGTGATCGATCACATTAAACCGGGACAGGGGATACGCATTTTCAATTGGCTGGGCCTTGACAAATCGTCTTGCACTGTCGCCTTTGTAGTAAATGCCATTTCCAAGCGGCTTGACCGGAAAGACCTTATCAAGATTGCCAATACGATTGATCTTGACTTTGATATTCTTGGCCTGATCGATCCGAATATCACGGTGAACATCATCGAAAACGAAAAAATAACCGAGAAGATCAACCTTAAACTGCCAAAAAAAGTAAAGGATGTGATCATCTGCAAAAACCCCCGGTGCATAACGAGTACGGAAAAATACATTCCGCATTCCTTTATTTTGGAAAACCCAGAGGAAAGAAATTATCGTTGCGAGTATTGCGATGAGATTCGTTCCGCCGGGGACTTTAGGTAGGCCGCATGAGGGTTGTCTTGCAAAATTTTCGCATAATTGACGAAGCAACGGATATGTCGGGAACAGTGATAATCGAAGACGGAATTATTACGGAAGTGTTACAATCGGCAACGCACGCCCAGGGAATTGTTATTCAGGGCGATACGCTGTTGCCGAGTGGCCGCGCCCCTGCCCTCATGCCCGCCTTTGTAGACCTTCACGCGCATTTTCGCGATTCTCTTGTTTACGAAAAAGAAACGGCGTTTCCCGTGGAAACGTTGGAATCGGCCTCGATGTCTGCCGCCGCCGGGGGTTTTGGCACGGTGGTCTGCATGGCCAACACCAAGCCCGCAATAGACAGCATCGAAAAAGCCGCCGCCATAAAAAGCCGCAGTGATGTTATCGGCCTGGTCGATCTTTACCCGGTGCTTTCACTCACAAAAAATCTGGAAGGCAAAGAGCTTTCGGAAATCACCGGCCTCTTGGAAAACGGCAACTCTCAAAAAAGCTTCGTCCCCCTCATGCTTTCAGATGACGGCAAGGACGTGGCCGACGACGCGCTTTTCCTTGCCGCCATGAAAGAAGCAAAACGCATCGGCATTCCCATTTCGTGCCACTGCGACTTTGGCGGGAGCGAAGCGGAGGCGGCGAAAAAAGCAGGCGAACACCGCAACGTCTGGAGCCGGATCGAGGAAAACTACGCCACCAAACGGGCGATAGAGTTGGGGAAAAAAGCCGGCTGCCACATTCACATTGCCCATGTGTCAACAAAAGAAGCGATCGAAACAATCGCCTTGGCAAAAGCAGAGCTTGCAGCGGCCGGGAACGGGTTCGCCTTGACTTGCGAGGTCATGCCGCACAACCTGTCCCTTACGGAAAACGATGCCGAAAAAATGGGAGCCGAATCTTGGGGACGGGTAAACCCGCCCTTGCGCCGCGATGATGACAGAAACGCGCTGATACAGGCAGTGGCCGAGGGAAAGATCGATGCGATTGCAACGGATCACGCACCGCACAGCCGGGGGGACAAAGAGGCGGGGGCGGCGGGCTTTTCCGCCTTTGAAACCGCCTTTGCCGCCGCGCACACCGAGCTTGTTCTGGGCGCCGGCGCAAAAATCGATCTTAAACGCCTTTCTTCCATTATGAGCGCAAATCCTGCGCGGCTGATCGGCCTTGGCGACGGCGCGAAAAAACGGGGGCGCATCGCTCCCGGCTACAAAGCCGATCTTGTCATTGTGGACACGGGAGCGGTTTGGAATGTTGATTCGGGGGGATTCAAGACCAGGGGGAAAAACTCGCCTTTTCAAGGCCGCCGGTTTCGCGGGAAAATCCTAATTACCCTGCAATCCGGCCGCGTGGTCTTTCAGGCTAGATGATTGGCAATCGGCAAAAAAAAATCTGGGAATCTCTAAAACCCTAGAGATTCCCAGATTTTGCGGCCTAGAAGACTTGAACTTCCATGCCTCTCGGCACTAGCACCTCAAGCTAGCGTGTCTACCGGTTCCACCAAGGCCGCATCTACTTTATTTATACTGCAAAAAATGATTTTTGTCAATACACACCGGCAAAATCTTTTTTTTTCTGCCCCAAAAACCGCAAAACGGGCTTTTTCCCCCTGAAAAACCGGCATTCTACCAGTGTTCGACCAAATTCTATTGTGTTTTGCAAGCCCCGTGGCTATAAATCAATATATACCCAGCAGTTTGCTGGGGCAACTTTTTGGAGGTTTTTATGAAAAAAGCTTTTTTGTGCGCCGCCTTGGCTCTTTGCATAGGCGCGGGGGTCTTTGCCCAAGACAATTCCGGGGGGCGGCAATTTGACCTTTGGATGTCCGCCGGGCCGGCTTTCGGGAACTATTTTATGAGTGGGAGCGGCCTGGGGAACAACTATACATTCTCTCCGGGCGTGAACGTCAGACTTTACGCCCTTTTTGGCGAAAGAAACATCGGGCTGTTTTTTAACCACAGTACTTTGATGCCGGTGACAAGCAACATCGTGGGCAACCTGCGCCCGTCTGTGCATCATGATTTTATCCCCATTGGGTTTGGCATGGGGCATTATCTTAACGAAAACTTAATGCTTCATTTTGGCATCGGCCCGAACTTGAATATGCTCTTTTTGTACAGCCGGGAAAGCGGCGAAACCTTTGGGGATCACTTCATTGGGCTTGGAATTGGCGGCGATATTGGATTAAAATACAGAATGGGGAGCTTCTTTTTTATCAACGTGGGCATGACCTTGTCTTACAATTTTGCCGCCCACAGGGAAGCAAGAAGCAATGTTGACACTCGGCGCAACAGGCACACGACAGAAAGCGCCGGCTGGGTAGGGGGTTATTCAATGATAGGCGTAAAACCCTATATTACGTTTGGAGCCACTATCGGAAGGCGCTAAAAGCGGCAAAGGCGCTTAGCACAGGCACAGCTAGGGAAATGCTGATTAACTCGACGCTAATCAGCATTTCCCGCGGACTTTAGTCCGCATCCTCGATGGGATTTAATCAGTGCTTCCTTAGCTACAAGCGAAAAAAAATTGAAAAAAATCCCAAAAGCTGGACAATTTTTGGAAAAGGTGTTATATTTGTAGTATAGACTCTCTAGCTGTATTGCTGGAGGGTAAAATTTGCGAAAAGGGGGAAAACAATGAAGCCTGCTCAAAAACTGTCTAAAAAACTAGACAATATAATGATTACCCCCCCCCCCCC
>WRKI01000207.1 GCA_009778155.1 Spirochaetota bacterium
CGCGCGAGTTCGTGTGCAGGGACTGCGTCCCGCCAAGGACTGCCGCCAGCGCCTGTATCGCCACGCGCACGACATTGTTGTCCGGCTGCTGGGCGGTAAGCGTGGAGCCGCCGGTCTGCGTGTGGAAACGCAGCATATGGCTCTTCGGGTTTTTCGCGCCAAAACGCTCCTTCATAATTTTTGCCCACACCCGCCGGGCGGCGCGGAACTTTGCAACCTCTTCAAACAAATCGTTATGCGAATTGAAAAAGAAGGAAAGACGCGGGGCGAATGCGTCAACATCCAGCCCGGCCTTTATCGCCGCCTCGACGTAGGCTATGCCGTCGGCTATCGTGAAAGCCACTTCCTGGGAGGCCGTAGAGCCGGCCTCGCGGATATGATAGCCGGAAATTGAAATTGTGTTCCAGTTAGGGACGTTTTTGGAGCAGTACGCGAAAATGTCCGTTATAAGACGCATGGAAGGCTCCGGGGGGAAAATGTAAGTCCCCCGGGCGATATACTCTTTGAGTATGTCGTTCTGGATCGTGCCTTCCAGCTTGTCCGCGCTTACCCCCTGCTTTTCGGCGACCGCGATGTACATCGCAAGAAGCACCGAGGCGGGGGCGTTGATCGTCATCGACGTGGAAACCTTGTCCAGCGGTATGCCGTCGAAAAGAATTTCCATGTCAGCTAACGAGTCGATAGCCACCCCGACCTTGCCAATTTCACCCTGCGACAGGGAAAAGTCCGAGTCGTAGCCAATCTGCGTGGGCAGATCGAAGGCGACCGAAAGCCCGGTAGTGCCCTGCTCCAAAAGATACTTGTATCTTTTGTTGGATTCCTCCGCCGTGGAAAAGCCGGCGTACTGGCGCATCGTCCAAAGACGGCCCCGGTACATTGTGTTCTGCACGCCGCGCGTGTAGGGGTATGCTCCGGGAAAACCCGCCGATTCGCCGTAGTCGCGGCCTTCGCTGTCAAGCGGCGTGTACAGCCGCTTGACCGGCGCGCCTGAGCCTGTCGTAAATTCCTTTTTGCGCTCTGGAAACTTTGCCAGCACCTTTTCCACCCCGGCATTGTACTCGTCAAGCCCCGCCTTGATGTTCTCGCTCATGTTTTTCTCCTGTGCCCGCTACTTTACCTGCGCGGCAAGCTCAAAGCCCGCTTTTAAGGCGGCGACATTCAAATCCGTCGTGCCTTTGGGAACGCGCCCCAAGACGGCTTTTTCTATGCTTTCCTGTTTTACGATTTTTGACAGCCCGACAATGACACCTAACGCGACAATGTTTGTAACAATTTCTTTGCCGGTTTTTACAGCAGTCTCGATTATCGGAAGGGCTACGGTCTTGGCCTTAATCGCCGGATCAAGTGTTACGGAAGAATCGACAATGATGATCCCCCCCCCCTGCGCCGGCCCGTATGTTTTGTACGCATCGGCCGTAAGCGCCAGAAGGAAGTCCGGGTCGGTGTTTTTCGGATAATCTATGTCGGTATCTGAAATAACGACTTCGGCCTTGCTGGAGCCGCCGCGAGCCTCTGGCCCGTAGCTCTGTGTCTGCACGACGTTCAAGTCCTCGATAATGGCCGCCTCGGAAAGCACGATGCCGGCAAGCAGTATCCCCTGCCCGCCCGATCCGCTCAATCTAAATTCAGTTCGCATCACGCTCCCCCTTTCGCTTTTATCGATTTTTGGATTTCGGCAACCTGCTTTTCGTACTCGGCGGTAAACTCCGGCGCATCCTCGTAGTGCAGCTCTCCAATAAGAAACTTTCCGGCAAGCTGTTCCGGGGTCATCTTCTCCGCCGCCTTGACGTTGACAGCCCTGTCTTTGAAATGGTTCAGCATATCCACGGCACTTCCGATTTTGTTCCGGCGGCCGTAGTATGTCGGGCATTGCACTATCGCCTCGACCACGGAAAAGCCCTTGTGCAAAATAGCTTTTTCGATAAGGTCTTGCAACATTTTTATATGGTAGGAAGTCGTCTTGGCCACATAGGTCGCGCCCGCCCCTATCGAAAGTTTTGTAAAGTCGAAGGCACGCTCCACATTCCCGTAAGGCGCGGTCGTCCCGGCCATACCCTTGGGGGTCATTGGCGAAAACTGCCCGCTTGTCATGCCGTAAATGCTGTTGTTCATGACAATTGTCGTAATGTCAATGTTGCGCCGGGCGGCGTGGATAAAGTGGTTGCCGCCTATGGCCGCGCAGTCGCCGTCGCCCATCACCACAATCACGTTCATTTCCGGCTTGGCGTGTTTTACACCCGTGGCAAAGGCCAGGGCGCGTCCGTGCGCCGTGTGCAGTGTGTCAAAGTCCAAGTAGCCGGGGGCGCGGCTGGAACAGCCAATCCCCGACACAATTGCCGTATTGTTTTTGTCAAGACCCAGTTTTGCCGCCACTGTGGCAAAGGCGTTTATCACCGTTCCGTGCCCGCAGCCGGCGCACCAGATATGCGGCAGTTTGTGCTGCCTAAAGTATTGAAGATTGTCGCTCATTTCGCGCCCCCCATAATTTCAGACAAGATTTCTTCCGGCTTGAAAAGCTCGCCGTTCACCTTGCACACCCGCGTTACCCGGTCGCGGCCGACCACGCGCTCGACTTCCCTGGCAATCTGGCCAAGGTTCATCTCGGCCACGATTACTCGCTTGGCGCGCCCGGCGATTTCGGCAAGAGGCGCTTCGGGGAAGGGCCAGATTGTCCTTGGGCGGAAAAGCCCGGCCTTGATCCCCTGGCTTCGCGCCTTGCGTATGGCCGAAAGCGATGACATTGCCGAGGAGCCAAAGGCTACGACAAGCACGTCGCAGTCGTCGGTGGACTCGGTAACAAAATCGCGGATTTCAGGCTCGGCCTTTTCGATTTTGCGGTTCAGCCTGCGCACCAAAGCGTCGGCAACCTCGCCCTTGTTTGAGGCAAAGCCGGCCTCGTCATGCGAGAGGCCTGTTACATGGTACCTGTAGCCGGTGCCAAAGTCGGCCATTGGGGGTGTCCCGCCGTCGGCATCGGCCTTGAAGGGCAGGTAGCCTTCGGGGCTTTTCGGTTTTTCCCTGTTTACAATTTTAATCGAGGCGGGGTCCGGCAGGGTTACCTTCTCTCTCATGTGCCCGATAATTTCGTCGGAAAGCACGATGACGGGCACCCGGTACTGCTCGGAAATATTGAAGGCCTTGATCGTAAGGTCGTAACATTCCTTGACGTTCCCCGGAGCCAGAACCACCATTGCCGCATCCCCGTGCGTTCCCCAGCGAGCCTGCATGACATCCCCCTGGGCGGGGCCTGTGGGCATCCCGGTCGAGGGGCCTACGCGCTGGACATTGACGATTACCACGGGAACCTCGGTGTAGGAGGCGTAACCTATGCACTCCTGCATGAGGGAGAAGCCCGGCCCGCTTGTGGCGGTAAGGGATTTTTTCCCGGTCAGGGACGCGCCGATTACGGCGGCCATTGCCGCTATTTCGTCTTCCATTTGGATAAACTTGCCGCCGATTTTGGGAAGCTCTTCCGAGCAGTATTCGGCGATTTCCGTAGAGGGGGTAATCGGATAACAGGCGTAAAATTCCACGCCCGCCTGAATAGCCCCAAGTGTGCAGGCTTCGTTGCCCTGCAAAAGTTTCGCGCTAGACATACCGAACCTCCTAAGTCCCGCTCGAGTTTTTGTTTTTTTCATGTACAGTCAGGACAAAGTCCGGGCAGCGCATTTCGCACATTTTGCAGCCGATACAGTCCTGAGGCCTTGGCGCGGCGGCCTTGCCATTTTGCAGTACAAGCACGTTTTTAGGGCAAAGCGCGACGCAAATATTGCAGCCTTTGCACCAGCGCTCCCTTATGACATGGTCAAATGTCTTTTCACTCATGCTTACAACCTTTCCTACCTTTTCCTTATGAACGCAACATAGCCCGCATCGCGGGCTTGTCCTCTATGAGTAATTTATATCACGAACCGGGTCATCCTGTCAAGAGTGCCGGCGCGCGCCTTTCATGAAATTTTACCACAGACAGACGGCCGGCGTTCCCGAAAAATCACACAAAGGCACAAAGGCACCAAGGCACAAAGATTTTTTACCACGGAGAAGATGGGCTGCGCGAGGCAACATAAATTCCGGTTTTTGTCCGCTTGCAGCCGGCAGACAGCAAGCGATAAGGAAGCGGCACACGCTAAAATCGCCCTTCCTTATCCTCTTTCGTCTTCCTTCCTTTGTGCCTTTGTGTCTTCGTGCCTTTGTGTGCTAATCCCGCCGGCCGGCAGCCCTAACGCCGGGGGTTCGCCTTTTCGACGGCTTCCCAAAGACCCATCAAATAGGAGGCTCCCAGGGCGCGGTCGTACAGGCCGTAGCCGGGCATGGACTTTTCGCCCCAGATTGCCCGGCCATGATCCGGGCGAATAGGCCCGTCAAAGCCGCTGTCGTAAAGCGCCTTCACGATTGCATACATATCCATAGAGCCGTCGGCGGAAAGATGCGCGGCCTCCTCAAAGTCGCCGGGGCCGGTGTGCCGCAAGTTGCGCAGGTGGGCAAAATGTATGCGCGAACCGCCAATCGATTTGATAATGCCGGGAATGTCATTTTGCGGGTTTGTCCCAAGGCTTCCCGTGCAAAGGGTAACCCCGCTAAGGGGATTGTCCACAGCCTTAAGCAGGCGTTGAAGCTTTTCCCCCCCGGTCATAATCCGAGTAAGGCCGAAAACCGACCATGCAGGATCGTCCGGGTGAATCGCCATTTTTATCCCGTATTTTTCGCAGACAGGCATCACCGCCTCCAGAAAATACTGCAAGTTGGCAAAAAGCTCGTTCTCGCCAATGTCCTTGTACAGGGCAAAAAGCTCCTTCAGCCGCTGGAGGCGCTCAGGCTCCCAGCCGGCAAGCATATAGCCGCCCGCCTGCGCCTTCATCGCGCTTGACATATCGTTGGGGTCGATCTTGTCAATTATCGACTGGCTGTAGGCCAGCACCGTGGAGCCGTCGCTGCGCATTTTCGCCAAATCCGACCTTGTCCAGTCGAACACCGGCATAAAATTGTAGCAGACAAGGCGTATCCCCGCTTGCCCCAAATTTTCAAGGGTCGCCCGATAGTTGTCGATACAGGCATCCCGCTCTGCCCCGGCCGCCTTAATCGAGTCGTGAATGTTCACGCTTTCGATGCCGGCAATCGTAAAGCCCGCATCCTCGACAGTTTTTTTGTGGGCGGCAATCTCGCTCTTTTCCCAAAGCTCGCCGGGCTGTTTCCCGTAAAGGCTCGTTATGATGCCGGTAACGCCCGGAACCTGCCGTATCTGCTCTAAAGTAACCGAATCGTAGCCGGTTCCAAACCAGCGCATAGTCATCTGCATTTTTCATTCCTGCCTAAAAATAATTTTTGCCCGCAAAGCAAAAACTCTGCGGGCGTATATGCGCGTTTAAGCGCGTTGGCTTAAGCCGCTTATCCGAAAATGATGTCCGGTATGAACAATACAAGGTTCGGGAAGAAAAGCAAAATTATCAATACTACGAAAATCGTCAGCATGAAGGGAAGGCTTTCCTTCGTGTACTCGTCTATTGGGCAGTTTATGATGCCGCATACGGTAAGAAGCGCGGTTCCTACAGGCGGGGTCATAACGCCCAGCGTCGCTATTGTCGCCATAAGTATCCCGAAGTGCACCGGGTCTATGCCGGCGGCCGTAACCATAGGCAGGAAGATCGGCGTAAGCAAAAGAAAGTTCACGTTGCTGTCAACGAACAGGCCTACGACGAACAGGAAGCCCAGCATGATAAGCACCATGCCTTGCGGGTTTTCCGTTATCCCGAAAATAAAGCCGCTTAAGGTTACCGGGAGCTGAAGCCATGTTACCGCAAAGCTGAAGGGGCCAGACATGGCGATAATGAGCATGATCGCCCCGTTGTCCTTCAGCGTGGTTCCCAAGGCTCCCTTGAACTTTTCCCATGTAAGCTCTTTGTAGACAAACTTCCCAATAAGAACGGCATAAAGCACCGCAAAGGCTCCCGATTCCGAAGGGGTAAACACGCCAAAGCGTATGCCAACAATAAGAATGACGGGGAAGAGCAGCGCCCAAATCGATGTTTTAAGGTTGCTAAAAAGCTCGCCAAAGGTAAGGCGCGGGGTGTCTTTCGCCGGGGGTTCAAAACCCCTTACGCGAGTTGTGATGCCGGCCGTAATCATAAGCGCTATGGCAATCATGAAGCCGGGGACGATGCCGGCGGCAAAAAGCCGGGCGATTGAAACCTCGCCGACAAAGCCGAAGATGATAAGCCCCAGCGAGGGCGGCAGGGTGGCGACGACCATGGCGGTAACGCACTGCAAGGCGCAAATGTAGCCCTTGGGGTAGCCCAGGCGCATCATGTCGGGGCCTAAAATCCGCGTGTTCATGGCCGCATCTGCGGTGGCCGACCCTGAAATGCCGCCCATGAGCGTGCTCATAAAAACGCTCAATTGCGCCGTGCCGCCGTACATGGTGCGGGTCAAAAGCCGGGCAAGCTCCAATATGCGGGTGGTTATTCCCGATACGTTCATTAGGTTGCCGGCAAAGATGAAAAAAGGCACTGCCAAAAAGGGAAAGGACTGGCTCTGGCTAAAGATCATCTGCACGGCGACTTGGAAGTTCAAGTACGGCACGGAGTGAAAGTAAGCGAAGGCGGATATGCCCACGACAAAGGCGACCGGCATTCCCACGGCCAAAAGGCCTACGAAGGGCAACAGCAGGGGGATCATGTGGCCGCCTCTTTTTTACCTGCCGGCTTGGCTCCCAAAAGCCCAAGCTCTTTAAGGTTGTCCTTTATCGCCACCGCACAATGGAAAATTTTAAGCAGGGTGGAGAAGGCCATAGATGCGGCCGCGACCAGAAGGCTTAAAAGCGCAAACGAGTAAGGCACCGGGATAGACTGGAACCTTCTTGTCCGCTCGAACCACGCAAGCTGGCTTCCGTAGATTACGATTATGGAAAGCCCGACAAGTATTGTTGCCAGAACCGCAATGCGCACAAGATGCTGGGCTAGGCCCGGCAGACGGCGGGTTACAATGTCTATGCCGAAGAGTTTGTTGTCCCGCCAGGCTATGTCCGCCCCCAAAAAGGCCGTCCACGCCAAAAGAAAAAGAGCCAAATCGATGTTCCAAGCCATAGAAAAACGAAAGAAGCGCAATCCGGCGGAAAGAAGGATCAGCAAAACAAGGGCTATAAAGCCTGCGCCGCATAATGCGGTTTCCGCCTTGCACAAGGCGCGGTAAATTTTTCGCATTGTCGCCTCCAAACCTACAAAATACAGGTTGCAAATACAGGCTGCCGGGAGACCCGCCCCCGCACAGCCTGCATTTTTCCATTAGATGTCCAATTCCGCGAACAGCCTGTCCCTAAGACCGGGGGAGAAGCCCAGGTCGTTGTAGATGTAAAGCGGCGCAATCGCATCCATGAATTCATCCATGTTTACTTCCACAATGGTAACGCCCCTGGCCGCCATCCTCTGGTAATAGTCGATTTCTTCCTCGGCTATGATGTCAGAGAATCTTGCCGCAACTTCGCGCACCGTGGTCAAGAAGAACTCCCTGTCTTCCGCCGGCATACTGTTCAACAGGCCGGAGGAAACCACGAAGGAAGACTGAAGCATGAAGTGCCTTGTAAGCGCCAAATAGTTGGCCACGTCAAAAATGGCCGAACCGTAAGCGGCGGCTACCTGAACTTCGGTGCCGTCCAATGTCCCCTGCTGAAGCCCGGGAAGGGTTTCGCCCCAAGCGATGCCGATGTTGGCAAAGCCCAAGTGCCTGCCCAGCGCGTTGCCGATGTCGTTGCCAAAGCCGCGTATGCGAAGGCCGCTAAGGTCGGAAACGGTGTTTACCGGGTTTACGGTGTAAAAGCTGCGGAAGCCATTGTACATATTGGCAACAAAGATAACGCCCTGCTGCTCAAGCTGGTTCTGCCATTCGTTGAAAAGCGGGGTCTGCACCAGGCGGGGCAGGACTTCCGGGTCGGTCAATACGAAGGGAGCCATCAAAATGTTCATGTCCGGGATGTTGAACTGCGTTGCAAGGCGGCCGGGATCCGTAGGCACTACCAAAGGCACGCCGGTTCTGGCCTGTGTTACCAGGTTGTCGGTGTCGTTGGAAAGCGCGCCGCCTACCTGCACGACGGCGTTAAAGCGCCCGGTCGCGTTAAGTATGTCCGCCATTTCCTGCATGGCGCGGCTCTGGCCTGTTGCCGGCGCTTCCGTTCCGGCAAAGGTTACGGTGATAAGGCCGCCCCCCTGCTGCCCGCCGCCGCCTCCGCAAGAGGTGGCTAAAAGGGCGATACCGGCTACTGCCGCTACCATTAAACTCTTCGTAAGTTTCATACGATATCCTCCAATTAAATCCTGTAATTGCCGCGCCTCAACGAAGCGCGTTCCCGTCTGTCCGCCGGCTATCCGGCGCGTTCCAAACAGGGTCTTACTGTAAGCCTAACATTCTTGTATACAAGCTGTCAAGTACTTTTCGCAAAATTCGTCATTTTTTTTCGATTTTTTTTGCCGGAGGAAAAGAGGGGAATTTTTACCACGGATCAGGAGGGGGAGGCTCACACGGAGACGCGAAGCACGGTGGCCGGCGGTATAAATTTGCAGGGGGCGTGCCCCCTGCACCCCCGAAGGCGGCTTCCCGGTGCCCGGCCGCTCCATGCCCTTTAAGTTGCGGCTTCCTGCCGCAACTTAACCG
>WRKI01000208.1 GCA_009778155.1 Spirochaetota bacterium
CCGCCGCCCGGCACAGGCTCGTCGTTATTTTGCGAGCCTGTAAAAGCGGCGGCGGCAAAACCCGCGCCAAACTCCACCCCCTTGCAGCCGCCAATGGAAAGCATCGCGGCGGCAAGCACCGCGTCCAATTTGTCAAAAACAGGTTCCCCAAGGCCGGGGGGCAAGCCGGTAACAGAGCAGGAAACAATGCCGCCGCAACTGTCGCCCTCGGCACGCAAGCCCTCGATTTTTGCCAAGAGATGATCCGTAACGGAGCTTTCGACGGAGCAAGGCACACGCAGGGGGTTTTTTCCGGCCTCGTTTAAGTCGAAGCCGCTTTCGCCCGGCAGGGGGAGCGTTACGCCAAATATTGAGGAAACCCAGCCCCGGACAGCTATGCCGTGCCGCGCCAGAAAAATTTTTGCGACAGCACCGGCGGCAACACGGCCAACCGTTTCCCGCCCCGAACTGCGCCCGCCCCCCCGGTGGTCGCGTATGCCGAACTTCGCCTCCCAAGTCCAGTCGGCATGGCCGCCCCTGTAAACATCCTTCAAGTGATCGTAGTCGCCGGGCCTTGCATCCGTGTTGCGAATAACAACCGCAATCGGCGTGCCAAGGGTTACGCCGTCAAACACCCCGGAAAGGATTTCCGGGGTGTCAGCCTCGTTCCTGCCACTCGCCGCGCCGCTAGCCGCGCCGTCGCCGCCACCCGGCCGGCGCTTTAACAATTCGCCGTGAATGTCCGCCTGCGAAAGAGGCAGACCCGCCGGGCATCCGTCAACAACACAACCCATAGCCGCCCCGTGAGACTCACCGAATGTTGTTACGCGAAACAGCTTCCCGAAAGAATTCCCCGCCATACGCCCGCCATGCGCCTAACGCAGTTCTTTGGCAATACAGCGAATTTCCCTGACGTGGCCGCCGGCACCGGTGAAGGTTTCCAGCGGCGGAACGGACACGGAGCATTCTGGCTTTGCCATGACACAGCGCGGGGCAAAGGGACAGCCCGGCTCGGGGCGGGAAGGGTCTGTAACCTTGCCGGGAATCGACTGCAAACGACCCTGCGAATAATGGCTGCCAAACTGCGGCGATGCTGCAAGCAGGGCGCGTGTGTAGGGGTGCCAGGGGTTTTCGGTAATGTCATGCGCACTGCCGGATTCCATGACAAGCCCGCCGTACATTACCATTATGCGATCGGAAATGTAAGCGACAAGATCAATGTCGTGGCTTATAAAAATGATAGAAAGCTTGCGAGTGCCGCGCAGGGTTATCAATAGCTCGATAATTTGCTTTTGGATCGTCAAATCCAGCGCGGTTGTCGGCTCGTCGGCAACCAAAAGTTCGCAACCCTGGGCTAAGGCAAGTGCGATGCCAATGCGCTGCAACTGCCCGCCGGAAAACTGATGCGGAAAGTTGGAAAGCCGTTGCGCCCCGTTTTCAAGACCCGTTTCGGCAAGAAGCTCGCAAGCCCGCGCCGTCGATTCTTCCCTTGTGATCGTTTTGTCTCTGTTCCTGAAAGTTTCAAAAAACACACTGTCCATGTTTTGCAAAGGATCGTAAGAACGCCCAGGCTCCTGAAAAATCATGCCGATTTTTTTGCCCCGGTACTTGCGCAAATCAGAAACCGCCATGCCGTTTAACTCCGTTCCCTCGTAAAGGATCGAACCTTTTACGCTGGCGTTATGCGACAAAAGGCCGGGGATTGCTAAAGTGCTAACACTTTTACCCGATCCGCTTTCCCCGACAATGCCAAGCGTTTTGCCCTTTTCCAAGGAAAACGAAAGCCCGCGAACCGCCTGCACAAAGATTTGCTCCCGCCCCCGTGGTATGGCAAAATCCACGGTTAAGTTGCGCACGCTTATAATCGAGCCATCCGGCGGCGGCACATCATCCTGCACCACACCGGCGGCGGCAGTGGCCGACGGAGCCGCCCCCTTGCCATTTTTTGCCCGTTTTCTTACGGCAGTGTGGTAGGGGTCGAAAAAGTCGCGTAACGCATCACCGATAAAGTTAAAGGCCAGCGTTACTGCGATCAAAAACCATACCGGGCTTAACAGCCAGGGGAAGGCCTGCAAGTTGGAAATCGTGGAAAGGTCGCGGTTAATAAGAGAACCCCAACTGACGGCAGGGTCGGTAATGCCAAGCCCAAGCCATGAAAGCACGGTTTCCGTCATGATAAAGCCGGGAATGCTCAACGCCACGCTCACAATCAAAATGCTGGCAATTTGCGGGATAATGTGGCGGAAAATAATCGTAACGGAGGGGATCATTTCCAGTTTTGCGTTAAGGACAAATTCCTCGCGTTTTATTGCGTGCACCATGCCGCGAATCATACGCGCCGTGCCTGGCCAGCCGACAAGGGACAGTATTATCGTTATCATCATGAAGGACTGGCCGGGGTCAAGGTTGGTCGCCATGAGCGATCGTAGAAAAAGTATCAGGTAGAGTGTCGGGATCAGCATTAGGAATTCGGCCGATCGCATTATCGACCAGTCGGTAAACCCGCCAAAGTAGCCGGAAAGCCCGCCGGCAAGGGCGGCAAGCAAAAGCGAAATGGCTGTCGCGACAAAGCCAATGGTAAGAGAAATACGAGCGCCGTAAACAATGCGCGAAAAAATATCCCGGCCAAGGTTGTCCGTGCCCATTAAAAACATGGGGTATTCGCCGGGGGCTGTTGTCAAAAAACGTCTTTGCGCGGGAATTACCCCCCACAGCAAATACGGCTCGCCTTCCGCGAAAAATTGCACCGGCGAAAAGTGATCCCTTATGCGTACATATTGTAAGGTTACGGTGTTGACCACCCGCATTTCCTGCGCCGCAAGCCGCCCCTGGTGAAAGCGCACGTTGGGCGGGTGAAAACTTTTATCCGCAAACGAAGTTGTGGGCGAAAAGGGCGCGAAAAATTCCGCAAAGATCATCATCGTGTACAAAATGATCAAAACAACAAGCGATGCCATTCCTATCGGCCTCGCTTTCAGATAGATAAAAAAATGTTTCATACCGGCCTTACTCCTTCCCGTAACGGATTCTGGGGTCTACCAACGCCAGAATAATGTCGGCTAACGCCATCCCGACGAGCACAAGGAACGAGATAAACATCATGTTAGCCAAAACAAGGTTGACATCCTGCTGGATTACCGCCTCGAACATGAGCCTTCCAATGCCGGGGTAGGCAAAAATTATTTCCAAAATAAGCGATCCGGAAAAAAGGCCTGCCAGCAAGTTCGCGCTGGCGGTGATGTAGGGGTTAAGCGTATTGCGAAATGCGTGGGTAAGATAAATGCGCCACTCGGCAATTCCCCGGGCGCGAAGGCTTGTGATGTACGGCTGGCCAAGCTGGTCTAACATTGTCGCGCGAATCATGCGCAAGGTTCCGCCCACTCCGCCCAAAAAAGATGCTAAGAGTGGCAGAAAAATGTGATGCGCGAATGAAAACACAAAACGCACCGGGTCGTAAGAAAAGGGGAATGGCGGATACGCCGTAACGGGGAAAAGCCCGGTAACGGATGCGACAAGCTGCAGCAGTATGAGCAGCAAAAGTCCGGGGAAGGCGTGGAGCAACAGCGCGAAAAATGTTATGGCGACATCGCTGCGGGTTCCCGCCTTTGTCGAAAAATAAACGCCCAGCGCAAACGAAAAAAGCGTGATAAAAATGAGCGACAGTAGGTTGAGCACCAGCGAGTTGACGATTCTGGATGCGATTAAAAACGAAACTGGCGCGCGCGAGATTAGGCTCAGTCCCAAGTCCCGGTGGACGACCACTCCGTAGAGCCAGCGGATGTACTGCACATAAAAGGGCTGGTCAAGGCCAAGCTCGGCGCGGAGCGCGGCCAGTTGTTCGGCTTCCATGTGCGCCAGGTTTTGCCCTGCCCTGCCGGGGTTGTCGCTGAAAATTTGCTGTATCATTATTTGGTCAACGATGTCCCCCGGCGCAAGCGCCATTAGCCCGAAGACCCCGAAGCCGAGCAAAAAAAGCATTACTGCCATTGTAAAAAGCCGGTTCAAAATGTACGAGGAAAGGGGAAAGCGCCGGCGCAGTTTGTAAACGGGTTTCAAAACGACCCCGGCAACCGCCGCGGCAACAGCCGCAAGGGGTTTAAGCGGATTTTGCTTCATGGCTTTATCTTACCGGAAAAACCGCCCCTTGGCAAGCAATCTCATGGCCGATTCCACGACAAACGCATGAACTACACGAACCTCGGAAATGTCTCACACAAAGGCACGGAGGCACAAAGGCACTAAGCACAGTTTAGAAAGCCTCTCTTCATCTCTCCTTGTTCTCCTTATCTTCTATAGTAAGGCAAGAAAAAGACGCTGCCTTATCATGGTTTCGCCCCAACTCTTTCCTTAATCTTCCTTTGTGCCTTGGTGCCTTAGTGCCTTTGTGTGAGAAAAGTCCGAACCTCCGAACCTCCGAACCTCCGACACGTTCAACCCGGCGGAGTTGGCAAAGCAAAGGGAGGCGGGCTATAATTGGGGGATGATCGAGTTGGAAGCCGCCGTGGAAAGTCTTGTAGCCGAGCTTTGCCCGCAGGCAAAAACCAAAACAGTGCCCCTGGGGCAGATTTCAAGACTCCATGCCGCAAGGGACATTTACGCCCCGATTGACGTTCCCGGTTTTAACAGATCGGCAATGGACGGCTACGCCTTGCGGGCCGGCGAGACGGCGCAGGCGACAAGGGAGGCCCCGGCCGTCTTCAAGGTGCTTGCTCGAATAATGGCGGGCGATCTTTACAGCCCGCAGGGGGACAGCGCGGCCGCCGGCCACGCCGTGCGCATTATGACAGGGGCGGCGGTGCCAGACGGCTTCGACGCGGTGGTCAAACAGGAAGACACCGATTGCGGGAAGGACAGGGTCGCCGTTTACGCCGGGGTAAAGCCCTTTGCCAACTATTCAAAAATTGGCGAGGATATTGCCAAGGGGCGGCTTGTGGTAAAAAAAGGCGAGCGGCTTGCGGCGGTACACGCCGGGGTGCTGGCCTCCCTGGGGATCGGCGCGGTCGAGGTTTTCCAGCCGATTAAGGCGGCCGTTATAAGCTGTGGCAGCGAGCTTGCGGAGCTTGGCGGGGCTTTGCAAGCCGGGCAAATTTACGACAGCAACCGCTATCTTCTGGCCGCAAGGCTTGGCGAGCTTAATGCCGAGGTGGTTTTAAGCGAGCGCACCCCGGACGAAGCCGGGGAGATTTGCGCCGCGATTGACCGCGCCGCAGGGGGCGATGCCGATGTGCTTATTACAACCGGCGGCGTTTCCGTGGGCGACAAGGACCTTGTGCCAAGCATTATGGAAGAACTTGGAGCGCGGCGGCTTTTCTGGCGGGTGAATATGCGCCCCGGCACACCCGCGCTGGCGAGCGTGTACAGGGGCAAGCCTGTTTTAAGCCTTTCCGGGAACCCCTTTGCCGCGCTGGCCACCTTTGAGCTTTTGTTCCGGCCTATGCTTTCGCGCTTTTTGCATACGGATTTTTACACCTGCAAGCGCGGGGAAGCGGTTTTAGCCGACGGCTTAAAAAAA
Organism: Spirochaetota bacterium; assembly: GCA_009778155.1. GTDB lineage: Bacteria > Spirochaetota > Spirochaetia > Treponematales > Breznakiellaceae > WQXQ01. The sequence continues at coordinate 5,492 of WRKI01000208.1, forward strand.
ACCAGCAAACAGCGCAGGTTTGTCCGCGCCCATTGCCAGGGGGGGCTTGTCCGACTGCCGCCGGAAGGGCACAGCTCCTCGGTTTTATCCACAATGCAGGACTGCAACTGCTTTATCGATATAAAAGCGGGAAGCCCGGCAATAGAAAAAGGGGAAAGGGTCGATGTCGTAATGCTCGGCGGGCTTTAGCCGGCGCGGGTTTCTTGGGAAAACGCTGATTAACTCGAAGCTAATCAGCGTTTCCCTAAGTTGTCGTCAAATTCGCCCGCAACGCTAGTATTTCGCTTTCAGACAATTCCGTATGCTTCTTAACCATTTCAAGGGGGAAACCGTCTTCTAGTAAAGATACAGCGATCTTTACCTTCCTTGATAAATCACCCTCAAATCGCCCTTGGTCAATCTCTGCAATCCTAATTGCATCCGCCTTCTCCAGCGCCTCTACTACCATTTTCTCTTCCTCCGCTAAATTGACAAACTCAATCAAGTGGCTCGCCCTTTTTATGTAATCGGGCGCGGTATCGCCGGCCGCGCCGCGGTTGAAGTAATCCAGCCAATGCCGCTGGTTTTCCGTTAATCCAGCATTTTTCGTCAGTTCAAAAAACGCGATTTTTATCAAATCTTTCCCATACGGCCGCTGGCGTTTTATGTCGTAAAGCTCAAAAATGTGCAGGGCGTTGTCGTTGTAACTGTCGTCAAAATGCGTGTAGCCCAGCACGTTCAGCGCGTATACAGGGCGCAAGCTGGAATACTTGTTCAGCCTGCCCTGGGAATCTTTTTCCATGTTGCCGGCCAGGTTGTAATTTTGGCAAAAACGGTTAAACGGATAGTACAAGGCCCGCTCGTCAAAAAACCGGGACTTCCGCACCTGCAACTCTGATATAAAGTCGGATTTTTCGGCGAGGTTTGCGGGAACCGGCGAAATCTTAAACGTTGCCGATATGTCCTTTATCGTGTGCCTAAGCTGTACGAACTCCGCGTCGTCCAGTATTTCCTTGTAGTCCGCAATGCTGTACGGGTTGTTGATCGCAAGGTCGGTTATTTTTATTTCGTAAAAATCGGTTATAAATCCCTGCAAAATATCGATGTTTTCCACGCTTGCAAGCACTTTTTTGAATGCAAGGTCGTTGGTGGGCGAAATTCTGTCCATTTGCATCACTCCTGAAATCATTGTAACAGATTGCGGGTAATCTTGCAAACCCGCTTTCTGTTACATGGCGGCCGCTAATTTAGCCGGAAGCCGATGCCGATTGTTATGTCAACGCCGTGGCCGAGGCGGGCGTTGTCGTACGTTACAAAGCGGCTGTTGTCGAGAGTAAAAACCTCTCCCGTTAAATCGTTGGTGTGGGTGGTGGCCGCCCCGGAGACCCAGTGGGGGCCGTTATTTATAACGTCGTTTTCCCAGCGAGCGCGCAGGCGCACCCCGTAGGAGAGCGAGCCGCGCAGGAACACGTTCTGGTTAATGGAAAAGTCCATGCCGCCGCCCAAGCGGAACCACAGGGCGCTTGAATCAAGGGGGTCGAAGCTTAATTCCCGATAACTGGTGAGCGGCACGGAAGCCCCGCCCGTAACGACAATCCGGTAAGCAATGCCGGCAAGCGGAAAGACGGTTATTCTGGGGGAAAGCTCCACCGGGAACTTGCCCAAAAGCCCGATTTCGATCCCCGTGGGGCTTGGCGTGCCCAGAGGATGGCCGAAATAGGTAGCCGGGCCGCCCCCCAGTCTGGTGCGGCTCGATCCCGTGCTGGTAAAGTAGCCGAATGAAAGCTGGACAAAATGAGCGTCCAAAAAGATTGAGGAGGCAAAGCCGGAATAAGAGCCGTGCCAGTAAACCTCGTTGCCCAGCCAGCCGTCTACCGTGTTACCGGCCTCGGTTACCCTGCCGGACACGCCGCCACCGAAGTCGCTGATTAGCGAGGTGCTAATGCCGAAGCTGAGGGGCAACTGGGCGAATGCTTGCGCGTACGCGTCGCCCGCGCCGGTTGTTGCAAATGCCGCGACAAGTGCGGCAATGCCGAAAAGTTTTGTTGTTTTCTTCATATAATTCTCCTTATTGCTGGAACTACCTCATGGCCGCCTATAAATCCATTCCTCTCGGTACGCGGCCTCAAGGCCGTACACCGCTAGGCGGCCGCATGGCCGCCCTATAAATCATTCCCCTCGGTGCGCGGCCTCAAGGCCGCACAAGCCGGAAACCAGCTGACGCGGGTTCAGTAAATGAGAATAAATCTCGAAATTTATACGCCGAGCGGGCAAACTGCCCACTACTGAAGACGTTGCCACCGCGTGTCATGCGGCGGTTCTCACCATACAAGTCCCATACCCACTCCTCCACATTGCCGTGAATGTCGTACAAGCCCCAGGGGTTGGGTTCCTTTCGCATGACCTCCCGCGGGACGCCCCCGCTGTTAAAATCGAACCAGCCTATCCGGTCAAGGCTTTCTCGGTTAGTCCAGTCTTGCGTCCCGTTGCTAAAGGCCGTGGTTGTCCCGGCGCGGGCGGCGAACTCCCACTGCGCATCGGTAGGCAGGCGGAAGCCGTCGGAGCCGGGCACGATTTGAACCGCGAGCCATGCGTCAATGTTGGCGAGGTTACCTAATCTCGGCACATCCCCCCAATGGCCAGGATTGGTGCTTCCGTTTATCATGTACGCCGGGGTAAAGCCTTCGCTTTCGCTCAGCCGGTTGGCAAAAACCAGAGCGTCAAACCAGCTTACAACTGTTACAGGCCGCCTGCCCGGCGCATCCCCTGGGAAGGTAGGGAAGTCGGAAGGGATGCTGCCCATTACCGCGTACCACTGCGCAACGGTTACCGGGGTTTCGCTTATCCAAAAGCCCGCGCTTATGGTTACCGAACGCTGGTCTTCGCGTCCGTCATTCGCCCTGCCAATTTCATCCGTCGGGCTGCCCATAAGAAAGGTTTGGGGTTGGCCGCCTACGCGTATCTCGCCCATGTCAAGGTCTTCGGGGCCTATGGGCAAACGGTCCCCGGGGCGGTAATTCGACGGCGGCCACTCGCCGGGGATGGTAATGGTTCCAAAGCCGGACGTGCCTAAGTTGCAGCCGGCCAAGCCGAAAACAGCCGCCAATGCGGCCGCTACGATCAGTTTTTTCATGCGAAACTCCTTATGTTTTTTTGTTTGAGAAAAAATCGCTGTGT
>WRKI01000209.1 GCA_009778155.1 Spirochaetota bacterium
CCCCCCCCCGTTCCGGGTAGATTTCTAGACGCAAAAACCAGTTTCTGCACAGCGATTTTTTCCCAAACAGAGCCGCCTTGGGATGCGAACCCCTTGGCCGGCAGTAAATTCCTCGAAAAACGGCGGCGCAAGCCCGTCTTTTTTATAAACAACGAAGTTCAAGGAGAGAACAAATGAAAAACAAAAAAAACATTGGCCTTTTCGCCGCCGCCGCGTTGGTTGGCTTGTCCGTTATGGCCTGCAGTTGGTATTCCGCCGAACCGCCGCCCTTTGTCGCCCTGCCAACTCCGGAAGAGTATTTTGAGGTTAATGCTCATGATGTGGGTATGTGGATTGTCGGTGAATGGACGATCTTTCCCTCCGGGACTGTTATTACGGGATTAAGCGCGCTTGGCGAGAACGCAGGGCTGACCGAGCTTAATATCCCGCCCACAATAAATCGCACGGCGATAACGGCCATTGGGAGTAGTGCGTTTGCAGGCGAAAGCAACGCCAACCGTGGCCCACTGGCCACGGTCATTATACCCGACGGCGTTCAGGCCATTTTTGAGACGGCGTTTATGAACAACAGCCTGACCGAAGTTACCATACCCGACGGCGTGCAGGCGATTGGGCATAGTGCGTTTATGAACAACTTCCTGACCGAAGTTACCATACCCGGCAGCGTTCAGGGAATTACTGATAATGCGTTTATGAACAACAGCCTGGCCGAAGTTATCATATCTGCCAGCGTTCAAAATATTGGGGCTTGGGCATTTGCGGACAACCCAGAACTAGCCAAGGTTACATTTATGATAAACCCAACAGTTATTCATGTTTCTACATTCACCCCCAACGGCGGAAACATTGTTGACGGGCTACAAAATGTTACAACACCGCCACCGTTTGTTTTTGTCCGGGTCGGCCAAGGTTGGGTATTGGAGGACTAGGGGTTCCAAGCTACGGGAAACTTGCCCTCGGCCGGGGCTAGACGACGGGGGGCTTTGCGGGTATCATGAAACCATGAGCCAAGAAGCAAACGTAAAGTACAAAGACAGTTTTTTCTCCCATGTATTCGGCAACAAGAAGGCCATACGCCAGGTTTACGAGGCCTTCAGCGGGGAGCCTCTGCCGGCGGATGCGGTCATAACGCTTGCCACCATTGTAAAAATCTTTTTCATGGGTCTGCGCAACGACCTCTCCTTCCTTATCAATGACCGGCTCATCGTTTTGATCGAGCACCAAAGCACGATCAACCTAAGTATGCCTCTGCGCCTTTTGCGCTACGTTACGATCCTGTACAACAAGCTCGTGGACAAAAAAGCCTACTACCGCCGGGCCGCCGTAACGATCCCCGCTCCGGTTTTCATCGTCCTGTACAACGGAACCGATCCCTACCCGGACTACGCGGAGCTTCGCCTCTCCGACCTTTTCGCCAAGGCCCCCGAGCTTCTGCCCTGGGAAAAGACCTTCCCGGCCCTTGAGCTTAAAGTGCAGGTGTACAACATAAACGAAGGCCGCAACCCGGAAATCATGGCAAGGAGCGAGTTATTGCGCGGCTACAGCATAGTGGTCGGCAAAATCCGCGAGTACAAAAAAACAATGCCTTTGAAAGATGCAATAGAAGCCGCGATAAAATACTGCATGGAAAACGACATATTGACGGATGTGTTAAAGACGCAAAGCATGGAGGTAAAAGATATGCTGCTTACGGAATGGAACCAAGAAGAAGCAATGGACGTAATGCGAGCCGAAGCCATTGAAGAAGGCCTAGAGAAAGGCATTGAAATCGGCGAAGCCAGGGGACGAAACGAAGCTATGGAAGATGCCGCCAGGAAAGCCCTTGCTGACGGCTTTCCCGTGGAGGCGATAAGCGGTTTTACCGGCCTTGACATTGAAACCATTCTCAGCCTGTAGTTTTACCGGTGGGAGGTAAAAGATATGCTTTTGACCGAATGGAACCAAGAAGAAGCAATGGACGTAATGCGAGCCGAAGCCATTGAAGAAGGCCTAGAGAAAGGCATTGAAATCGGCGAGGCCAGGGGTGAAGCCAGGGGGCGAAGCGAAGCTATGGAAGATGCCGCGCGAAAAGCTCTTGCCAAGGGCATTCCCTTGGAAACGGTTTGCGGTTTTACCGGCCTTGACGTTGAAACCATTCTCAGCCTGCCGCAGAAAGGCTGAATCACCGGCGGCGCAAAAAGGGGGTGTTTTATGGCGCTTATTGCAAAAAAGTATCACGGGGAAATCGTGGATTTGCACCATTACGGGCATATAGCCGTGGCCGACACGCAGGGGAAAATTCTCTGGCAGCTTGGCGACCCGCAGCGTGTCGTGTTTTCACGCTCGTCGGCAAAACCCATGCAGGCGGTTCCGGTGGCGGAAAGCGGCGCGTTAGACGAATACGGCATAACGGAAAAAGAGCTTGCCGTCATGTGCGCGTCCCATTACGCCGAGGATATTCACACGGAGGCGGTTTTCAGCATATTAAAAAAGGCCGGGCTTGACGAAAGCCGCCTGCAATGCGGCACGCATTATCCCCTGGCCTCTTACATGAAAAACAAATTTATCGTGGGGGGCATTAAACCCTCAGAGGTTCACAATAACTGTTCCGGCAAGCACTCCGGGATGTTAATCGCGACAAAAATGCGCTCGGAAAATTTGAGCGATTATTATCTGCCAGCCCACCCGCACCAAATGCGGATTACCCAGGCTATCGCGCAAATCTGCGATTACCCGGCCGAGCAAATTGTCATAGGCAGCGACGGCTGCGGGGTGCCGGTGCACGCTATGCCCATGTACAAGTTCGCGCAGGGTTATGCGAAAATGTCCCGGCCGCAGACACTGGGGGAGGGGCGCGAAAAAACGGTGCGCCGCATAACGCAGGCGATGACGGACAACGCGCAAATGTTAGGCGGCACGGGCGATTTTACCACAGCCCTTACCCAGGCCTTTGGCGGGCGGCTTTTTTGCAAGGGCGGCGCGAGCGGGTTTTTCGCGATAGGGCTTAAAGACAAGGGCATAGGCATAGCTGTAAAAATGGAAGACGGCTCTTCCGACATTATCCCCCTTGCAGTATTGCAGACGCTTGTGCAGATGGGCGAAATCACCAAAAGCGAGGCGCAGGGTCTTGCCGGCTTTAACGAGTCCGTAAGCCTTAACCGCAAAAAAGAAGTGATAGGAAAAACAGTCGCGGACTTTGTCCTGGAAAAAACAGCCTAACGCGCCCTTGCCAAGGTGCCGGCCACGACAAACACATGAACGACATGAATCTCGGAAGTATCTCACACAAAGGCACCAAGACACAAAGGCACAAAGGTTAAGGAGGTAGGCTGGATTATAATAGCCAGCCCTGCATCTTCATTCTTGCCTTAACAGAGTACAAAAAGGAGGTAAAATAGGGGTGAAACGGCGGCTTTCTAATCTGTCCTTTGTGCCTTAGTGCCTTTGTGTGAGTTTAATTGGGAGCAAATTCAGAGCTTTAGAGCTTTCATGCGTTTGCCGGCGGGTCCAAGTAATTTTTTGCGATTTGCGCCAGCAGAGCCGCGCCCTTGGAAAAAATGCTTTCGTCCAGCATGAACTTAGGGTGGTGGTGTCCGAAGACCTCTCCGTTTTGGAAAACAAGCGATGTCAAAAAATAATACGCGCCGGGAACCTTGTTCAGGAAAAAGGACATATCTTCCGAACCCATAATGGGGCTGGCCTGCTGGACAATGTCGTCGCCAAAGGCCAAATCCTTTGCGGCGCGGATTACAAGGTCGGCCATATCGGGATTGTTTTTGGTAATGTCATAATCCCAAAGAAAATCGAACTGGTAAGACGCGCCGTAGGCCTCGCAGGTGTTTTTTAACACAGCCTCTATCCTGGCGGCAATTTTTTCACGAGTCTGCTGGTTGAGGGAACGGGTCGAGCCTTCCATTTCGACACTCATGGGGATAATGTTGTTGGCAGTGCCGCCGCGCACCATGCAAATCGATATAACCACCGGGTCAAGCGCGCTGAACTCCCGCGCCTTCATCATGTACACCCCGTTTATAACCTGCGCGGCAACAGCGATAGGGTCAACGGAAAGATGCGGCGAGGAACTGTGCGCGCCGCGACCGATGATTTTAATCTTGAACGAATCCCTGCAAGCCATAACCGCCCCGCGCGAGACGACTATCTTCCCGGAAACCTTGACATCGCTTTGAAGCGCGCCAACGTGCTGGCCGAAAATCGCGTCAACACCCTCCAGCGCGCCCTCTTGAATCATCGGCTTTGCCCCGCCGGGGTTTTCCTCCCCCGGCTGGAAGATCAGCTTGACACTCCCGTTAAGATGCGCCTTGCCGTCGTTCAGAATCTTCGCCGCGCCCAGCAGCATGGCGGTATGCGCGTCGTGTCCGCAGGCGTGCATATTCCCGCCCTCCGCCTTAAAATCAACCGGCGCCTCTTCCTTAATGGGAAGCGCGTCCATGTCCGCCCTTAAAGCGACGGTTTTCCCGCCGGCAGCCCCCTCCCCCCTTATTGTCGCCACAATGCCCGATCCCTTTACCATAGTAACAAAGGGAATGCCCATTTGGGAAAGACAGCCCTGCACATATTTTGATGTTTGAGGCAGATCACAGCCAAGCTCCGGAATCCTGTGCAAATCCCTTCTCCACCGCACAAGCTGATCCTGCAAGGCCCCTGCCTGTTTTTTTACATCCATAAAAACACCTCCAGCCCCTCCCCCCGGTACCTCGATTAGATCGTTACAGCCCTGTATTCCAAAAGCTCGATGTCGGGGGATAGAAAACCGTCTTTTACCGGCTCCTCTTTTAAGAGGTCTGTGGAAAGATACTTTTTGTTGTCGTCGGCAAAAACGCTTACAACCGTTTTGTCCGCCCCCAGCATATTTTGCACCTTTACCGCCCCCAGAAAGTTCGCCCCAGAGGAAATCCCAAGGCCGATTCCCAGTGTGCGGGTAATTTTTTGCGCCATGATGATCGAATCGCCGTCATCCACATCGATAATCTCGTCAAGCTCGGCCAGTTTAAGAATCGGCGGAATAAACTCATCGCTAATGCCCTGAATCCTGTGGCTGCCGACCTTGTGCCCCGTGGAAAGAGTGGGGCTGGAAGCCGGCTCCAGGGGGTAGGCCTTCGCCTTGGGGTTTACAGCCTTTAAATACCTGCCAAGCCCCATAATCGTGCCGCCTGTGCCCACCCCGGCAATCACCGCTTCCGCGCCTTTGTTGAACGCCTTTTTAAGCTGAAGGGAAATTTCCGGGCCGGTATTTTCGTAGTGGCACAGCGAGTTGTTTTCGTTTTCAAACTGGTAGGGAGTGAAAATCTGCCGGTCTGTTTTTTTCAGCTCTTCCACGGCCTCAAGACAGCCCTTAAACCCGCCCTGCGCCTTGCTTAAAAGCCGCAACTCCGCCCCGAAAGATCGCATCATCCCCTTGCGCTCCTCGCTCATCCAGTCGGGCATATAGATTAAAACCTTGTGCCCTAGATACGCGCCGATAGCGCAAAAAGAGATGCCCGTATTCCCGCTGGTAACCTCGGTAATTACATGGTCTTGAGAAAGCGAGCCGTTTTCGTAGGCGCACTTTAGAATGTTCAAGGCCATCCTGTCTTTTATCGAGCCGCTCAAATTGAAGTATTCCAGCTTGAAATACAAAGTGCGCGGCTCGCTTTTTTTGTGCCGGTAAGTAATTTCCGCCAAAGGCGTCGATCCGATAAGTTTTTCCAGTTCGTCAAATTTATTTTTAATCGCTTTGTCCATGTTCTGCTCCTTGCCCCTTATTTTTTTTTTACAGCCGGGCAAGGCCGCCTCGCGCCTGCCCGGCCGCTCCATTACATAAAACTGACAACCTCGTCAAGCTGTCTTCGCGGGGAAGGGCCGCTTATCCCATCAAGGGCGGCATCCACGCGGCCTACCCTTACAAAGCCGACAATGTTGTGCCCCGGCGGCAAAGCCAGCGCGGTTCTGAGAGTCCTGTTGATCCTGTCGTTGTGGCCGGTGTAAATGCGCGACCCGTAACCGAGCGCCTGGGCCGCCAGATAAATGCTTTGAATGGCAAGGGCGCTGTCAAGAATCTGCACCCCGTTGGTGCGCCCGTCGCCGGCGGCGGAAACCACGATATGCACGTTGCCCGCCTGCGACTGCGGCAGAATCTGCCTTGCAAGAGCCTCGTTTTGCACCACGGTAAAGTGCCAGGGCTGCAAGTTGCGCGCGCTTGGGGCGCGGACGCCGGCCTGAATGATTATGTCCAGATGCTCCCTTGAAATCTCGCCGGCGATAAAGTTTCTAGCCGCGTGGTGGTTCAAGAATATTCCGACAGGGCCAGCCTGCTGCTGGGCGAATGCCGGAAAAACGCAAAAAACCGAAATCAAAATCAATCCGATAAAAACATTTTTTCCCATAAATCTGTCTCCTGTATCTCCTTTCAGTGTCGCGGCTCCCGCCAACCGGCAGGACAGCCGCCCTTCCCTCCATTATAGAAAAAAAACAAAACTTTGAACACCTAGGCCCCGGCTTTTCTCGATAAAAACTCACACGAAGGCACGGGGCAAAATAATTCGGAATATACTCACACAAAGGCACGAAGGCACAAAGCACAGTAGAAAGCTCCGCTTAATCCCTACTCCTTGCCCACCGTATCTCTTCTTTATAGTGAGGCAAAAGGAAAGCTAGGATTTACCATAACCCCTCCTAACCTTTGTGCCTTTGTGCCTTGGTGTGAGGCTAAAATTCACTGTGCCTTCGTGCGAGCAAAACCGGGCTAAAGCCCCTGCCCCGAAAAATACCGGGCCGCGGCCGACCGGTAGTCGGCGACAGTGGCCGCGCGGATAAACTCCTCCCTTAGAGCCACCCCTTTGGGGAAGGCCTTCGTGTAGGCGCAGAACTGCTTGCGCATTTCAAGACAGGCGGCTCGCTCGCCGATATAGCCGGCCAAAAGCTCCAAGTGGCGCAAGGCGGCATCCAGCCGCGCCGCCAAAGAAGCCTCCTGCCAGCCCTCGCCTGTAAGAAGGGCGCGGCTGGCCGGGAAAATAAAAGGATTGCCCATAGCCCCCCTTGCAAACATAACCGCCGCACAGCCCGTCTCTTCCAGCATACGCTTTGCGTCGCCGGGCGTGTAAAGATCGCCAGAACCTGTAACCGGCACCGAAACGCGGGTAACCAAGTCGGCAATTTGAGACCAGTCGCTCTTGCCCGAATAGCCCTGGCTCCTAGTGCGCGGATGCAGGGCAACCATAGCCGCGCCCGCCTCCACAGCCGCGCGCGCGCATTCGGCGTAATTGACAGAGCCGGAATCCCAGCCGGACAGCATCTTCAGCGTTACAGGGACGCCGCCCAGCGCTTCGCGGGAGGCCCGCGCCGCCGCCTCCACCACCCGGCCTAACTTGGCAGGCTCTTTCATTAAGGCCGACCCGCAGCCGTTTCGCACGATTTTGGGCGCAGGGCAGCAACAGTTGATGTCAAGCGCATCCGGCTTTAAGGGAGCCAAAAGAACCCCCGCCTTGTAAATGGCGGAAGGCTCTGCGGCAAAAAGCTGAACCGCATAATGCGCCTCGCCGTCGCCCCTGGCGATAAGACTTGCCGCCGCCGGCACAGGCTCGCCGCCCTCCCCGGAAAGGCCGTAATGCCCCGGCTTGCGGTAAATGGCCTCGGCGCTGGCAAGCTCGGTAAAGGAAAGGGACGCGCCAAGGCCGGCGCACAGCGAGCGGAAAGCCCTGTCGCTGTAGCCGGCCACGGGCGCGGCGAAAAGATTACCGGACAACTCCAAAGAGCCGATTTTTACAGGCCGGTAAAGGGCTTTCATTCCGGCAGGCCGAAAAACCTGTTTGAGTTCTCCCAAAGCCGGGCGGCAAGCTCCTCTTCTTCCATGCGCAGCATATCCGCCATAAAACTCACGGTAAGCGGCATATACTTGGGCTTGTTCCGCTTGCCCCGGTGCTCCGCCGGAACCATGAAAGGGCTGTCCGATTCGATCAAAATCCTGTCCAAAGGCAGAACCTTTACCGTTTCGTGAAGGTTCTTGGCGTTCCTGTAAGTGAGATTCCCGGCAAAGGAAAAATACAGGTTCAAATCGAGGGCTTTTTTCGCGTATTCGGCGTTTTCGGAATAGCAGTGAAGCACCCCGCCCTTTGGGGGCGTGTGATCGCGCAAAATTTCCAAAACATCGTCTCCAGACTCCCGGTTGTGGACAATGACAGGCACGTTCAGTTTTTTGGCCAAATCAAGCTGGGCTAGAAAAAGCTCTATCTGCGACTTTTTGTCTCCAAACTTGTGGTGGTAGTCAAGACCTATTTCGCCCAAGGCGATGACGCGCGGCATTTTAAGGTATTTTTCGATGATTAAAGGCCAGTCTTTGCCGGGGTTTTTAACCTCCGAAGGGCTTACCCCCACAGCATGGTATACATTTTCCGCTGATTTCAAATCTTCGTAAACGCTGACAAAATCATGAAGGCTGTTGCAAATTGAAACTATCCGGGTAACCGATCGCTGCCGGGCTTCTTTTACTACGATGAGTCTTTCTATTGGGTCATCTACTATCAGCCCTATATGGGCGTGAGTGTCAAAGTACTGCATAACTTAATCCAAAAGGTATGAAATCAGTTAATTATCCAAACTGGACACTATCATAATAGCACAAGTAGGCCATTCCAGTCAATAGTAAAAATTCAGTAATCGCCGTCCGGGAAGGGGAGATTTAACCACGGAGAGATGAGATCAAGATGAGATGAGAGAGGGCGAAGCTGAACTTTCTCAGCCAGCTTCTGCCGGCAACCCGGCGGCACACGCTGGGCTGTAAAAATTCGCCCCTTCCCCCTAAAGGCAAGCCCCTAAAATTCCCCACGACAAACGCATGAATGCTCGAGCTTCGGAATTTACTCCCATTTTAATCACACAAAGGCACAAAGGCACTAAGCACTGATTAGAAAGCCCCGCTT
>WRKI01000210.1 GCA_009778155.1 Spirochaetota bacterium
GCTAATCAGCGTTTCCCTCTGTATTTGCTCATTTCATTGCGCAAATACGGGTAAGAAGCACTGATTAAATCCTCGATGGGATTTAATCAGTGCTTCCCTAGGAAAGCGCTGGTTAATTTGACGTTAATCAACGCTTTCCCAATTTAGCCGTGCGACTTGTTTGCTCTAGATCAGATCAGAATACCCATAGGCGTAAGTATCCACCGTTGTATCTGCCCGAACACCAAAATAAAGAAAATCAACGCGGGGATCACATAACGCATATACGCCTGCAAGCCCACCGGGAAGGTCCAGCCGGTGTTGCCGGCATTGGCTTCCTTTATAAAGTTATCCCAGCCCCAGCCTTTTTTTCCAGTGCCGTACAAAACGTAAATCAACGCGCCGATTGGCAGTGCCAGCTCCATCGTCAAGTATGTAAAAAATGCGCCAAGGTGCGGGAAGCCGGTAGGGGCAAAACCCGCCCAAATATTTCGCGTAAAGGCCGACGGAGTGCAAAGCACGATCAATACCGCCATGTTAATAAGCGCGGATTTTTTGCGCGTCCAGCCAAACTTGTCCATGCCTATCGCCGTAATGTTTTCCATAACGGCAACCGCTGTTGAAAACGCTACGAATGCCAGCCCGACATAAAAAATCAACGCCCAGAAGTAAGACCCCGGCATTGCGTTAAAAATGTTCGGCAGGGTTAAAAAGAGCAAGGCCTCGCCCGCCGTGCGCGGAATGTCGAATGCAAAGGCCGCCGGGAAGATCATCAGCAAACAGAGGATTACGATGCCAAGGTCAAGCGATCCTACGGTAAAGGCATCTTTGAACAGTTTTCTGTCCCTGTTTATGTAGCTGCCGAAAATGGCCATAGAGCCAATGCCGACAGACAGCGAGAACAGCGACTGCCCCATAGCCATATGGATAATCCTGAAAGTGCCGTGCTCGCGCATCGCGTCCAAGTTCGGAATAAAGAGGAAGGCCAGCCCCTGGTAGGCCCCCGGGAGGGTTACGCTGCGGATCAAAAGGATAACGAGCAAAACAAAGAAGATGGACATCATATACTTGCCGACCCGCTCCACGCCTTTTTGAAGCCCCAGCAAACAAGCGCCCATGCCGGCGACCACAATCGCGACCATAAGCCCGAAGCTTTGCCCGGCGTTACCCGTCAACGCCTGCCACGAGGCGGTAACCTCCGCAGGGGACAGCCCGATAAGCGAACCGGTAACGCCCTTGCCTAAATAGCCCAGCGTAAAACCGCAAATCATGACATAAAACATCATCAGCAGGTAGTTGCCGGCGACCCCGATGTAACCGTTGACGTGCCACTTTTTGTCATTAGGCGTAAGGCTTTCGAAGGCTTTGATGCCAGACTTTCCGCTGCTCCTGCCGACAGAGTATTCCACCAGCAGGACGGGGATGGCGACCAAAAAAACAAAGGCCGTTACCAAAAAAATGTACAAAGCGCCGCCATAAGTGCCTGCCCGGTAGGGCATAAGCCAAATGTTTCCAAGGCCTATGGCGCAACTTATCGACACGATGATAAACGACGCCCTTGAGCTAAAATTTTCTCGTTGACCCATACGTTATCTCCTTGTATAGTGCAGATTTAGGCAAGCGCCGATTGACTGGCCGCCAATCACCGCTTTCCTACGCTTACTAAAAAGCGGCAGCCAAAGGCTCCCTTCTGCTTTTCAATAGCTGATCCATGTTACACGTTTTTCGCGTCTTGTGTCAATAGTGTCGCTACGAAGCCGCGTTTTTTTTTCACAATTTTCCAGCAAACGGCAAAATAAAGCGTATTTTGCAAAATTTGTACGGAAACCAGACCGCCTTCCAATCGGTTCCAATCTACGGTCTTGAATATTCTTGCTTCCTGAAAAAAAATTGTTGCAATCTGCCGTCTTGTAGGGTAAAATGAAATCTATGGGGAGCATTAACGCCGTGCAAGGCGGCATCCCCAAAAACTAAATGCGGAAAGAGGTTATCGATATGATGTTTGAAAAGCTAAAAGAATACGGAACCGAGGAGATTCACTTTTGCAATGACAAAGAATCCGGATTGAACGCGATTGTCGCGATACATAGCACGGTTTTGGGGCCTACTGTCGGCGGCACTCGCTTTTGGCCTTACGAAAACGAGGAAAGGGCGCTCTTCGATGTCCTGCGCCTGTCGCGCGGGATGACGTACAAGAACGCTGTTTCCGGGCTGAAATACGGCGGCTCAAAGGGGGTCATTATCGGCGACCCGGCCAAGCTAAAAACCGAAAAACTGCTTCTCGCTTACGCGCGTTTTGTCGAGCATCTTAACGGCCTGTTCACCACCGGCGAAGATGTAAACATTTCCGTAAAAGATGTCGAGATTATGTCCCGCGTAACCAAGCACATGGCCGGCATCGGCGGGGAGGGCCGGGGGGGAGACCCTTCACCCTACACGGCAAGGGGTGTTTTCGCCGGCATGAGGGCGGGCGCAAAAGAAAAGTTCGGCAGCGACAGCTTAAAAGACAAGACTGTTGCCGTTCAGGGCTTGGGAAAGGTCGGCTACGATCTTTGCAAGTGGCTGCATAAAGACGGCGCAAAGCTGATTGTCGCGGACATAAACGAAGAAAATGTTGAGCGTGCGAAAAAAGAGCTTGGCGCGACCGCTGTCGGCACTTCGGAAATTCTGTTCGCCGACTGCGACGTGTTTTCGCCCAACGCGATGGGCGCGGTTATCAAGGCGGACGATGTTTCCAAGCTCAAGTGCAAGCTGGTTGCCGGCGGGGCGAACAATGTTCTGGTTGACGGCTCGGCGGGGGACGCGCTGGACAAAACGGGCGTGCTCTACATTCCCGACTATGTTATAAATGCCGGGGGCGTTATCTCGATCTGCTTGGAAATCGAAAGGGTTCACGATGAAAATATTGCCAACAAAAAAATGGACGGCATTTACGACAATGTAAAAAACCTGCTGGACTTTGCAAAAAAAGAAGGCCTGCCGACTTATCTTGCCGCCGACAAGTACGCGCAAAAAATTGTCGATGACGCAAGAAAGCAAAAGGGCTAAAAGCGATTAAGCCGGCTGAAGTTGCGGCTGGGGCCGGCTTAAAAGCAAAAAGCGGGGATAGCGGAAAATGCTGAATAAAAACGGAAACATACAAAATTTTTTAGGCTTGAATGCCTCATACGCCGATGCGCGGATCGTGCTTATCGGCGCGCCTTTTGACGGCACGACATCGAACCGGCCGGGGACAAGGTTCGCCCCCGCCGCAATGCGGGGCGAGTCGGCCTACGGGATCGAATCTTACAGCCCGTATCAGGATAAAGATTTAACAAGGGACAGCAAGGTTTACGATGCTGGCGATTTGGTTCTGCCCAAGGGGTTTCCCGCGCTGGCTTTGGATGTAATAGAAGAAAGTGTTTCGCAAATTATAGAAGACGGAAAAATGCCTTTGATGATTGGCGGCGAGCACTTGGTAACGCTTGGGGCGGTTCGGGCAATCGCGAAAAAAAATCCCGGGCTTTGCATAATCCACTTGGACGCCCATGCAGATATGCGCGATGAATTTTTCGGCGAATCCCTTTCCCACGCAACCGTTATGCGACGCTGTTACGACATTCTGGGGGACGGCAGAATTTTCCAGTTCGGCATACGTTCTGGCGGGCGGGAAGAGTTTGTCTTGCCGGCATCGCAGGTGTTTCAGCAAAAGTTTCGCATAAGCGAGCTTGGCGCAATCGCAAAAAAACTCGGCGGCGCGCCTGTGTATTTTTCGCTGGACTTGGACGTGCTTGACCCATCGGTGCTCCCCGGCACGGGAACGCCCGAAGCCGGCGGCATCTCTTTCGAGGATTTGTTTGCGGGCTTTTTGTGCTTGCGCGGCGTGAACATTGTCGGCTGCGACATTGTGGAGCTTGCCCCGAACTTGGACGCAAGCGGCGTTTCCACCGCCACCGCCTGCAAACTTTTAAGGGAGTTGATCTTGGTTTTAAGCCCCGGCTTTGTCGCCGGCTCCGCCGCAGGCTCGGCCGCCGGTTCCGCCGCAGACTCCGCGCGGGAAAGCCCCGCGAAAGAGCGCGACTTGCCGGATATTAGCGATATGCCCGCAGTCTTGCGCGGCGAAATAAAATCGCTAAAAAGCAAAGGCTTGGCAAACGAGGAAATAGCCCGCTCGCTGAAACTGCCCAAAGCGGCTGTAGACCTTGTTCTGGAACTTGAGCCGCCGGGTTAAGCTGCGCTGTTTACCGCGCTGGCTGGCCGCGCCGGTAATGCGGGCTGTTTTGTGCTAAAATTTTAGCACAAAACGGAAAAACTTAACGTACTGCACAAACACATAAGCGACAAGCGCGGCCGCCAGCCACAGGCTTACCTGCGCGAGGGGGGCGAAGAAAGCGATCCCGCGCTCGGCAAGAAAGGCATCGCCCAGTCTGAAGGCGGCCGCGCTTATAACAAAGGGGAAGGTAAAGGCCGCATAGGTTGGGTAAAACTTTACGCGTAACATATACAGCATTTTTACCGACACATATAAGTAACTTGCCAATGCTATTGCCAGCATGACAAAAACAAGGGTTTCGTTCCGCTGTTCAAACGATGAAAAGTATCCCACTATGCACAAGCTCATGGGGGCTGTAAAAATGGCTGTTGTTAGGCGCAACGGCTCAAGCACGAAAGCCGGCTTGGACATCCTGTACAAGACAAGCGCGAGGGCGACAAAGTACAGGCCAAAGCCGGCAAAAAAAGCCGCCTGCCCTATAGCCCTAGCCCCCATTGCCGGCGCCGTTACGCTAATGACAACAATGCCCACAAAAGCGACAAACCAGCTTGGATACACTGCGGCGGCCTTAAAGCCCCAAACAAACCGCTTGAAAAACAAAAGCATGATGCACAAGTGCGCCGCTGCCGCCGCATACCACAGATAAACGGCCGCAAGCCCGGCGAAGGGCCGTATGTATATGCAAAGCAACATGAGCGTCATTGTCGATGTCGGCAAAACGCTCAAGGGCACGGGGGTTTTAAGTTCCGCGCTTGCATGGGGAAAATCCAAGAAAACCTTTAGCGCGAACACTGCCAGCACGACTGCCGACAAAACGCCGCAGATGTAGCGTAACACCGCCCCGTAAGGCTGCAGCAAGTTCCCCAGGGCGGCAAGCCCCAGGGACAGGCCGCAAATGGCCATTGGCACGCTTCTTACGAACTTCATCATGCCGTGCCGTCCTGATACACAAGTTTAAGGTTTAGCTCCCTTGCGATAATTTCCGCCGTTTTTTGCGCCATTTCCCCGGTGAAGGCTATGCACTGCGGCCTGTGTTCGCCGTTTGCCATGTCCAAACCTTGAACGTGCACATGACAGCACAAAACCTTGTGGTTTTTTCTAAAACTTTCTTGTAGTTCATAGGCCAACTCCATGCATTTTGTGCTTTTTGGGTCGGTCGGCGTTGTCGGCTGAACGCGCCCGAAAAAATACCCCAGGCAGACAACCGCCCCGGAAACCGCCCCGCACATACATTTTGACCGCCCGACACCAATGGGAAAGCCCGACCCGGCGGAAATCATTTCGATTGGCATTTCCGGGGCTATGTTTTTCCGCACCGACGAGATTATCGCCTCGGAACAGTAAAAACCGCCGAGCCGGAAAATCTCTTCGGCATCGTCCCTTACTTGTTTTACGCACACTTCTTTTTTCACTGCAATTCCTCCTGTTATCTCTGTGGGGAGCCTTTCGCGCCCTACGCTAAATTATAACATACCGGGCGGCGAACTTGAATTATTATTTATCAATGTATATAATGGCACTCATTAGGATTTTTAATGGAAGGCAGATTATGGATTTTAGGCAAATCGAGGCGTTTATAAAGGTTGCGGAGTTGGGCAGTTTTTCCAAGGCCGCCAGCGCGTTGTATGTTTCCCAGCCGTCGGTGAGCATTTACATTAGCTCGCTGGAAGAGGAGCTTGACGCGGTTCTTCTAAACCGTTCTACCCGGACGGTCTGTACAACCTTGGCCGGCGGGCGTTTCCTCGAGCAGGCAAAAAAAATGGCCGCACTCAAACGCGAAACAATCGCAATGCTAAAAAATCTTTGCGATGACTTAACCGGCGAGATTCGCATCTTGGCATCGTCTGTGCCAGCCCTATACATTCTGCCGCCGCTCTTGGCGGATTTTCACAAACTGCACCCCGGTATTTCTTTTGTCATGAAGCAGGCGGACACGGCGGATGTTGTGCAGGGGATTGCCGCGCACAGGGCGGACATTGGTTTTGCCGGCAGTATTATCGCCGACAAAAAATGCGACTTTGTTGATTTTGCAACGGAAAAGTTGGTGTTTGTTGCGGCAAACAATGGCTTGTATTCCAAGGGGAAAAAATACACGCTGGAAGAGCTTCTTTACACCGACAGTTTTATTTCACGGGAGGCTGGCTCTGGCACTCGCATTCAGTACGAAAAGTTTTTTTATGAAAACGGAATCAGCCTTGACAAGATAAAAACCTGCGCCAGCATGGACAGCACTCACAGCATTTTAAACGCTGTTGCTAGCGGGCTTGGCATCTCGCTTGTTTCGGAGCTTGCCGCCCGCCCAATGATCAAACACAAGGCGCTTCTGCCGCTAAAGCTGAAAAACAAACTGCCGGAAAGAAAAATCTACACGGTATTGAACAAAACCGTGGCGCACTCGCATTTGATCAAGCTATTTATGGAACATTCCGGCGTAAAATACGGGTAAAAGGCTTGCCGCCTTGCCGCTCATTGGTCGCCCTCTTTTTCCAACCGGTGTTGCTGTTCAATAAGCTCGCGTTCACGTTTAAGCTCGCGTAGCAATTCTTCTTCCGTGGGCAGGTATAGCATATATTTAGATGCAAACAGATTTTCATTGTCGGATAAAACCGAGTATTTTGCCATTGTTTCGTTTTTGTCGGTGCAAAGAATAATCCCGATTGTGGGGTTGTCATCTGGCTGTTTAAATTTTTCATCAAAATACCTAACGTAGAAATCAACCATACCCCGCCCTAGGGCGGGCGGGGTATGGTTGTTATGGTAAGGTATTTGTCTCAGGGTAGATACCCAGCCCCAGAGGGGCTTGGTATCTACCCTTCGCATACAATCGATCTGTCCAATATCCTGGTACTTCAGCTTGTCCGTTTTAAGGTCTATCAATACAAAGCATTTAAGTATGTAGTTGTAGAAAACAAGGTCAATATAATAGTGATCGCCCTCGATTGTTATCCGTTTTTGCCGGGCTACAAAAGAAAAGCCCTTGCCTAGCTCAAGCAGGAACCCCTGTAACTTGTCGATAAGAGCCTGCTCCAAATCGCTCTCCCGGTAGTCGCGGTTTTCCTTCAAATCGAGGAACTCCAGGATATAGGGGTCTTTCAGAATATAATCCGGGGTCATTTTCGGCTCAAGTGCCTGAATCTCGTTTTTTACGTCTTCGCGCCCGCTTTTTTGCGTTGCCAACAGGCGCTCATAATAGAAGGAATTGATTTGCCGCTCCAACTGCCGGACGCTCCAAGCGGCTTCGACGCACTCCCGCGTGTAAAATTCACGGCGCGGGGCATCGTCAATCTTCATGAGCAGGCGGTAATGAGACCAGCTCAATTCGTGCCACAGTGTGGCACGAATTGGAAAGACCGCGTAAAACTGGCGCATACGGCGTAGGCAGCTTTCGTCGAAGCCCTTGCCGAATTCGGCCATTAACCGCTGCGCCAAATACCGCAAAAGCCCCTTGCCGTATTCTGCCCGGCCGCCAACAGCTTCTTCTATTTGCCGCCCAATATCCCAGTACGCTTCGACCATAGCGAAGTTTATAGCGGAATGCGTTTTTGCCCGCGCCTCTTTTAGGGTATCCCTTATGCTCTGATAGACGTTTTTATCCAAAATGCCGAAATCTAAAGGCTGAATTTCAGCTTTCCGCTCGCCGGCCACCGTTTTTCTCCTGTTTTTTAGAAAGCTTGCGCCTTGGTTTTTATTGTAATGTACAGACGCGGCCTCTGTCAACACGTCAAAATCGGCGTTCATGCAGAAATCTTCCATAATAATCGCTTGACAAAGCCTGCAAAAAGGGCTATAATGCCCGAAAGAAAAATCTACACGGTGTTGAACAAAAACGTGGCGCACTCGCATTTGATCAAGCTATTTATGGAACATTCCGGCGTAAAATACGGGCAAAAGGTTTGCCGGCTCGCCGGGCTTCGCTCGCTGATCAGCACCGCATAGGGCGGCCGGCAGGGGCTTTCTCGCCGGGGCCGCGCTGGACGGGCTATCCTGCCCTTGAACAATAAGCGATTTTCGGTTAAAGTATTACCGAACAATAAACCCAAGACAAAAAGGATGAATTATGTCAAAAATTCGCTTTGCTTTTGCGCTTGCATTTGCAACGATCTGTATTTTACTGCTTTTGGCAGGTTGTGAAAGGGAGCAGCCGGGGGCGCAAACCGCTGCCTTGCCGCCGCAGGCCAATACCGTGCAGGAGGCCGCAGCGCAGTGGGCTGCAGAGCAGGAGGCTGCCGAAGAGCCCGCCGCCGAGCAATTAACATGGGAGGAGGTCTACGCCGCATTGTTGCGCGAGCTTGAGCAAGTTACAGACTTAACATGGAGGCAGGCCTACGCCGCGTTGTTGCGCGAGCTTGCCACTGTTATAAATTTTACACAATGGGGGTGGGATTTCTTCGGTGATTTTTTCCTACATGACATCGACGGCACTGGTACTCCAAACCTGATCGTTTTTCGCCCTGTTACTGCAAGCGGGGGAGTTTTGACCCACAGCGCTTACGCTTTTGAAGGCGGCGTTCTTAGCCCGATAGAGTTGGGGGATATGCCGCATCATTTACTTTCCTTATATGTGCCGCCCGGGGACACAGGCATTGTCGCATACAACTTCTTTCACGAAGGCCCCACGTTACATGACTGGCTGGAGCTTGAAGACGGCATATTCCGTCGGCGCGTATCTGGAAGGAGCGAATGGCTGCCGGAGGTC
>WRKI01000211.1 GCA_009778155.1 Spirochaetota bacterium
TTTGTCCCGCCAAAGGCGCGTTTTATGAAAAAAAACGCATTTTGGGGCTTTGCGGCACTGGCGGCCGCCGCCTTGGTTTTTATCCCTATAATTTTGGACAGCGTTCAAAGCCCCGCCGGGCTAAGGGCGGCTCTTTCGGCGCTTTTTCTCGCACTTTTGGCGGCGGCTTTTTTTATCCCGCGTTTTTCAAAACAGGGGCGGGACAGCCGCCAGGACACCCTGCCGGCCGCTCTTGAACAGCGCAAGGTTCAGGAAAAGATAAGCGCGATTTTGGATGCCTCGCCCATGATCTGCGCCATATTTGACAAGGAATCCAAGTGCGAGTATGCAAACGAGGCGGTCGCGGGCATTCTGAAGGCGGGCAAGGACGAGTATATTGACAATTTTGAAAGGTTTCTGCCGCCCTTCCAGCCGGATGGATCGCCCTCCATGGAAAAATCGAACGATCTTATTGCCGAGGCCTTTGAAAAAGGGGAGGCCACCTTCGAGTTCATGTACCGGCGCAAGGACGGCTCGCCGGTTCCTGTCGAGGAAACCGCCAAAAGGGTTAAAATTGACGGGCAAGAGCGTGTTGTCTGCTACACCCGCGATCTTAGCGACTATTACAAGCTCAAAGAAAGCGAGCTTCTTGCCCAAAAACAGGCCTTAGACGCGGTTAAGCTGGCCGACAAGAAAAAGGGCGAATTCCTTGCCCACATGAGCCACGAGATTCGCACGCCCATGAACGCCATAGCCGGCATGGCCGAGCTTTCCCTCAACGCCCAGCGGCCTGAGCTTATCCGCGAATATGTGGGCACGATAAAACAGGCTTCCGCAAGCCTCTTGTCCATTGTCAACGACATTTTGGACTTCTCTAAAATCGAGGCGGGAAAGCTGGAAGTTGCGTCAAAGGAATACTCGCTTGCCTCCCTCATTAACGATGTCATAAACATTGTCCGCGTGAAGGCCGCCGATTCCCGCCTGCGCTTTCTTGTAAATGTAGACCCAAAGCTGCCGGAGGCTTTGACCGGCGACGACATAAGGATACGCCAGGTGCTCTTGAATGTTTTAAGCAACGCTTTTAAGTATACCGAGCGCGGCTTTGTCTCCCTTTTTATAGGCGGAGAGCTTTCAGGCGAAAATGAAATAACCCTTGCGCTGCGGGTCGCCGACACCGGGATAGGCATAAAAGAAGGGGACATGGAAAAACTGTTCATGGAATACGCCCAGTTCGACTTGGACAAAAACAGGAGCATAGAAGGCGCGGGGCTTGGGCTTCCCATTGTCAAGAGGCTTTTGGATAAGATGGGCGGGGAAATCAGCGTTTTTTCCGAATACGGGAAAGGCTCGACCTTTACCCTTACCCTGCCGCAAAAGTTCCAAAGCGGCAAGCCTCTGGCTTGCGTAAAAGACCCGCAGGATAAAAAGGCTCTTGTTTTTGAACAGCGCGAAATATACCGCGACTTTATGCAGAACGCCTTTGACAGCCTTGGCGTAAGAGCCGAGTTTGTTTTAACCGAGGCGGACTTGCAGGAAAAGGCCGCAAGCGGCGGCTTTCCCTTTGTTTTTATCCCGGCGGGCAAATACAAAAAACACGCCGCCGCGCTGGGGGACATTAAGAAAAAATCCAAAGTCGTCATTCTTTCGCAGTTAGGCGAAGCCGCGCTGGAAGCCGCGCCGGAGGCGGCGCATGAGGCGGCGCAGGAAACGGACGCAAGCATTTTGGAGATGCCCTTCCATTCGATTGTCATAGCCGGCATACTGAACAGCGATGCAAAAGCAGCCTTTTCCTACGGCGACAACGCCAAGTTTGTCGCCCGCTTTACTGCCCCGGCCGCCAACATTCTTGTCGTCGATGACATTGTTACCAACTTGAAGGTGGCCAAGGGGCTGCTTTTGCCCTACAAGGCCAATGTCGATATATGCAAAAGCGGGATAACGGCCGTGGAAGCGGTAAAAACAAACCGCTACGACTTGGTTTTCATGGATCACAAAATGCCCGGCCTTGACGGAGTGGAAACGACAAAGCGCATAAGGGCACTCGCGGCCGGTGATGCGCCGGCGGACGCGGCCGGGGCGTACTTCAAAGACCTGCCGATTGTCGCGCTGACCGCCAACGCCGTTGACGGCGCGAAGGAGATGTTCTTGGAAAACGGCCTTAACGACTTTTTGTCAAAGCCGATCGACACGGTAAAACTGGGGCAAATTCTGGAAACATGGCTGCCAAAAGAAAAACGCGAAAAAAACTGAGAAGAAGAGAGGCCTCACGCAAAGACACTATTGGTGTGCGCCTCTCTTCTTTCCCCCGGCCCCGTGCCCCCCGTGCCCCCGTGCCCGGCCCCGGCCGCTAGACGTTTACCATGAGCACCGGCTGGAGGGTGGCCTCCAGAGTGTCCCGCCACAGGCTGGCCTTGGGATCGACATAGTTGCGCTGGGCGATTACCGACTTTATCGGCAGATGCACGAACTTGTTGTTTACAAGGCCTATAATCAGCTTTGTCTTCCCGGCCATAGCCGCATGGACAGCCGCGTTGCCAAGACGCTCGCAGTAAACCGAGTCGCTGGGACTGGCCGGCGCCGAGCGTATCGCGTAGCTTGGGTCAATGTACTTTAGATTGACCTCCATGTGAATATCGTCAAAATGCTTGTTTATCCGGTCGCGCAGGTAAGTCCCCACGTCGGCCAGCTTTAAATTGCCGCTTGCATCGTGGGTTTTTTCGGTTAAAAGCTTGTCCTGCATAGCCCCTTCCGCCACGATAATAACCGCGTGCTGGCTCTTTTTGATACGCTTTTCAAGGTGGGTTAAAAACCCGTTGGGGCCGTCAAGGTCGAAAGGAACCTCCGGGATAAGCACAAAGTTTACCTCGTGGCTTGCCAGAGCTGTGCAGGCGGCAATGTAGCCGGACTCCCGCCCCATGACCTTGACAAGGCCGATGCCGTTAATCGCCGAGGAAGCCTCCATGTGGGCGGCCGACACAACCTCGACCGCTTTGTCAACCGCCGTGTTAAAGCCGAAAGAACGGTCAATAAGGCTGAAGTCGTTGTCAACCGTTTTCGGGATGCCCACAACCGCAATTTTAAGCCGGCGTTTTTCGATTTCTTCGGCAATTTGCAGAGCGCCCTTTTGCGTGCCGTCCCCGCCAATCGTAAAAAGCATATTCAGATTGAGTTTTTCTATTGTGTCCACGATTTTGGAAGTGTCGCCGCCGCCGCGCGCGCTGCCCAGAAGAGTGCCGCCGATCTTGTGAATGTCGTCAACCTCCCCCGGATTAAGCTGAAGCGTGCTGATCTGCGACTCCGGCAGGAAGCCCCGGTAGCCGTATCGGATGCCGGAAATGCGGGTTACCCCGTAGCGATGCCACAGACAGCGCACGATAGCGCGGATCACATTGTTGATGCCGGGGCACAGGCCGCCGCAGCTTACGATGCCGGCGTGCACATGGGCCGGCGTGAAATAAATTAACTCCCTAGGCCCCGCCCGCTGAAGAATCTGGTTTTTTTTAACATGGGGCTGAGGCCCCGGCTTAACCCTAATGGAAAGACGCGAGAAAAAATCGTCTTGGACATAATTGATCATTTTTTCGCCTGTTACCGTAGACATAATGATCGGCGACGGGATGCTGCACTTGCCTAAATCCTCTATAGAAAAATCAACATTATTTTCGTTCATAACCCCCACTGCCCCTTTGTTTTGAAATAGCCCGCCGGCAAACAAATGCGCCGGCTTGGAATAGCTACAATTATAAAGCTCTTTGCAAAAAAAGTGAAGAGCGGCTTGAGGAAGAATCACCGGGGGCGGCTAGGGGCAAGCCCTGCGAGAAACTGTGAAGGGGCAGCTTTACGGAATGTGTTTTTTATGCTAGCTTGTCAACAGGAGCGCGGAATTATGGCGTATTTTCTGGAAAAAAATGACAAGCCCCTCTCGTTTGAACCGCCGGCCAGAGGTTTTACCTATAGGGACTATGAAAAATGGGATGACGACATACGGCTTGAGCTTATAGACGGGGCGGTGTATTTGATGTCTTCCCCCACGGAATGGCACCGGTGGGTTTGCGGCGAATTGTTCTGGCAGTTAAAGAGCCACTTTAGGGGTAAGGCCTGCAATGTGTATTCAGAGCTGGATGTCCGGCCTTTTTACCAAGAAGGCGATTCAGACCAAACGGTTGTAAGACCGAACATTATCGTAGTCTGCGACGAGGGGAAGGTTTTCGGGAAAAAAAACTGCGAAGGCGCCCCCGATTTTATAATAGAGGTGCTTTCCGAAGGGACGGCCGGCAGGGACTTGGCAGACAAAAAAACGCAAAAAAAATCGCTGCCGGCTAAAGCGCGGCGCATCTGCGTGCCATAAACAGCTAAACAGCCGCCGCTTGGCTTAAGGTCAACTGGCGGCGCTATTTTATGGAGGCAAATATGAAAAATCGGAAAAAGAGGGGGCTTTTCGCGGGGCTGTTTTTTGCGTTTATCGCATTGTCGCTTTTCGCTTGCAGCCTTTCCAGGGCGCAAAACGAGGACAGCGGGCAACACGGGCCAAGCGGGCGAAGCGGGCAAAGCGGGCAAAGCCTCGTTTTAATGACATGGAACTTGCACAACTTGTTCGATGCAAGCGACACGGGCAGCCGCTACGATCAGTTTCGCGGCTCGGCAGGCTGGTCGGCGGAAAAATACCTTGGCAGGCTCAACGTCATGGCGGCGGCCATTAGCCAGATACACCCGCCGCCAGACCTTATCGCCGTGCAGGAAGTCGGCTCCAAAGAGGCTCTGCAAGACCTTGCCGCACTTTTGCCCGGCTACCATTGGACGCACTTTGCGGCCAACCCCGGCGCGCCGGTCGGCCTTGGCGTTATAAGCAGGTACCCCTTGGAAAAAACGGCGGCGCACTCGGTTTACTTAAACGGGATAACCGCCCCAAGGCCGGTGCAGGAGGTGCATATCGATGCCGGCGGCCAGCGTCTGGTCATTTTCAACAACCACTGGAAGTCCAAAGTCGGCGGGGCAGACGCGACAGAAGCCCAGCGAATGGCCTCCGCCCGGGTAAGTCTTCGCAGGCTTAGGGAGCTTGCGGCCGCGGAGGAAAACCCCCTTGTCATCATACTGGGCGACCTTAACGTAAACCACGATGATTTTTTCCGGCGGGGAGCGGCGGTATATGCCCTTCTTAGCGACCACCCGGAGGCGGCAAAGGCGGCCGGCGGTTTGCAAATGGATTTTCTGGTTACAAGCGGCGAAAAACCGCCCCTCCCGCGCTATTTTCCGGAGGATACCTTTGTTTTTTTCTCGCCTTGGTATCATGCCGGGGGCGGCTCCTATTTTTTTAGGAACAGTTGGCAGACAATCGATCACTTTTTGCTTTCCGCCGGCTTTTTCGGCGGCTCGCCTTGGGTCTACGCGGACTTCATCGTCATTGACAGCCCGCCTTTCGCCAACTCCAGGGGAAGCCCGGCGGCTTTTAACCCAAGGACAGGCATCGGCATGAGCGACCACTTCCCCCTGCTCCTTGTGTTAAGGAAACGATGATTCGACGCTAATCATCGTTTCCCAAACACCTTAAGGCAACCTCCAAAAACCCCATCTGGAGTTTTTGGAGGCCAGCTTCAATAGAACTGCCGCACGGTTTCGATTTCTCCGTTTGCGATATCCAGAAAAACATAAACCGCGCCCTCGTCGTGGAAGGCCTCGTGGTTCAGCTTTAACTGTAACTGGCCGACAAAAAACAGGGGCGTTTCACCTTTGACCGGCCATTCAGGGCCTTGTATCCATGACGGCGGCTTTGTCTGGTACTTGAAAAACTTCCCGTAGTTTTCCCGCGCGGTTTTTTTAAGCTCCGCCTTGGGCATTTTTATGTCTGCCGGGGCAATGTGCTTCTCGAAAAAATCATAGCCCACATCCAAGTATGACGGCTCCGTGTCCAGCATCAAATCGTGCAAAAGCCCGTACCGCGCCTCTGCCTCCGTGTCCTTGCTGTAGGGGATACCCTTTTTTTCAAGGAAAAGCTCCAAGGCCTCAAGCGCGTCCATTTTGTCGCTTGTACGGGAGAAGTCCAGCTCCAGCAGGTAGTGATGCAAATTTGCGGCGCTCCTGCCGACAAAGGTTCCGTGCCAGTCAACGGAAGGATCGCCAAGGAATTCTTCCATTAAAGGCTCTGCATACAGGGCATCCGTAAAGGCCTTCGCGTCAATTTTGCCGGCCACAAATTGCAAGACAGTCTCTTTTGCGTCCATAACTTCCACCTTCCCCGGCCCGGCCCGGCCTTCGCGCCAAAAACACCGCCGCTTTTAGCGCAAAGGCCCTGCCCGGAATCTTACTCGTCAGCCTCTTGGAACTTGAACGCTTCCCTGGCCTTGATAACATCGTCCGAAATGCGCCCGGAAATCGGCGAGTAGTGCGAGAACGCCACGCTGAAAGAGCCGGTGCCGGATGTAATCGAGCGCAAGTCAATCGAGTAACGCAAAAGCTCCGCCTGCGGAACCTCGGCGCGAATCTCGGCAATGCCCCCGGAGGAATCCTGCCCCAGAATCTTCCCGCGCTTGCTGGAAAGATCGCTCATAACATCGCCCAAATACTTGTCCTCGACAAAGACCGTAAGGTTCATGATCGGCTCAAGCAAGGTCGGGCTGGCCTGACGCATCGCCTCCCTGAAGGCGTTGCGGGCGGCCAGCTTGAAGGACAACTCCGAAGAGTCAACCGGGTGGTACTTTCCGTCCACGATCTTCACTTCCACGTCCACGACAGGATACTGCGCCATAGTACCGTGCTCCATGCCTTGGACTACGCCCTTTTCCACGCCGGGAATAAAGTTCTTAGGTATTGCCCCGCCGAAAATGGCGTTGACAAACTGATAGTTTTCCCCGCGAGGCAGGGGCGCGACCTCCAGCATGACCTTTCCGTACTGGCCGTGGCCGCCGGACTGTTTTTTGTGGGTGTATTCCGCGCCGGCCTTTTTGGTAATCGTCTCCCGGTAGGCCACCCTTGGGACGCGGGTTTCAACCTCTACCTTCTGGTTCGTCTTGATTTTATCCAGAATGATGTTGATGTGAAGCTCGCCCATGCCGGAGACCACCGTTTCCTTGGTTTCCGCGTTGAACACATAACGGAAGGTTTTGTCTTCTTCCGCCGCCCGCACAAGCTGTTCGCCCAGTTTGTCGTCGTCTTTTTTGGAAGTCGCGTTGACCGCCACCGAGTGAACCGGCTCCGGCAGTCGCAAGGGGGCAAAGCCCATTGTTACATCTTGGGCGGCAAGGGTGTCATTCGTCTTCAAGCTGGCCGATTTTGTGATAATGCCGATGTCCCCGGCGAAAAGCTCCTTGACCTCTTCCAGCTTTTTGCCTTGGCAGGTGTAAATCTTGCCGATGCGCTCTTTTTTGTTTTCGGTAAAATTGAAAGCTTCGGTGTCGGCGGACAGCTTGCCCGTTATCAGTTTTACCCACGACAGCTTGCCGGAAAACTGGTCGTAGTTCGTTCTGATCACCAAGCCCGAAAGCGGCTTGTCCGGGTCGATAGCGATCTCCTTCCTGTTGCCCTCGCCGTCAATCACCGCATCCTTGTTCGAGCGCGGACTGGGGCCGGCGGCGGTTATAAAGTCGATAAGGGCGGTAACCCCGCAGGTTTTAAGGGCGACACCCGCAAAGGCCGGCACATATTTGTTCTGAGCCAAGGCCAAAACCAGCCCCTTGGCCATCTCTTCGGCGGAAAGCGATCCTTTTTCAAGGTAAAGCTCCATAAGATGGTCGTCGCCGTCGGCGGCCGCCTCGATCAGCTTTTCCCGCGCCTCGGCGGCGGCGGCCTTGTATTCATCCGGCACGGGGCCTTCCTTCTCCAGCGCGCCCGCTTGTATAAAGTAGGCTTTGTCGTGCAGAAGGTCGATCACGCCTTTGAACGCGCCGCCGGCTCCCATAGGCAGGGTAACGGGAACCGCTTCGATTTTGAACTTTTCCTTGATGTCCGCAAGGCATTTGGAAAAGTCGGCGTGTTCGACATCCAGCTTGTTGATAAAAACGCCGCGCGGTTTGGCAAGCTCGTCAAGGTTGCGCCACAGTTTTACCGTTTCAATTTGAACGCCGGCTCTGCCGTCCACGAGCAAAAGCGCGAACTCCGCGGCGCGGAAGCTTAAAACCACGCCGCCGGAAAAGTCCGAAGAGCCGGGGGTGTCCAAAAGATTGATTTTAAGCCCGCCCCGCTCGATGTGCCCCATTGCGGCATGAATCGAGATTTTGCGCTCGACTTCTTCCGCGGTGAAATCGCTGGTTGTTTTGCCAGAATCCGTAGTTTCCGTTTTGGGGATTTCCCCGCCGGCAAACAAGAGGTTCTCGAAAAGCGTTGTTTTGCCGGTCTGCCCGTGACCGGCTATGGCAACATTTTTAATTCGATCCGTTGTGTAACTCACTGAAGACTCCTTTTGGGGCGCTGCCCCTTAAAATATTATGCCCCGGTACAACCGGATTGTATACGAAGTGTCCCTTGCCCCCGTGTGCAGGGCGCGGTTTCAGAGTTTTTAGAGGATTCAAGGAAAGCTTGCGTTTTGGCGTGTCCAAGCCGGGGGAACCGCGAGCCGGCTCTTTTAAGCGAGAGTTTTTGTTTAACACCGCGAAAATCGAAGGGGTAGAAAACGCCGTTTTAAAAGCGATTTTTCCCCGCCCCTTTTTTATGGTAACGCCCATTTTGCCTCAACCTGATAGAGTGCTTTTTTATATCATAACCCAAAACCCAGAATAAAGCAAGAGGAATTTTCACCGATACCACGACAAACGCATGAACGGCACGAACCTCGGAAATATCTCACACAAAGGCACAAAGGCACGAAGGCACAAAGGAAGAAGAGGAAGCTCACACGGAGGCACAAAGGTTTTTAAGGGAGATTGAAGCGATTTTGATAAGGGAAGCGATTTTGATAAGGCCGCGCTTGCCGCCCGGTTGCCGGCAAAAGCTAGGTGCGAAAGCCGAAATCCGCCCACCTTCCCTAATCCTTTGTGCCT
>WRKI01000212.1 GCA_009778155.1 Spirochaetota bacterium
GGGGTATAAGCTATGTCCTGGTAACGATTTAGCGTCATTTGTAGTGTCTTTGCCTCCTTGGTTTTTTGCCTGCAATTCCCTCCCCCGGCTAACAGCCAAGGGGTTTCAACTTTGAGAACCTTCTTAAAGCCCCCAACGGGGGTTTTAAGGTGTTTCTTTGCCAAGTATACCTTTTTTTCGCCTGTTTGTCAATCCCTTGAGCAACGTTTTGCGATTTTTTTTTCGGGTTTTTACAGGGGGTTTCGGTTTTAAGGCGGATTTTGCCCCGGACGGGGGAAAACCCCTGTTTCCAAGCTTACGGAGGAAAGCTGGCGGGAGGTTGTCCCGACGGACAGCCCCCCGCCCCCCTACAGGCGGATAATGCGGGACTTTGTGAGAACCTCTTGACCCGCCGGGGTCAAGAGAATGTCGTTTTCCAGACGGCAACCACCCTCCGCAGGATCGTAGAGACCCGGTTCAAGAGTGAAAACCATGCCCGGCTCTAAAGTCCACTCGTTGTCCTTTTCGGCTCTGAACACCGGGTACTCGTGCTCGTCAAGACCCACACCATGACCAAGACCGTGAGGCATCTTCTTTTTTTCCTTGGCGAAAAGCTTTTCAATCGCAATACCAACGTCCGAAGCCGGGACACCGGGCTGAGCCAAGGCAAGACATTTTTCATAAGCCCTTTCCACAAGAGCCACCAACCTTTCTTGCTGGGGATTAAGACTTCGGGCAAACGTAAGAGTAACATCCGTAGTGTAACCTGCCAGCCTAACACCAAAATCCAAAATAGAAAGCCCCGGACCAGCAAAAGGAGCAAAAGTGTATTGGGGGAAAGCATGAATAGCAAAACTGCGGTGAACGCCCGCCGCCAAAGTTCCAAAACCAGGCCCCTCGCAACCATGCCGCCTAGACTCCGTTTCGATTAACAAAGCGGCATCAGCTTCCGTCTTGATCTTTCCGCTTTTGACATCCGCCTCTATAAGATCGATCAGACCGTTAGTAATCTCCGCCGCCTTGCGGTAAATCGCAATCTCTTCGTCGTCTTTGTAAGTGCGAAACCTTTTGAACTCGGCAGAAGCCCCCTTCTCCCGGCAGATAATGTCGAAGTCCGCAAGCTCGCCGACAAAGTCCAAAAATGACGGATAGGGAGTGATAGAAGGAATCTCGATTTTGGAACCATTGGCAATACCCAGCCTTTTAGCGGCGGCGGCAACAGCCTTTTTCGGGAGCCTGCCGTACTCCGTGTAGGGGGCAATCTCGATAGCCGGCTCGTTTACAAACTGCCTAGCCAGATTGATGTCCCAAGGCACAAGAAGAGCGCGGCGGTTAAAAGAGAGAAAGAGCAGAGCGTCGCCCGGCTGCCCGGTAAGCCAGCGGACACTTTGGTCGCGACGGCCGCTCGCATCCTCCAGCATAACAAGAGAGATACCCTCGCTGTCCATCCAGTCCCAGACCTGCTCAAGACGGGGCAGATACTTTACCGGCGGCAAGTTCAAATCGTTATGGCTCATGCGAAAACTTCCGTGGCCGCGCTTAAAACAGCGGCCAATTCACCGTCGCCAATCCCGTGGTGCGTTACAAAGCGATACTTGCCGTCGCGGGGCGCGTTTATGCGTATCCCCCGCTTGGCAAAAGCGCCGGCAACCGCTTCGTCGAACTCTGCGGTGGAACCATCCCTGCTGAAAAAAACCATGTTTGTCGCAACCGCTTCCATATCGACCCTTAGCCCCTTGATTTTTGCCAACCCCTGCGCCAGCTTTTGGGCGCGCGCATGGTCTGCGGCAAGAAGCTGAGGGTGATCCGTCAAGGCCAAAATGCCGGCCGCCGCAAGAACCCCGGCCTGCCGCAGGCCGCCGCCCATGATTTTTCGCTTGAGCCGCGCCTTTTCGATAAAGTCCCGTGGGCCGGCCAAAAGCGAGCCAACCGGGGCGCAAAGCCCCTTGGAAAGACACAGCATGACAGAGTCCGCCCTTGTGGCAATGTCGGCGGCCGTACAGCCCAAGGCGGCGGCGGCGTTGAAAATCCGCGCCCCGTCCAAGTGCACCGGCAAGGCAAAGCTTAGCGCGACATCCCTAACGGCATCCATGTCTGCAAGCG
Source organism: Spirochaetota bacterium (assembly GCA_009778155.1). Taxonomy (GTDB): domain Bacteria; phylum Spirochaetota; class Spirochaetia; order Treponematales; family Breznakiellaceae; genus WQXQ01. The sequence goes on from WRKI01000212.1 coordinate 2,083, forward strand.
ACACCGGCCGGCCGGAGCCGTGGGTGTTCTCAAGGCAGATGAGCGAAGTCGCCGGTTCGTGAAGGCTGTCCCGGTTAGTAGTCCGCAAGCGTTTTTGCAACTCTTCCGGCCTAAGAACGCCGTATGGGGCGGATATGCAACGCAGTTGAACCCCCGGAATGATTGCGGCCGCGCCGCCCTCGTGCACAACAATATGGCACTCGTCCCCAAGAACAACCTCGCTGCCGCGCTGGCACCAAGTAAAGAGGGCAAGCTGGTTTCCGAATGTCCCGGAAGGGACAAAAAGAGAGGCCTCCTTGCCCATGATCTCCGCGCCCAGGGCTTCCAGTTTCTTGACTGTCGGGTCATCGCCGTAAACATCGTCTCCCAACTCTGCCGCCGCCATCGCTTTTCGCATTGTCTCGGTTGGCAGAGTAACGGTATCGCTTCTTATGTCTATCACTAGCCCGACTTCCTTTTATCCTGCTTTTTTTCTTTTTCCTTGTTCACCTTGGCTTCCAGTTTGTCTATCATTTTGTCTATGGCCGCCCTAAGCTCGAAATCGCTTTCTTTTACATGAACCGAAACGCCCCAGTTGAAGTTTACCTTTGCCTCTGCGGAAAACTCCTTGTCCTTGGCAAGGGTGATTAGCAAATCTACAATCATGCTTTCGGCATTGTGGATTCTGTCGAGTTTTTTGTGCAAATACTCTTTTGCATCGTCGTTGAAGTCAAAGCGCAACGCTTTAATGTCTGTGTTCATTTCAAGCCTCCATTGTTTTTTTAGGGAAACGCTGATTAACTCGAAGCTAATCAGCGCTTCTTTAGAACTAGCGGGTGTACGAAGACCCCACGTCAAGTTCCTTTCTATATTTTGCCACAGTACGGCGGGCAAGCGCAATTCCCCGGCGCTGAAGCAAATCTGTAATATCTTTGTCGGAAAGCCGCCGGTTTTCCACAGCGATTATTTCCTTGATTATTTCCTTGATTCCCCCTTTGGAGAAATTCGTGGCGGTTTCCATGCCGTCTGCCTGACGCGGGCTGACAGAATTGGCGAAAAAGTACCTTAGCTCGAAAATGCCCCATTCGCACTGTATGTACTTTCCGTTGGCGCACCGGGAAACCGTGCTTTCGTGCATGGACAGGTCTCTGGCTATGGACGAAAGCGTAAGCGGGGCGAGCCTTTTGGGGCCTTCCATGAAAAAAGGCTTTTGGAAGTCCAAAATCGACTTGACCACCCGCAACAGGGTTAAATTCCGCTTGTTCAACTGCTGAATAAAGAGCCGCGCCTCCCGGAGGTTTTCTTTTACAAAGTCGTTTGCGGCATTCCCGTTTGGCAGGCCGCTCAGTTTTTCAAAAAAAGAACTTATGCCCAAAACGGGAATGGCTTCATCGTTTAGAACTATCACAAAGTCGCCCCCGTCTTTGACGATATGGACATCCGGCACAACATAGCGCACGGTTGCGGGGGAAAAGGCCCTGCCGGGAAAGGGGTTTAATCTTTTTATATCCTCGCAAAAAAGGCGCAATTCTTCTATATCGGTATTTCCACAGCCCGGCTTGATTATTTTTGCCAGGGCTGCAAACTTTCCCCGCTCTACAAGATCAAGGTGTTCCAGAATTTTTTCGACTTCGCAAGAGCCTTCATCCCCGTAGGACAGGGCAAACTGGATTTTGAGCGATTCCTTGTAGTTCGCGCAGCAGGTTCCCTGCGGATCAAGCCCTCTTACCAGTTGCATTGCTTGGGAAAGCCGGGCGGGCTTGGGTTTCGTGTTGAAAATGGTTTCCGGCGGGGCTTTGTGAAAGCCGTCGTCGTCAAGGTTTTGTATCAGGGTTGCCGCGACCGTTCTTAGCTCGTTGTCAACAGGTTCAAGCTGAAGCTGCCACAAAAGGTGTTCCTGCAAGGTTTGCGGCCGGGTAAGCACGCCTTCGATAAAGCGTCTGTGTTCCTCGGAATCTTCGTCGCTGCCGTAGCGCAAACGTCCGGAGTCGGAGCTGGTCTCGAAATAATCGTATTCTTCTTTACGCAGGTCGTCGGCATTTTCCAGCGAAACTTGGCTTCGGTCTTCTAGAAGCTCCAAAGCGGGGTTGTTTTCAAGCTCTTGTTCGATCCTTTCCCGCAACTCTATCACCGGCAGCTCCATTATCTTTAGCGATTGATAGAGTTGCGGGTTCATTTTGAGCCGCTGGTCTTGTATAATAGAAGGACGTTGAGCCTGCATTGTTTATTTTATACCGAAAAGCCGAAGCTGTAAAGAAATACTTTGCCAAAAACGGCATTTTGGGCGTTTTTTTACCGTCGCGCCTGCCGGCGGGGGCTTTGGGGAAGGTCTTGACGAGATTCAAGCGGGGGTATATAATCGGGATAAGTAGAGGATAGAAAATGGCTAGAATGACCGAAGAAGAGGCTTTTGCACTCTCCGAAAAATGGACAAAGATTACGCCGAAAGTCGGTGCGAATGGCTCTGGCTTTTTGGCAAAGCGCAAAGTTGCTCACATGGGTTGCGTGGACAATAAACTTTCCGCAAGCTCCCAAACAGCTCTAGGGGGAAAATTTACAAGAATTGCTTTTTTGTTTATGTTTGTCTTGATAATCAATTCATGCACGCCTAATTTTGATTATGATAATATTGAACACATTAATTTTACCTATGGGTATATTGACGGCAACACACACCACCGATATGAGTTTGTTATTATATGGCGTGATGAGCTATGGCGCGATGAACCTGTTTCGCAATATTTATTTACCGGGGCATACATTACAACACAACTTATCCCCTTATCTGATGAATATGAATTTGATGATCGTAGCGATGTTTTTGCCGGTCGTTGGGATTGGGGAAGTTGGGATTGGGAAAACCGTGAAGTTATTTCTGGTCAAGTATGGGATATATCCCCGGCCTACATGGAACAGCTAAGGCAAATATTAATGAGTTATAATATATCGGCTTGGAATGGTTTTCGCGCCCCAGAAAACCGCTCCCTTCATGATTCTTTCTTTTGGCTAAGGGCGATTTCAAGTTCCAATCGCTGTATTTCAGCTTCGGGTCATGATGTAGGAAGTTCTGGTGTAGAGGCCCCAGAAGGTTTTGATGAAGTTTTTCCGATTTTAGTTGCTTTTTTTGATGATATGTTCCAGAGATACATAGTGAAACACTGATTAACTCGAAGCTAATCAGTGTTTCACTAGCAGAATAGCATAAACGGCCGCTCTGTTTGCGATTTGACTTTTGCTTAGTCGTCGTGGTTTGGGGCTTCGGAACTGCTATGTTCGTGCAGTAGCTCCCACTGGCCATTGTTTTTCACAAACACGTCGGTTGATCGTCCATTGCCCTCGACAAGTTCGCCGTCCACTTTGCCGCTATAATTGTATTGGTATGTGTAGACTTGGCATTTTTCGCTATCAAGAACTATTGCAATGTCTGTTGCCCACCATTTGCTGTCTTTGACTACATCCCAAAAGTTTTCGTGAAAAGCCTTGACTTTTTCTAGGTCGGTTTTCTTTTGTCCTGAATAACAAAAGGTAGCATTTTTGCAAAGCAATTTCGCCACTTGCGAAAAATCACGGGTATTGATTGAGTCCATGTACTTTTCAAAATGTTTTGTTGGGTATTCTATTATCATGAGTTAAGTTTATCAAAAACAGCAAGGTCTTTCAAGCGTTTGAAAGCGGCTGTTCCCAGCAAGCTGGCGGTGGATTCCTTGCCGGGGCGGGAAGCAGTTTAACCACGGGGGTTTACTCTGTGGGCGACTGCCTTGCGAGCGAAAGCCAGCGAATGGCCGCCCTGGGAGCAAGCCGTAACCCGGAGGTTCGCTGGGGCTTACCGTCCTACCTGCCGGCAGGCTGGCTGGCTAGGGTTTCGGGGGTTTCCACGGTGATTAGCCCTTCGGCAATGTCCCGGCGGGCTTTTTCGACGTATTCGCGGACCCGGGAAAATGCTTCTTTGTATAAAATCCTGCGGACAGAAAACTCCGCTGTTTTTTCCGCTTTGACTTCTTCTTCTGTTAGCTCCACTTCTTCAATTTCTCCGTGCAGCACAAGGCTCCAGTAAAGTCTTGGATACACATCTACATGGCATTCATCGCCATCGGCGCAGGTATAAATTAAGTCTGTAACATCGTCTTTGAAGCTGACAATGCCACCGCCTTCTTGTATAGCTCTGATTTCATTCGCTATAAACTCATTGCCAGCAGTTTTACTCTTGAAGTAAATATACTCTTTCTCCAAATTATTCATTTCGTACCTCCACAACCCAATAGGGAGCTCCGTTTTTTGAGTCCATTAGTTTGGCTGGGTTTATGGGCTGTCTCATGTCTGCACCATGTGGGGGGCAATGTTTCGCATTCCCCAGTTTAGCATTTTTTGCGGCGCGTATCCATGCCCTAGGCCGGGGCTTTGCGAGCTTTGCCGGGAGCGGTTGCCCGGCGAGAAAACCCCGGCGGGGAATCCATGTTTGCGGGCTTGGGCGAAGGAAAAAGAGAAAAGACAGAGCAAAGTCGGCATCGTGCCGTATTTGATTCCATATCTGGCTTGTGATACAATAACTCGAAATGGTCAACAGGAACAAGGAAAATGCGGAGAAGACAGAGGCGGCGGCAAAAAGACGCTTCCCTAATGAAAAATGGATCGACGTATCGGAAGCGGAATCTCAAATTAAAGGCATCAGCGGCCATGATGATTTTAAGGGAATCAAAGTGGCGCACCCTAAAATTTTGGAAGGCGACAAAAACACCCTTGCCAAGGAAATAAGACAGGCAAAAATACTAACGGACAGAGGCGATTGCGTCTATTTGCTGCCCAAGGCAAAAGATGAGGATGGCAAACCTGTTTCCGGGCCTGATGCCCTTCTGAACGGCGAGCTGTATGAATTCAAAACGATAACCGGCAATATAGACCGCGTAGCGGAACGTTTCAGCAAATCTCGCAGGCAAAGCGACAACGTGTATTTAAGAATATCCAACCCAAATATTACAAAAGATGAAGTTTTTAGCATGGTAAACAGAGTATTGAATAAACCAACATACACAGGAACGACAAAGGGCTGGCTAATACTCACCCTTGACGGAACGGGAAAGACACACAAGCGCAGCATTAGGAGTTTAAAATAAAAGCAGGAGGGATTGACCCTCCTGGAAGTTTGCAAAGATACAAGGCCTCCTTGCAAAGTGGCTACCTATCCTTCACCAGGTAGGCACAGCTTTGAAAAAATCAAAGTCGCTATATTAAGAATAACAACTTTTGGGGGATTTGTCAAGCCGTTTTTTCTGAAAAAGCGGCTGTTTCCAAAATGCAAACAACCCCCAACCGATAAACTTCAACCATTAGGCAAACCTGTCTTTTTTCGTGGCGGAGCGGCTTTTATACCGTTCCAGCATTTCTGGAACAAGCGAAGCCCCTTGGTAAATTCCGCTTACTTCTCGGGATTCCAACATGGATATTTGCCGGCGCTGAACAGGAATTAAACCACGCAACCCCCTTTTCGGCTTCTTCTGCCAGCCCTTGCCAGACGCAGCCATAGGAGATAGAACCCACCCGAAAGACTAGACAGAAAGCGACAAAGCGCGTATCATAAAAGCATGAGCGATATAGCAACAAAGCGCGAAAGCGACAGCCTTTTGTCCCCTAAAATCGACTTCGTGTTTAAAATAATCTTCGGGGACCCCAAAAACGTGGGCATATTGACTGGCTTGTTAGAACCAGTACTCAGCCTACCCGCCGAAGAATACGAGGAAGTTATAATCGTAGACCCGCATTTGCTGAGGGAACGAGAGGACGACAAACTGGGCGTACTTGACGTAAAAGTAAAAACAAAGAGCCGCATAACGATAGATGTCGAGTTACAAATGCAGCCCAAAAGCGACTTTGCCAAGCGGGCAAGCTTTTACCAAGCGAAAATGATCACAGAGCAGATGAGCAAAGGCAGCGACTATTCCGATATTCAGAAAGTGGTAAGCATAATCATTACCGATTACAAACTGTTTCCAGACAATGGGAACTACCACAGTCGCTTTACCATGTACGATCCAGATACCAAGCGGGAATTTTCTGAAGTGCAGGAAATCCACATATTGGAACTGCCCAAGCTGCCAGAAAAGGACGACGGGACAGAACTTTGGGCATGGACGAAGTTTTTTACATTGATAGATAAGAAGGAGTTTGAGATGCTAGCGGAAACGCACCCGAAAACGAAGATAAAGCAAGCGGTAGCGATTTTGGAAGAACTGTCAGAAGACCAGCGCGCACGAATGCTGCTAGAGTCCCGCCAGATATACGAGGTGGACAAAAGGATGGAAAGAGACTTCGCCCGTCGGGAAGGCAGAGCCGAAGGAAAGGCTGAAGGTAGGGCTGAAGGCAAAGCCGAAGCTGAGAAGGCTATCGCCAGAAAAGCCCTTGCCGCCGGCATTCCTTTGGAAACGATACACGGGCTTACCGGGCTTGACATTGAAACAATAAAAAGCCTGTAGCCCCGTGTGCAGACTTGCCAGAGAAAACCCGGCAAGCGGTTGCCCTGTCCCCGAGGTTTTTCCCGGTTTGCCGGCGGGCGCAAGACGCAATATGGAGCTTTTTTCGCGGTTTGGCAAAAAAAATTGCAAAAAGACTTGACAGGCTTTTGCCAAAATGATAGACTGTTCTAGGAAATGCCATTGCCGGCGTGCAGCCGGGGGTATTTTGGGCAGAAATTCAGCGCGGGCTAAAAATTTTGCAATTTTTTTTAGAAAAAAGTTGCAAAAGGACTTGACAGTTTTTGGAAAAAAGGCGATACTGTTAGTATACGCCGTTACTGGCAGTATTGCCGGGGCGAAATTTGTAAAAAGGGAGGGATCGGTGGTTTATACTCAAAATCTGTCTAAGATTTTAGACGCAGGGAATAGCTGTATCTACCCCCCCC
>WRKI01000213.1 GCA_009778155.1 Spirochaetota bacterium
CCCCCCGTGGACGGCAACTAGAAAGACAGGCCGTTTTAGCGCACAACCAACAGCCTCTTGGCAAGACAGGGGGTTGAAATGCCTATAGCACTTGCAGCAGGCGCAAAAATAGCCGCCGTATTTATGGCCGGGGCGGCCGTTGCCAAAACACTTGCCCCAATAGCAATAAAAGGGGCTGTAGCAGGGGCGGCAATGGCAAAAACCGCCGCGCCTATGGTCATGGCCGGCGGCGGAGTCGTTCATAATTACCTGAAAGAAAAAATGCCGCTAGACGGCCGGCAAGAGATCGGCAGGGAAGATTTTCGCGAATTGCAAGTTTCGCTGCCGGAAAACCTGGGCTACATCGTCAAAGACCATAAAATCAAAGAGCGAATAGAACTGCTTGTAAAAACGGCGGAAACACTGGAAGCCCCCGAAGCCTACTATTCAATGATCGACGGGATTTTAAGACAGCTAAATGACGATACCTACACAGTGCTTATTGCCGGGCGCTTTAGCACGGGGAAATCAACCCTATTGAACAAACTGCTGGGCAAGGAAATCCTAAAAGCCACGCCCGGCGAAACTACCAAAACCCTTGCATGGCTTTGGCACGGGGAAAGCGACGGCGAAGCCGCTTGGTATCACGACTTTAACGACGACCTGCACACAATCAAACTGGAAGAAATCGCCGACATTCCCGAAGAGCCGCCGGTGTTAAATGTTTTTGCCGCCGTCAACGCCGACATTCTAAAACATGGCGCAATGTTAATCGACACCCCCGGCTTGCAGGCAAGCGGCGACACTGCCAAAATTGCAATGAACGCCGCCGAAAATGCCGATGCCATTATTCTTGTAGTCGATCTCTACCTTGAGGCGAAAGATAAAGAGTTCATAAAAAAACTGCAAAAAGAAGGCAAAGGGGACCGTCTTTTTGTGGTTATGAACAAAATTGACCAAGCGGGCGAAGAAATGGAAGCAGTCATTGCAGAGCGCAAAAAAATGCTTTCCGACATGGGCATCCTTGCGCACGTTTTCCCGCTTTCTTGCAAAAAGCCGGCATTGGCAGACAGCGGCTTGCAGAAATTCCAAGACGCTCTTGCAGATTTTTTGCAGAAAGATTTACAAAAGGCAAGAGAGGCCGGCATTTCGCAACGGATAAAAAACACGGCGGCCTCTTTTAGCAAATTGTGCGAAGAAGCCATGCAAATTGGCAAAATGCAAAATCAGCAGGAACGCGCAAGACTAAAAGCAGAGGCCGAAGACAGAATGAACCAGGCCAAGCGGGAAATGAACCGGATTATTGGTTCTCAAAAAAACGAAATTGCAAAACTGGAAGGCAGCGTTCTTAACAAATGGTCGGTTTTACTTGGCAAAATAAAAGACGAAGTAAGCGACATCATAAGAAATGCAAACGAAGCGCAGTTAAACCAGCCCAACCAGTTGCTGGGATCAGTACAGGGGCAGATCAACGCATTCCTTATGAACGAATTTTCCGAAGCGGAAGAACAAATTCGTGGCAAAACCTTTGCCGATCTGGAAGCCGTACAGTTACCCGCAGCCCAGGGCGAAACCCAGTTGGCCGTTAATCTGCCGACCCGCTGGGGGCAAAACCTTTACATCCCGCCGGAACTTGCAAGCACCGGCTTAATGGCGTACACATTTATAACCAGATTTGGTACAGGACTTTTCGGCGTAGGCGGAATGGTTATGGCTCTGCCACAGTTCTTTCTTATCAATATGTTAAGCCCCTTTATCAACAAAATTTTTGAACAGGGCTTAAAAGTAATAGGGGACATAGGATTCAACGTGTTCAGAACCCGGATGCAGAAAGAAATCAACGACAACTGGCCAGATGTCGATGAAAATGTGCGTTCAAAAATCAGGGAATACTTTGCCGCTTTGAAGGAGCAAATAGAACGTTGCGGAAACGAAACTATTAACGACATTACAAAGCGGGAAAAGGGCAAAATAAAAATGACAGAAAGCGATATTGCCGACAAAATGCCGGATATCGAAAACTACAAGCTCAGATTTGACGCTATGTCGTAAAACAAAACAGGAGGCAAGAATGAAAAACTTGAATTTGGAAGAAAGAAAACAGGCTCTTGGAAAAATAGTGGGCGATTATTCCGCTCTGCTTGGCAGGCAAAAAAGCAAAGAGTACCAAGAGCGCGGCAAAGAGCTGCAGGCCCGGCTAAAGGGCATACAAGAAGACCGCTATCAAATAGCGCTTATAGGTTTTGTCAACCGTGGAAAATCAACCCTGTTAAACGCCTTGCTTGGAGACACTGCAAACCCAATCATTTCGCCAGTTTCTGTTAAAACTTGTACGGGGGCAGTCGTAAGATTTTTGGACTCCGCACTTTACCCGGACAGAGAGGGCAAAAAAGGAGCTATTGTTTATTACAACAACGGCAAGGGTTCGGAAGAGATCGACATAGAAACCTTCCCCCAATATGTCAGCCAGATTGCAGAGGGTTTTAACGAAAACTCGGCAAAGAGTGTTGATCGTGTAGATGTATACGGCGACTTTCGCTTGGTTAAAACGCAGGGGATTTTTGTGGACACCCCGGGACGCGGCGCTCTGTATGATCAAGATTATCTGTCTAGGGATATTTTGCAACAAGTCGATCTTATCTTGTGCCCGCTTGCACTGGATAACTTACTTAGCGCAGAAGAACGGGCCTTTCTTAACGACAACTTAGCTCCTATCAAAGAAAAGGCGGTATTTCTTATTACCAAGGTTGACGATGAAAAAGACAAAGATGTCTTGTCCAATGCAGTTAAAAAAGCGGGGGCATTAATCGCAGACTTGGTTGGCGGGAAGCCGCCTATTTTCCCAGTTGCGGCGCAAAGGCTTGTACGCGCCAACCAAGGTAAACCCTTTGACGAAGACGAAGATGAGCCGGTGGTGGAAACCCCCGAAGTCGCTAAAAAAAATAGCGGCATAGAGGCTTTGACAAAGCATCTTGAAGAACAGCTAAAGCAACGGTCAAGTATAGACAACAAGATAAAGAAGTTTTGTTATGATTTGGACGAATATCTTCAACATGACAAAACAACCCTCCAAGAAAAAATGGTAAACCTTAAAACTGACGCGGGGCTTTTGGAGAAAAAGAAGGAAGAGCTGGAAAAGGATTGCAAGCACATAAGGACTTCTTTTGATAAGGATGTCAAAAAATTTAAGAGCGATTGGGGCAGGGTAGTAACCAGTTTCACCCTAAAACTTAAAGCAAAGGAAGGGGAGATTTCACGCCGCTTGGCACTTAAACAAACAGGCATTATCGACCTAATTGGCTATTCTTCCAAAATGACAAGAAAAATACAAGCCGAAATACAGGCCGAGTTTGCCCCTGTGCTTTTTGATATGGGGGAAAAGCTGACACAAATTACCGATGACTTTGCAGAAAAACTTAAAAGCGACATTATTGGAAGCGATATTGGGCTTTCCGGTCATTCTTCTGCAAAGAACAGCGGGGTTAAAAAGGAAGTTGTAACATGGATTGGCAGCAGTGCCGCCTTCGGTGTCGGCGCTTTGGGTTTAACCACCGCCGTAAGTGCAATAAGTCCAATAGTTGCTGCAAGCGGTGCTTTAGCAACCGCAACAACTGCGGCAACCACCACAGCCGCAACCGCAGGTATTATCTCTAAAATAGGCTCTGTATTTGGTGCCGGCCAAATTGCAGGTACGGCTACTGTAGCCGGCGCTGCACAGGGAGCTTTTTTTACCGCACTTATCGGTGGCGTTGTGCCAATACTGGGCGGTGCCGCCGTAGCGGTAGCCGCTTACAAAATAGGAAAGAACTTTGCCCAATCGCAGGCCGAAAAAAGCTTGCCGGCCATGCTTGAAACGCAGTTAGGCCAAGTTATAGAGGCAATTGAGAAAAATGCAATATCTTCGCTTGATTCTTTTCTTGAACAGTTTGGTACTCACCTTGAATCAATGCTGGAAAAATCTCAAGATGAGTTGGACGAGGCTATCTCTGCCATAGAAAGCCTGGATGCAGATTCGTTTTTGGCCGAAAGCGACAAAAAATTGCAAGAGCTTGACCAGATTACGCGCAATCTTAGGTCATTGAGCAACCAGCTATAAGTTTTTTAAGGAGTACCGTATGAGCGCAGGAATAGAAAAAGCAAGACAGCAATTGCTGTACTTGAAAAACGCTATCAATAAGGCTGTTTCCGAGATAGACACGGCTATACAAAAGTCCGACAACGCCCCTGGCGAAACGGAAAAGGCATTCATGGAAAACCTTAAAGATCGCCTAACAGGAGAGCTTGAAAGCATCATCAGTTTTGAAGACCTTATCCAAGGAAAAAGAGACCCCACCGTAGGTGTTTTTGGCTCCCCAAGCCGGGGAAAGTCCACCCTTTTGAACGCCCTTCTTGGGATGAATATGTTGCCAATGGAGGGCCAACACGGAACCACCCGGTTTGGCACTTACCTTAAGAAAAGAGAGCCCGAGTACATCACAAATCCCAAAAGGCCGTATAACATTAAAAGGGTTTTTACGCAGAAGCCTGAAATATCCGTTGAGTGTAGCGCGGCCGATGTCAACACTCGCTTAAAAATGTATTCGGAAAAAGAAGATGGCATTGAAAGGATCGAACTGGAAGGGCCTTTTGAACCTTATATCGAAGACAAGTTGGTGTTTGTTGACACGCCCGGCATAGTCCAAGCCGGTGAACAACTTGCCGACGACGACACCCACGATTGGGCTAGGGATCGCACCCATGCTCTTGAAGCCCTTTCTAAGGTCGATGTCGTTATATTTTGCATGAGAGCCGATGACCAATTAAGGGTTGATGTAAATTTGTACGACAAGGTCATAATCGAAAATTATGAACCTATCAATGTTATAACTTTTGCGAACAAAAGGGACGAGGGATACTCTATTGACGATCTAAAAAAAGATTTGCGAAAATCTTATAAAGGATTGATGCTGGACGACACCGTTGCTGTCGATGCAAAAAAAGCTGTCGATATTATAGCTGTTGCTAAAAAAGAAGGCAAAAACGTAAAGGAGACAATCGAGGCAAAATTCAAGGGGGAAAACCTTGAAGGGTTTAAGGACTTGAGAGACCTAATCCACAGCAAGCTTAACTATAAAGATGATGCAAGCATTGGAAGCCAGGTGAAAAGGTTTGAAGAACTATACAATGGTTTGAAGAACAATGCCTATGAAAAATGCAAGCTTACCCTGCCCGGAATAAACGAGCATGATTTAGCAGAAAACGCCTCAAACAACAAACTGTTAAACATGGTTACCATACCCCCAGGCCACTTTGTAATGGGCAGCCCCAAAGATGAAATAGGCCATGAAAAAAATGAAGCGCCGCAACGGAAGGTAACCCTAGGCGCTTTTTATATGAGCAAGTCTTTGGTAACGCAGGAACAATGGACAGTCGTAATGGGCGGGGCTAACCCCAGCCATTTTTCAATCCCCAAACCGGGTGAAAGAGCGGGGCTTACACCTGTCGAAAATGTAAGCTGGTATGACACTTTGGTTTTTGCCAACAGGTTGAGCATAATGGAAGGGCTTAACCCCGCTTACAGCATAGAAGACAGCACCAATCCCGACGACTGGGGCCCCAAGCCGGAGATGTCTTTGCAGGATAAAATGAAAGCTTTAATGGATATGGGGCAGAGTCTTGACGACGTGAAGAATATATTTAACGGTATTTGGGGTAAAGGTGTGGGGGGCATAATAGGAAACTTTAAGGGGAACAAACCCGGCGGTGAACATAAAGCAAAATGGGACAACGTTAAAATAGTCCCTAAAGCCAACGGCTACAGACTGCCGACAGAGGCGCAGTGGGAATATGCAGTCCGTGCAGGAACAACGACAGCGTTTAGTAACGGCGCGACAAACTGGAAAGCCCTAGAGTCTATCAATACAATAGGCTGGTTTCGCTCTAACAGCGAAGGCAGAACTAGGGAAATAGGGCAGAAAATAGCCAACCCCTGGGGCTTGCAGGGTATGCACGGGAATGTAAGAGAGTGGGTCTGGGATTGGTATGATGCCTACCCAAGCAAAGATGAAGAAGACCCCTTTGGCCCGCCTTCTGGCAAAGAACGCGTAGCTCGCGGCGGAAGCTGGGCAGACACGGCACAAACAGCGCGTTCCGCGTGCCGTACCTTTGGCGACCCGGCCGGTTGTTTCAACTTTGTTGGTTTTCGGCTTGTGCGCCCCCTAATTTAATGTATGTATACCGAGCTAAAAATGCCGGGGAACATAATAAGGTTGTTCGGAAACAACGTGCTTTGCACAAAGTTTTTTGAACAAATCGAATAAAACACGAATAAGAGAGGAGATTTTATGACACCTACTGGAGGACGATCGGTACTGGTTCTGGCTTTGGTTGCAATTGTTGTTGTTGGCGTAATATTTGGTATACGCGCAATTCGCTTGAGAGGGCGTTCTCAAGTCGAAAGCCTGCCGACAGAACTTGTTGATGCTGCTCAACGGCTAAATTTTGAACAGGCGTATTCCTTGTTTATTGGAAGGGTCGGGCAAATGAATGCTTCGTTTTTTCCAACTGAAAGGTTTTTCTGGGATAATGAAAACCAAATTTTGTATTTTTTCAGCCAAACAAGGGACTTTACCAACACAGGCGCTTTGGGTCTTGTAAGTAGGCCTATAAGCTTCTTCAAGGAAATGGCCATTTTGTTTAATGAAGACAGAACAATAGGGCAAACTCTTTGGAACTATGTGTATGTTGATGCCCATTCATGGTTTCAGATTGGTAACCCTAGCCCAGAAAGCCCTGTAATAACCGACTGGTTTTTTGATGCTGTCCCAAACAATAACGTTCTGGGCACGGGCATAGACGGTGTTATTAACACGCTGATTCACTTTGAAAGCCTGGACATCGGCAGCAGTTATGCTTTCATAAGAGGAAGGGGCGGCAATGCCACGATTACAGTTACAGGCATCCGCTAACATAGGGTAAAAGCAAATGCCGCAATCCCAAAGGAACAGACAGCTTCGTTCCTTTGGGATTGCAAACTGATGTTTTGCGCGACAGACACTTGTTCGCGGCTTGCGGGCAAGTTCAATTGAAGGGAGGTTTTATGACAGGACAATGCAGAAACTGCCGGTTTTTCACTGGGAAAAGCTGTGCGATAAACAACACGGCAAGACCCCCGCACTCTACCTGCGCAAGCTGGGCGAGCAGTACGGGGCCGTCCACCAACAGGCAGTGCAGGGATTGCCGTTTTTTTGACGGCAAAAGCTGTTCCGTACTGGGCGGCCAAAATCGCACGCCCCACTCCACCTGCAACAATTGGGCTCCCTACAGGTAGGGCGTTTTGCATAACGCGCCAAGCAAACAACCGCCGGCTGTAAGCCGGTGTTTAATATCGAAGTTTAAGAAGGAGAATGTACAATGAAGTGTAAAAACTGTTCAGAAGAATTGAATGCCGGGGCAAAATTCTGCCCCGGTTGCGGCGCAAAAGTCGAGGCCGCGCCGGAGCTTTGCAAAAAGTGCAACGCAAAACTTGAGCCGGGAAAAAAATTCTGCCCCGAATGCGGCGAAAAAGCTGAAGCCGGCGCAGAGCAAGGCGGAACAAGCGGGGCGGGCAGCAATGATGCCTCGCAAAGAGAGGCTCAGATATTGTTTGAACTTGGAAAAGAGCAGGCTGACAATGAGCAATACGCGGATGCCGTAAAATCATTCACCAGAGCCATAGTGCTTGACCCTAGCAATGCGGAATATTATCTCAATCGCGGCAATGCTTATGTTGAAGATAACTCCAAAGCGCTTGCAGACCTTAACAAGGCCGTAGAGCTTGACCCTAGCAATGCGGAGTATTACGGAGAACGCGGCTTTTGTTACTTTGCCCAGGAGGATTACCCCAAAGCGTTTGCAGACCTTAACAAAGCCATAGAGCTTGCCCCTGGCAATGCGGAGTATTACAATAATCGAGGTCTTGTTTATGACACTCTGGAGGATCACTCAAAAGCACTTGTAGATTTCAGCAAAGCCATAGAGCTTGACCCTAACAATGCGAAGTATTACAAAGATCGCGGTCTTTCTTATTTTATGCTGGATGGTTACTCAAAAGCGCTTGTAGATTTCAGCAAAGCCATAGAGCTTGACTCTGACGATGCGGAAGCTTACTATTCTCGCGGGCTTGTTTACTTCTCTGCCCAAGAGGATTACTCCAATGCGCTTGCAGACTTTAACAAAGCAGTAGAGCTTGACCCTGACGATGCGAAGTATTACAACAATCGCGGCAAAGCTTATCGCGAACTGAAGGATCACTCCAAAGCGCTTGCAGATTACAGCAAGGCCATAGAGCTTGAACCTGACAACCCAGAGTATTACAAAAATCGCGGTATTGTTTATTATATACTGGATGATAACCGAAAATCGCTTGCAGATTACAGCAAAGCCATAGAGCTTGAACCTGACAATGCAGACCATTACAATGATCGCGCCTTTGCTTATGAGCTTATGGACAGTTACTCCAAAGCTGTCAAAGATTTGGAAATGGCTTACGAGCTTGATCCAAGCGATGAACGGCTGGAGCTGATCGAGGATGCGAAGGCGGAGAAAAAGGACAATTCGCTTTTAGGCAAACTTTTTGGCAAAAAATAGGACTGCTTGCAAAGGCGGCGACCCCAAGAAACCGGGTCCCGCCTTGCCCTCCGCCTGCTGAAAACATGGTAACCCGGCAGGGCTTACTCGCCGGGCAGAGGCTCGCAAGACAAGGCTCCGTGTCTTCATCTCTCCGTGTGCTTCCCCCTCCTGCCGGAAACAGGGCAGTCCGGCAGGGCTTACTCGCCGGGCAGAGGCTCGCAAGGCAAAACGCCGCGTCTTCATCTCTCCGTGTGCTTCCTCCGCCTGCTGAAAACATGGTAACCCGGCAGGGGCTTTCTCGCCGGGCGGCCGCTCGCCGGGTCTTTCGTCGTAGGACGCTATCATCATGGCGATATTGGGGAAATCACTTTTTTCTGCTTTTCAATATATCCCCCTTGCGCCACAGAAAGATTAGAAAT
>WRKI01000214.1 GCA_009778155.1 Spirochaetota bacterium
CCGAAACTTGTTTTTGATCATCATCATTCCTCCTTGTTTTATGCGCATCTTGCGTTAATCCTCTGCGCAACGGAGTGCCGCCAAACTAGGGGCGCACAAGCCGCAAGCCAGTGCCGGCACCATAGTAGCCCGGACTGTTGCCGCCGCGATTCGCGGAACGCGCCTCCTGTGCGGGGCTGCGCCATCCACCGCCGCGATACACGCGGGAAGACCCCGAAGACGCGCCCGCCGGATCGGTTTCTGCCAAGTTCGGATACGCGCCCCACCAGTCCCACACCCATTCAAACACGTTCCCGTGAATGTCGTATAAGCCCCAGGGGTTGGGTTGTTTTAATCCCACTTCCCGCGTCATGCCTCCTGCGTTGAAAATAAACCAGCCGATGCCGTCAATCGAGGCGTTGTCTTGCCAGTCGCTCGCCCCGTTGCTGAAGGCGGCCTGCGTCCCCGCACGCGCGGCGTATTCCCACTGTGCTTCGGTCGGCAGTCGCCAGCCGTTTGCGCCCGGGACTATTTCTGCGGCATCCCAAGTTTCAGAAAAATCCCAAAAATCCCGAGGCACTTCGCCCCAATCGTCGGGGTTGGTGCTTCCGCCTATGCTGTATGCCGGGCTAAGGCCTTCCAGAATGCTCAGGCGATTGGCGAAGACCAGCGCGTCGTACCAGCTTACCGTCTCTACCGGCCGCCGCTCCTGCGTTTCCCCGGCGGCGGGGTTCGCGTGGAAGTGGCTGGGGTTGTTTCCCATGACTTGTTCCCACTGCTGTTGCGTTACGGGAAATACGCCCATCCAAAAGCCCTCGCTGATTGTTACCTGCCGTTGGGGGCTTTCGCTGTCTCTCCTGCCGGTTTCGTCATCGGGGCTGCCCATTGTGAATGTCCCGGCGGGTATCCATGCGGTGGCTATGCCCGTTGGCGATACAATCACGTCGCCTGCCTGCCTTGCGGCCGCGTCCCCGGCTTGCGCCACACTGGGGGTGGGGCCTGCGCAGGCGACGAGTGCCCCCCCTGCGATTGCGGCGGCTAGTGTTAGCCGAAACTTGTTTTTGTTCATCATCATTCCTCCTTAAAAATCAATTGCTTTTCGCCCTTAGCAACACGATCCCGATCCTGCGGCATCATCGTTACAATCTGTATAGCAGGCATCGAATTTTCCAAAATGCACATCGCGGTTTCCTGTTACCTTAAACGCTTTTGCATAACGGGTATTTGAAACCATAGACGCTGAATTGCCGCAAACCAACATCGGCTTGTTCGTAAAAAATTTGTGATGATCGTCAAGCTCAAAATAATGCGGATGCTCTGCAATGCTGCCGTCATAATATGCAACCTGGCCGTAATCTTCGCAAACATCCTCAAGATCATCAAGCTTGAAAGCTCTTACCGTTCTGGAGGAAAATGTTATAAAGCCGATTTTTTTCGCAACATCTTCGTTGTCAATTTCAAGATTGCGTATGTTCGTGTAACGGAAATCAATCCAGCCGATTCTTGCCATTATCCGGCGAAAATCTTCGACATACAAAGCGCCCGACAAACATTCTCCGCGCAATACAGGATCGCTTGCTAGCTGTTCCGGGATACGCCTGTCTGCAAAAATGTCGGAAAAATAAAATTCGCCGCCCGGTTTTAGAACACGGTATATTTCTTTGAACACCTGTTCCTTTGCGGGCGAAAGATTTATGACGCAATTGGAAATAACGACATCGATGCTGTTGTCTTTTATGTCAAGGGATTTTAAGTCCTCGATGTAGCCTTTCTTAAAAACCACATTCGATTTTTTATAGCCAAAACGCTCGCGCTGTTCTTCTTGATACTTGATGGCTGTGTCTATTTGTTCTGCTGTCATGTCAACGCCGATTGCACAGCCGGCTTCCCCGACTAATTTTGATGCGATGTAAACATCGCGCCCGGTTCCGCAACCTAAGTCCAGCACTGTCATGCCTTCCAACAGCGGCGGCAGTGGGGAGCCGCAACCGTAAAACTTTTGGTGAATTTCATGCGCAATAAGCGGCAAAATTTCCCTTATTTCCGCCGGGGGTTTGTCAATGGCACAGCACGCTGTTGTCTGCAAGTCGTTTTTGCTTTGCAGTTGTTTGCCGTAATATTCCTTTACCTGCTCAAGTATTTTGTTCATAATGCGCTCCGCTCCTTTTCAGGTTTTCTCTATAGTTTGAAGATAATCAATCATTTTGAGAAAGTCAAGCTCTCGAATTGCCTAATAATTAATCTAATTGAAAAGGGGCGGTTGCCCAATAACCAAAATCTAGCCGAACTCAGACCGCGCAGGCCCGAGCGCCCTCCTGACAGGAGCTTTCTCCAGCATACTGTTTTTCACGGTTCAGCTTCAAGGGCCCGGCTACGGCCTCGTTCAAACGGCGGTTCAGCTCAACGGGGTTCTGCGCCGCCCGCCTGCGCATGAGTTCCGCCTTGCTCTCTGCCGGCACTTCAGGCGATTCCAGCAGCCGCTCGTAAGGCGTCTTGGGCGTTTTTTCGTACACCTTTTTATAGCGCCCGTCTTCCTGCTTTTCTTTGGACTCAAGCTGGAACGACGGCATCCAGTAGTTGTGCAGCAGGCAGAGCCAGCGGTACACCTCGCCCAGCGCCGCGCATTCCGCCTGCGTATCGTAGCGGAAGTAGCCGACCGTCTTGCGTTCAGCGTCGTAGTTTTTCTGTTCGGCTCGGCATATATGCCGCTGGCAGTTGTCGTTCTTGCGGTACGGGCGCGTCCTTGTAACCTCTATGCCATTCTCCTTGCACCACGTGAACAGCGGCCAGTTGACGAACTCCATGCCGTTGTCGTAGTGCGCCCCGGTCATCCCGAAGGGCAGCCCTGCCAGGATGTCCTCGAAGGCGGCCTTCACCCACAGGTTCGCCGCGTTCAACAGCGGGCGCAGCTCCGTCCAGCCGGTGCCGACCGCCGTCCCTGTAAGGGTTTTGCAGTACTGCCCGCTTGCAGAGCCGCCGCAGTGCGCCACCGTGTCAAACGCTCACCTGGCCGGGCCCCACAGCATCACGGTCAAAGTGCGTGTGCACCGGGATGCGGCTTTTCAGCGGGGTCTGCGCGCTGCGCGTCGTGCTTATGCCCTTTATTTCAAGCGCCTTCTTCGCAGGCCTCAGCAGGATGTCCGCCTCCGCGGGGCTCACTTCCAAAAGCAGCTTGCGGTTCTCTTCGCTTATGCCGTAGTCAGGGTCTTTCGACGCGACTAAAAAGTCCATGATGCCCCGGAGCAAGGGAACCAAGAGCTTGCCGCAGGGCTTGCCGTAGTCGTCCCAAATAAAGCGGAGCACCTTGACGAACTCTTCCCCGTATTTGACCGGGCGGCCGCCGCGCTTGCCCTGCGGGCGCGGCTTCCTTTTGCCTTTGGCCGCAGGCTTGGGCGGTTCTCCCTTCCCGTCATAGCCCCTGAGGGCCGTGGCGAGATAGCTGCGGTTCAACCCTGTTACAGGCTCCAGCCTGTCCAGTAGTTCCTTGCGCCCTTTCTTGGCCGCCTTTTGGTATTCCTTAAAATGCGCTCTAAGGATTTCCTGTCTGCTATGCATATCCAGCCTCATTCTATCCACCTCTCCGTGGATACATTTTATATTTTGGCTAGGTTTTTAGTTATTAGGCAGCGGCTTTTTCGACTAGGTTTTATTTTTAGGGAAACGCTGATTAACTCGACGCTAATCAGCGTTTCCCTCTGCATTTGCTCATTTCATTGCGCAAATACGGGTAAGAAGCACTGATTAAATCCTCGATGGGATTTAATCAGTGCTTCCTTAGGCATCACGGTTTTTGCAAAAAAAATCGCCAGCAGGGGTTTCCGCCGGCGGGGCTATGATGAGGCCGCGCCTCCTTCTTGCCTCATATTATGGAAGAAAAGAGAAATGAAGCGGAGCTTTCTGATCTGTGCTTTGTGCCGCGAACCGTAGGTTCGATGTGCCTCTTGTGCCTTTGTGTGAGCTTCTCTTCCTTCCCCAGCAGTGAATTTTTCCCTGCAAAAAGTGGTTGAAACAATCGGCAAAAATATTGTAAACTGTAGTTATATGACAAGGGGAATACTAGTTGCCGGCAATGAATCTGTTCTTGGACGGGCTATAGAGGTAGAAGCGGCCAAGCGGGTGCACAAGTATGTTTCGGCTTTTATCACAAACAGAATCGCGCAGCCTTCCGCGCCTCTCAAGGAGCACCTTCCAGAGCGTGTCGAAGAATCCAGGATTTCTTTGGACTGGAATCCCGGCAGCCCTATCTCCGCAAGAACGCTTGTTCTGGCGGCAGAAAACAGGCTTGAACACATCGACGAGGCTATCTTGGTCTGTTCGCCACCCGCTGTCAGGCGGCCGGCATCCCAGCTTCTTCTTGCAGATGTGGAAATCTTGGTCAACGATCATGTCAAGGGCTGGTTTTTTCTGGTCAAAGAGATTGCCACGGTTTTTGCCAACCGCAAAAGCGGCACTTTGGCGCTTGTTTACTACGACGCGACGGCCGTGCAAGAGTCAAAGGACGATATGACCGACTTACTGGGGGCCTCCGCCGCAGCTTCTTTTACCGCCTTTACCCGCAGTCTTCTTATGGCCGCCCGTGGCGACCCTTATGTAACGATGGGTTTTTCCGCCGCCACCCCCGGAGACGAAGCGGGGTTTGCCTCCTTTTTGTTCAAGCATCTTGACGAGGGCAACATGAGCAAAAACGGAAAACTGCTGACTTACGGAAAATTAGGGATTAAGAGCTGGTGGAATAACCGCTAAACGGCCAAGGTCGGCGCGGCCGCCGGAACGGAGATTTAGCCTATGTCGCCTTTTTTTATTGCGCCGGCCAGAACCGGGGCAAAGTAGCTGATTAAAATGTCCGCCCCGGCGCGAAAAATGCCTGTTGCGCTTTCGCAGACGGCATTGTATTCATCGATAAGCCCGGCGGCGGCCGCCGTCTTGATCATCGCGTATTCGCCGGAGACGCTGTAGGCGGCCAGCGGCACATCCGCCGCCTCGCGCGCCTTGGAGATTATGTCCAGGCAGGGGCCGGCGGGTTTTACGATTACGATGTCCGCGCCTTCGTTTATGTCTATGCGGATTCGCTTTAGGGCTTCCCTGCTGTTGTGCCAGTCCATTTGATAGCTTTTCCTGTCCCCGAACTGCGGCGCGGAGCCGGCGGCCTCTCTAAAGGGGCCGTAAAATGCCGATGCGTATTTTGCGGCGTAGCTCGTTACGGGGGTGTCGGCAAAGCCGCCGCCGTCCAAGGCGGCTCTAAGGGCGGCGACCGTCCCGTCCATCATGCCGGAGGGGGCTACCATGTCCGCGCCGGCCCGGGCGTGGGAAAGGGCGGTTTGCGCAAAAAGCGGCAGTGTGCCGTCGTTATCGACATTTCCGTTTTTGATTATTCCGCAGTGCCCGTGGTCTGTATACTCGCACAGGCATACGTCGGTTATCAGGTATGCGTCATTTGCGAACTCTTTTTTTACGTTTGCAAGCGCGTTTTGAATAACGCCATCTTCGGCATAAGCGCCGGAGCCGACTGCGTCCTTGGACTCCGGTATGCCGAAAAACAAAAACGAGCGCAGGCCGGTTTTTAGAGCGGCCTCGATTCCCCTTGCCACTGTGTCGGGGCTGTAGCGAATTTGCCCGGCAAGCGCGGGGATTTCTTCCGTCATGCCCTTGCCTTCCCGGATAAAAAACGGATAAACGAGGGAATCGACAGAGATTCTCGTTTCGCGCGTCATGCGCCGCAAGTTTTCGCTTGAGCGCAGTCTTCTTGTTCTAATTTCCATGCAGGCACAGCTCCTTGATTTTTTCTATCATGCTTTCTATCGTGGCGTTATGCGAAACATAAGCCTCCATGCCGTGCAAGCGGGCTGTCGCCGCAGAACGCTCGCCTATGCACACGGCTTTTATTTTTAGGGGAACGGCATTTCCGCAGGCGCGGGCAAAGTTTTCCACGGCGGACGAGCTTGTAAAGGCGACCACCGGCGACATAATCGGCGATGCAGACGATGCAACCGTATCGTATTTTTTTTCATAGATTGCCGCATCGTCAAAGGCGATGTTCATGTCGGAAAGTATGCGAGTTAAATCTTGTGCGCCGTCTTTTGCCCTGGCGATGAGCGCTTTTTCGCCGGGTTTTATCAAGCGGCCAAGCCCGTGCGCCAGAGCCGCCCCGTTGTATTCCTGTGGGCGATATGCGGCTTGCAACAAACGCCTGTTTATTTCTTTCTCGGTTTGCGCACCCACGCAGGCGATTTTTAAGTGATGCAAGACCCTTATGTCGGTTTTTGTTTCCGCCATGTAGTCGAAAAAAACATTTACGCCTACCGCGCTGGTAAAGAGAAGCCATGCGTAATTGTTTATTTTTGCAAGGGCTTTTTCCATGTCGCAGCCGGGCGATTTTAACGCGTCGATCTTTGCCGGCGGCAGCTCCGTAACATGGCAGCCCAGTTCTGCCAGGCTTTCCGACAGTTCCGATACTCCCGGTTTTGCCCTGGCTACTAACACGCGCTTGCCGAACAAGGGCTTGCGGCTAAACCAATCGAAGGGTTCGCAAAGGGCGCAAACCTTGCCGATTATGATAAGCGCAGGGGAAACAACGGAGTTCCGCCGGGCTATGGCCGGCAGGCTTTCCACGGTTCCTGTGAATTTCCGCTGAAGGTTTATTGTCGCATTTTCTACGATGGCGGCGGGCATATCCGCAGGCATTCCTGCTGTTATACAGCCCTGGCAAATGTCGTCGATAACGGCAAGGCTCATCATAAAGACCAAGGTTCCGTTCAAACGCACAAGGGCATCGTAATTAATGTTAGGGTCTTCGTGATTTTTTCCACGGCCTGTTATTATGTGAAACGAAGATGTGTAATCCCTGTGTGTTATCGGTATTCCCGCGTATGCGCCGCCGGCTATGGCGGAGCTTACTCCTGGGACTACTTCAAAGGGGATGCCGTTTTCTGCAAGAAAGGCCAGTTCTTCCCCGCTACGGCCAAAAACAAAAGGGTCGCCGCCTTTTAGCCTTACCACATTGAGTCCCTGCCGCGCCTTTTCGAGTAACAGGCGGTTTATTTCGTTCTGCGGCACCGGGTGGTTGCCCGCATTTTTTCCAACATCGATTTTTTCTACGCATGGGGGTATCATGGCAAGGATTTCATCGCCGACAAAGCGGTCGAAAAGTACTACGTCGGCTTTTTTTATGCGGTTCAATCCTTTTAGCGTAAGAAGTCCTTTGTCGCCGGGGCCGGCTCCTACCAAGGTTACTATCATTTGTTTTCCAGCCTTGCCTTTAACTGTTTTGCAAGGGCTTCCCCCAAATGTTCCGCCCGGCCGGCATCGCCTGACATTTTTCCTGTTTCCATATTGCCATGTGCGTCAACGTACATTCCTGTAAGCAAAAGTTCGTTGTTATGCAAAACTGCGTAAACGGCCACTGGGGATGAACAGTTGCCGCAGAGGGTTTTCAAATACTGCCTTTCGGCTTTGGAAACAATTTCCGATTCGCTGTTGTGAAAACAATCAAGGTATGAATAATCCTCGCCTTGCCGCCCTTGAACGGCAAGTATGCCTTGGGAGCCGCAGGGGATCATTTCGTCTATGCTGAAAATGCGAAAAATTCTTTTTTCCAAGCCTAGTCTGTTAAGCCCGGCCTGCGCCAGAATAAGCGCAGAATACTCGCCTGCGTCCATTTTGGAAATGCGCGTGGGCACGTTGCCGCGTATGTTTTTTACTTCATGGCCGCCGTACAATTTGTTAAACTGAATTGTGCGTCTAAGGCTGGAAGAACCTACGGGTTTGGTTTTGTCTATGCCGCCTGCGCCGGGGGGCAATACGAGCGCGTCAAAGGGGGCTTCTCTTTGGGAGAGCGCGACTACGGGTAATTTTTCCGTTTCTGTGTATGGCATATCTTTGTAGCTGTGAACGGCTATGTCGATTTTGCCTTCGAGCAGTGCCTGTTCTAGTTCTTTTATGAACAAGCCTTTGCCGCCGATTTTATCTAGTCTTTGATCGGGGATTTTGTCGCCGGTTGTTTTTATCAGCGTAAGTTCGAACTCTATGCCGGGATTTTTTTCCTTGACGGTTTCCATGACAATGTTGGCTTGTTTGACTGCCAAAACGCTTTCGCGGCTGCCTATTCGTATTGTTTTGTTCATGTCGCTAACAGCTCTCTTGTTTTTTCCGCCATTCGCCTAACTCCTGCATGGTTGCCGTTTTTTGACACGATGCCGGCGATGTAATCTTCGCTTTCCGCAATGGCCGGGAAATAAAATGTGCATTCTTCGCGGCTGTCGGCGACTGATGCAAGTATGTCAAGCTGTGCCGCTTCCAGCATGGCTTGTCTGTTTGTCTGCCGGTCGTCGCTTGCAGCGATAAGCAAAAAGGGTTTTATGTCGGCTATGTCGCCGTCTTGGTACTTTCTGCCAAGCAATCGTATTTCCCCCTGCAAAGCGGCGGCTTTTATGTAATCGCTGGCCTGCGGGGAAATAACTGTAACCTTTGCCGCAAATGCGGCCAAAATTTTTACGCGCCGCTCGGCTACTTGCCCGCCGCCTATTACAAGCGCAGTTTTGTTTTTCATGTCTACAAATATTGGAAAATACACCCTTTTCATGCCCGGCTTTCGCCCTCCCCTGCCTTTTTTACTATTGTAACGCACCGGCGAAAATAATGCAAGCAGCTTGGCCATTTTTTACACGACAAACGCATGAACGGCACAAACCTCGGAAGTATCTCACACTAAGGCACAAAGACACGGGGGTTGCTTTGCGAGCCGCTGCCTGGCCTTAAAAAAACAGCCAAAATCTGCAAAAACTGTGGGAAAAGTATAGACAAAGGCCAAATGATAGGTTATACTTAAAAAATTACAGTGGAAGCGCAAGTTAGCGCAGGTGGCAGGGTGCGGATTGACACCTTGCCCGATAAAATTTGCGGGTATTTTCCCGGAAGAGAGGGGCAGAGCAGTGCTTTACAAGCAAAAAACACTCGAAAACACATGGCTTAGGGGAGGTGTAACCAATACCCCAAAAGCGACCGTGGTTTCCCCCCC
>WRKI01000215.1 GCA_009778155.1 Spirochaetota bacterium
CCCCCCCAAGTAGACCGGCTGTGCAGCCCTGCGGGGAAAAAGCGGGGTAAAAAGTGAGCGTGTTTAAGGTTGACAACGCCGTCATACTCGCCGCCGGGACAGGATCGCGCCTTGCGCCCATTACCTACAGCATCCCCAAGGGGCTTGTCCCGGTTAAGGGGGAGCCGCTTTTGGAGCGTCAGATACAGCAGGTAAAAGAAAGGGGCATAACAGAAATCGTCATTGTAACGGGGCATTTAAGGGAAAAGTTCGATTATCTAACAGACAAATTCGGCGTAAAGATTGTTTTTAACCCGGAATACGCTGTAAAAAACAACCTGTCGAGCCTGTACCGCGCCCGCGATCACTTGAAAAATTCCTACATCCTGTGCGCCGACAACTGGCTTGGCGAAAACATCTTCAACGCGACGGAAGAAAAAAGCTGGTACAGTTGCGTGTACAAAAGCGGCGACACCTCCGAATGGTGCGTAACGGCGGATGCCGGCGGGCGGATCGGCGGCGTTACCGTGGGCGGCCGCGACTCGTGGGCAATGTACGGGCCGGCTTTCCTGTCGGAAACTTTTACAGGAAAATTTGCCGACAAAATAGAAGAGTATTACCAAAAGCCGGGCAAAGAAAACTATATGTGGGAAAACGTGTTCATTGACGAAATGGACAGCTTCGACCTTTACATCAACAAGCAGTCCGGCGATGTCGTTTATGAAATCGAAAGCCTTGAAGAGCTTAGGGCTTTCGACCCCGATTACCGCGCCGCAGCGCCCAACGCCCAGATCGAAACGATAGAAAAGGTTTTCGGAGTAAGAGAAAGCGAAATCGCCGGCATAAAAAACATAAAGACAGGCATGACCAACAGGTCGTTTTCCTTTTCTGTAAAAGGCAAGGGCGAAACCGCGTACATATACCGGCTCGCCGGCGAAGGTTCCGAAAAGCTGATCAACAGGAAAGGGGAAAAAGAAGCCTACATGGCTGTTAAAAAACTCGGCATTTCAGACGAGATAATCCACTTTGACGTAGACGCCGGCAGCAAAATATCCGTGTTTTACAAAGACGCGGCGAACATAAGCGCGCGAAACCGTGCCGATCTTGAAGATGCCATGTCGATTTTGCGTGGAGTGCACCGTAGCGGGATAAAGGTGGGCGGTTCCTTCGACATAGGCGGGGAAATATTCCGCTATCTACTTTTGTGTAGGGAAAGAAATGTGGTGCATTTTTCCGGCAGCGAAAAACTGTACGAAAAAATGAAACGGCTGGCCGCCTTTGTTGAAAGCCAAAACATTCCGAAAGTTTTGTGCCATGTTGACAGCAACCCCGACAACTTTATCCGGCTGGCGGACGGCTCGCTAAAACTGCTCGACTGGGAATACGCCGGAATGTGCGATCCCGTCATAGACGTTTCAATGTACTCGATTTACTCTTCCTATTCAAAAGCCGAAACAGAAGAGCTGTTGGAAATATATTTGCAGAGACAGCCCGATTCAAAAGAGTTTGCGCGCCTTTACGCTTATGCCGCATTAGGGGGGTACTTATGGGCGGTCTGGGCTGAATACAAGCAGTCCTTCGGCGTGGAATTCGACGGCTATATAACAAAAATGTACCGATACGCCCGCGATTTTTATGACGCACTGGAAGGATTTTTGCCCGGCGGCAAGGAGGCCACGCCTAATGAAAGATAAAACAACAGACATTTCCATTTTGCTGGTTCCGTTGTGCATAATAACATTTTTGTCCGCCATGATATTCCTGTTTCCAGACAGGGCGCAAATTGTCATTGACGGCCTGCACGTTTTTTTCGTGAACAATTTTGGCGTGTTCTACATTATAACAGGCGTTTTCGTGCTGTTGTGCTGTATAATTATCGCCGGGTCGAAATACGGCGAAATCAAGCTTGGGGAATTGAAACAGCCCAAATACTCAAACCTGAAATGGGGTTCCATGATATTCACCGCGACAATGGCGGCGGATATCTTGTACTGGTCGCTAATCGAGTGGGGCTATTATTTTTCCGAAAACCCTTTCGGGGCGGAAAGCCTGACCGTTTTACAGCGGCAGCAGATAGCGTCGTCGTATCCGCTCTTCCACTGGGGGCCGATCCCTTGGGCGTTTTACATTCTGCCGGCGACGGCCTACGCCTATATGTTTTTCGTAAAAAAGGCGCAAAGGCAGTCGCTGTCAGAAGCCTGCCGGCCGCTCTTGCAAGGGAAAACCGACCGGGGCTTGGGGAAAGCGATCGACATTGTTTCCGTCGTCGGCCTGCTGGGGGGCACGGCGACAACCTTCGCGCTGACTACGCCGCTTATGACCGAGGCCATAAACAGGCTGGCGGGAACATCCGCGGACACAAGTTTAACGATTGCCGTTTTGTTGGCAAACGGCGTTATCTTTACAGTCGCCGTCTTGATGGGAATGAAGGCTATCGCATGGCTTGCGGTCGCCGCCGTCGTAGCCTTTGCAATTGTGCTTGGATACGTTTTTATTTTAGGCCCGAGTAGGTTCATTATCGAAAGTGGCGTGGCGGCGGTCGGGAACGTTGCGCAGAACTTTATTTCAATGGCGACATGGACAGACCCGCTAAGAATGACCGGGGACGGCGTTTCGGGTTTCCCGCAACAATGGACGACATTTTACTGGGCCTACTGGATCGCTTGGTTTGTCGCCACGCCGTTTTTTATCGCAAAAATAAGCGAGGGCAGAACGGTTCGACAGCTTATAGGCGGGGCTTTCCTCTACGGCATAAGCGGCACATACACTTCGTTCGTTGTTTTCGGCGGCTTCGGCCTTTACCAGCAGGTAAGCGGCCGGGTTGACGCGGCCGGGATGCTGCTTGACGGTGTTGCGCCGTCGGAAGTCATACTGCAAGTGCTTGGCCAACTGCCGGGGCACAATCTCTTTTTCGCGCTTCTTATAATTACAATGCTGGCGTTTTACGCTTCCACCTTTGATGCCATAACCTTAGTCGTGGCCGGCTTCTGCCGCAAGAGCATAAACGCGGAAGAGCTGCCGGATAAAAAGCTCAGGATTTTTTGGGCGGGTATTTTCATCATACTGCCTATCGCGCTGATCTGGGCAGAGGGCACTCTGTCGATGCTTCAAACAATATCCATAATAGCGGCCTTTCCCCTTGCGGTTATTTTGCTGTTAATTGTCTTCGGTTTTATAAAAGAGTTGAAATCTAGGAGGGACGAATGATTTTTTTTCCATTGTATATAGACCCAGGCACCGGGAGCGCGCTTTTTTCAATAGCGATAGGCATAGCGGCTGTTGCGTATTTTTTTGTCCGCGGCTTGATTATCAAGCTGAAGGTGCTGGTTTTCCGCAAGGTGGAGCAGGAATCGCGGAACAAGTATGTTATTTATGCGGAAGACAAACGCTACTGGCTGTTTTTTGAACATATACTTAACGAGCTTGAAGGGCGGCAGATAGAGACCCTTTACCTAACATCCTCAGCAGACGATCCTGTTTTTTCCGCCGGCTATAATTTCGTAAAGGCCAAATACATAGGGCAGGGAAACAAAGCCCTAGCCTACCTTAACTTTCTTTCGGCGGAGTTCGTATTAACAACGACACCAGAACTTGACGTATTGCAATGGAAACGCTCCAAAAACGTCAAGCACTACTGCCATTACGTCCACGCAGCCGGTGGCCCCTCCTTGTACCGCCTTTTCTCGCTGGACTACTTCGACTCGGTGTTGCTCTCTTCCGAGCTTGACGTTCCGGAAATACGGCATCTGGAAAATGTAAGAAAGTTGCCGGAAAAACAATTGGCCGTTGTCGGTAATTCGTATTTCGACCGGTGCGCTGAAAGACTGAAAAATATTCCTGGGAAAGATGTGCGCGACTTTACCGTCCTTGTGTCGCCGTCTTGGGGGCCTTCCGCACTGCTGAAAATGTACGGCGAGAGGCTTCTCGACCCTCTTGTCGAGACAGGCTGGCGTATCATTATAAGGCCGCACCCGCAGTCCGCGATTTCGGAAAAACCAATGCTGGAAAGTTTGGCGGGCAGGTACGAAGGCCGTTCAAATGTAGAGTGGGATTACAGCCACGAAAACATTTACTCGCTTTCCCGGGCGGACATTATGATTTCCGATTTTTCCGGAATCGTTTACGATTATGTGTTTCTGTTTGACAGGCCTGTACTGGTAAACGTGCAAAAACTGGATTTTCGGCGTTTGGACGCGCATAACTTGGACGAAAAGCCGTATTACTATCAGGCTTTTAGCAAAGTAGGCCTTGAGCTTGAAGAATCCGCTCTTGGTTCTATTAAGGATGTTATTTCCGGCATGATGCACAATGCCGAATTCGATAAAAACCGCCGGGAAGTGAAAACCGCAATGTGGCGGCATCAAGGCGCGGCGGGAAAGCGAGTTGTTGATTTTATGTTGGAAACCGCTGGCGGCATAAATACCGCAGGCAAGGAGGCTGGTTGATTATGTTGCACGTTCTTTACACGTTGTTTATTTTTCCCTTGGAGCAGGTGATCGAGCTTTTCTACCTGTTCGTTTTGCGGGTTACCCTTAACCCGGCTTTGTCGGTTCTGGGGGTTTCCGTCGCGGTAAGCCTTGTTACCCTGCCGCTTTACTTCATGGCCGAAAGGGTTCAAAATGCCGAGCGAGACATACAGGCAAAAATGAAGCCGGAAGTTGACAACATCAAAGCCGCCTTTTCCGGCGACGAGCGTTTCATGCGGCTTTCCACATACTACCGACAAAACGGTTACCGCCCGCTTTACTCGCTCAGGTCGAGCGTCTCGTTGCTCATACAGGTTCCGTTTTTCATTGCGGCCTTTCACTTTTTGTCAAACCTTGAAATGATCCGGTACATCCCCTTTGGCCCAATAGCGGCCTTGGGAAGCCCGGACGCGCTTTTTACCGTGAACGGTTTTACGATAAACATTCTGCCGGTTCTAATGACCGTAATAAATTGCGTGTCGGCGGCGGTTTATACAAGGGGTTTGCCCGCAAGAGACAAAACGCAGCTTTACGCACTTGCCGCATTGTTTTTGCTGTTATTGTACAATTCGCCGGCCGGCATGGTGCTTTACTGGACGGGGAACAATCTTTTTTCGTTGGCCAAAAATGTTTTACAAAAAACAAGGCATTCCAAGCGCATTGTTTTTGCCGGCGTTTCCGCGTTTTGTTTTTTCGCGATAGTTTTTATAATGTTTTTCCACGGCGGGGCGTTTGCAAAACGTCTTGCGGTCTCTTTCGCCTTGTTTGCCGTCCCGCTGTTGCCCTTCCTGTTTAAGTTTTTTGTGAAGATAAAGCCGGGATTCCTCGCGGCAAAAAGCGAGCCGAAATATAACGCAGAAGTGTTCGCGTTGTCTTTGGCGGTCTTGTTCCTGCTCGGCGCGCTTGTGATTCCGTCGTCGCTTATCGCGAGTTCTGTCCAGCAGTTTTCTTTTATCAGCGGCAACGTTAAAAACCCGTTTTCTTTTATCGCTGTCGCGGCACTTCAGGCTTTGGGCGTGTTTATTTTGTACCCGCTGTGCCTGTACCGGATGCTTCCGCAAAAAGCGAAGGTAGCGGTTTCGGCCCTCACGCTTGTTTTTGCCGGGATTGCCGCCGTGAACGTTTTTCTGTTTCCGGGCAGTTACGGATATTTGACGGTGATGTTCGGGTTTTCAGGGGGCGGCCCGTCCCCAAGCTCTGCGGAAATTCTTCTTAACATGGCCGCCATCGCGCTTTGCGCCGCGGCCCTGCTTTTTTTGTTTTTCCGTTTTGGAAAAGTTTTGACACCGCTTTTGACGATCACGGCCTTCGCTTTCGCGCTATTGAGTGCGGTAAATTTGACAAGGATAAACGGCGAATTTCAGGCTTTCCGATCGCGTTTGGACAGGGGCGATTTCTACGGCGTAGAACCTATTTTCCGTTTTTCGCAAACCGGGCAAAACGTTGTCGTAATAATGTTAGATCGCGGCTTCGGCCCCTTTGTGCCTTACATTTTCCAGGAAAGACCGCAGCTGCTCAATTCATTTGACGGCTTTGTCTGGCACAGAAATACAATTTCTTTTTCAAGCGGAACCATATTTGGCGCTCCGGGATTGTTCGGCGGTTACGAGTACACGCCGCTTGAAATGGATGCTAGGGATAATGTGCTGCTTGTGGAAAAACACAACGAGGCTCTGTTGCTCCTGCCCAAAATTTTTCTGGAGCAAGGCTTTGAAGTAACGGTAACAGACCCGACTTTTGCCAATTACAGTTGGGTTCCAGATTTAAGCATTTTCGATGCTTTTCCGCAAATCACAGCTAGAAATATAATAGGCAGGTACACGGATATGTGGCTTGAAATAAACCGGGACTTAAATTTAAATCCGTCTAGATTTGAAATTCTGATAGAGGCCTACCTGCTCAGATTTTCTTTTTTTAGATTTAGCCCGGTGTTGCTTAGAAACTTTGTCTATGATCACGCGAATTGGCTGACCGTTGTGCCTGCCGACGGCTATGTATCCCCTGCTTTCAACAGAACAACTTTGGATAATTATGTGGCATTATATATGCTGCCAAATCTGACAGTAATTGGCGAAAGGCATTTCAACGCATACAATGTTCTTACCAACGATTTACCCCACGAGCCTTTTTTCTTGACGCTTCCGGATTATACCCCGTCAAATTTACAGGGGCACAGGGGGGACGGGCCTTTTGCCAACGAAGAACATTTTCATGTCAATATGGCATCTTTTATACTGCTGGGGAAATGGTTTGACTTTTTAAGGGAAAACGGCGTTTACGACAACACCAGAATTATCATCGTTTCGGATCACGGCGCGCACGCGCTTAGAGGCGAAGTTGCTGCCAACATTCTTCCGCCGTGGGAGGTCAGGCTTGATGCATATGCAGCTATACTTATGGTAAAGGATTTCAACGCGACCGGTAGTTTGTCCGTTGACAATACCTTTATGACAAACGCCGATATGCCGCTTATCGCCCTTGAAGGCATTGTTGAAAACCCTATAAACCCCTGGACGGGAAGCCCTTTGACAAGCGATAAAGAAAACGGAATTATAATTCATCCAAGGAGTTGGCCGTTCGGGACTTTAGAAGAGCTTCGCCCAAGGTATCGATTTAACTTCAATCATCAATATCCGTCCCTGCACGTGCGAGACTATATTTTTGCTGCAGAAAACTGGACGCTGGTAACCATAGACCCATAGGCCAACTCGTCGCCTTGGCCACGGGCTTTAACTCGAATAAGCGGTTCCAGCAGATTTTCGCCCGACCTGCCCCCATAGCCGGGAACCGCTGGTTCGGGCGTTAGTTGCCGCTAATCTTGGCCAATGCACAGCCTTTGCGGAATTTTGCAGGAAAATTCCGCAGATTAAGCTGTAACTTACTAGCCTTACGTTGACTATTTATGGTAGAGTGAAGTAATGGAAAAATTTCTCCACGACGGGCTAATAAAAGAAGGAAAACCGTATTGATATTTACAGCAGCAATTCGAAATATCGCAAGAAACATCAAATCTAGCGCAATAGTTGCCCTTCTTGTTGCGGTCATAACCTTTGTGTTTTTCATTGGTAACAGCATCATGGGAAGAGCCAACATGAGCACCCGCGAAGCCTTCATCGAAAGCCTTACTGGGGACATCGTCGTCAAAAGAGCCGGCGACTTAAGCATGAGCCTTTTCGGGGCAAACACCCCTGTCGTTGGCGACTACTTTGCCATACCCACCCTCCCGGCCTTCGATATTGTGATGGAACTCGTCGCCGCCCAAGAAGGCATTCTGGGCATAACCAGCCAAGTTTCGGGAACCGCGCTTTTGGACGTATTCGACCAGCGCGATGTCGTTTTGCTCTCCGGGGTCGATGCCTCAAGCTATTTTTCGCTTTTCCCCGGCATAATACTGGAAGAAGGCCGCTTGCTTGGCGCAGGCGAAAGCGGCGCAATGATAACAATGGAGCGGGCAAGAAGAATCGAAAGCCAAAGCGGGCAGTTCCCGGCAATCGGCACACCGCTCCTTTTTACATCTGCGGCATTGGGAGGGGAGTTTGCGTTTAGAATTAGGGAAGTCCCCTTGGTGGGGATTTTTAGCTATCAAAACCCCGGCCTTTTTATGAACGAAATCGTTATCATCGATCCGCAGACAGTTCGGGGGCTTAATGCAATCCAAGTGGCAGGTTCTGCCGATATTGAAATTACAGAGGACGCGATGAACCTTTTGGCCGCCGGGCTTGACGATATTTTTGGCGCCGGCGGCAGCTTTGACGACCTCTTTGGCGCGCCAGATGATGACGAAGCCTTTTGGTTTTCCCCCTGGGATTTTGCCCCGCCAGCCGAAGACGCGGCATTCTCCCCGGACTACCTACAAAACTTTTTGGGCGAAGCCGCGCTTGAGCCGGCAGAGCCAGTGGAAATGGTAGGCGGCGACTGGAACTTCATCATCCTTCGGCTGGAAGAAGGAAGACGCACCAGACCTTTTATCTCATCGTTAAACAGAACCTTGGAGCCTTATGGCGCGGTTGCGGTAAACTGGAGAATTGCGGCAGGACTTTCCGCAATTTTAATGCTGATGGTGCAGGCTTTGTTTAACGCCGGGGTCTTTCTTGTAATGGTTGCGGCAGTCATTACCGCAATCAATATTTTGCTGGTATCGGTCTTTAGAAGGACGCGGGAAATAGGCACGCTTAGGGCGATAGGAGCTTCTGATGCCTATATACGCGGCCTTATTTTTACCGAAAACCTAATAATTGCCCTGTTCGCCGGCGTTGCCGGGGTTTTAGGCGGCCTTGCCTTTATGCAATGGATAAACAGCCTAAACATTTTTATAGGAAACAATTTGATCGCATCGCTGTTGGGCGGCCATTTTTTAAGCATTCAATTTGTGCCGCAAATCGCCGCGCTTTCTTTTGCCTTGTCGCTGGTTCTTGGACTTGCCTCGTCAATCTACCCGGTGGAATCGGCGGTGCGGATCGAGCCAATAAAAGCACTGCGGCGGGGCTAAGGCAACCTCCAAAAACCCAGATGGGGTTTTTGGAGGTTGCTCAGAGAAAACCGCTAACTCCTTATACTGCAGGCAGTTAGGAGTTTGCGGTTTTC
>WRKI01000216.1 GCA_009778155.1 Spirochaetota bacterium
CTAATCTGTACTTTGTGCCTTTGTGCCTCCGTGCCTTTGTGTGAGTTAAATTGGGAGTAAATTCATAACCTCTGACCTTTCATGCGTTTGTCGTGTCAAGCCGTGCAGACCCGCTTGCCGCGGCCACTTGCCGGGCTTGCGATGATTCTATATAATTGCAATTATATGGAAGCGAAAATAAACCGGGAGCAGGCTTGGCAACTGCTCAGGCAGTACAACAAGGAGGCCTTTCACCTTCAGCACGCGCTAACGGCGGAAGGGGTTTTGAAGTGGTTCGCCCAAGAGGAAGGCTTTGGGGGCGAGAAAGAGTACTGGGGCATAGTCGGGCTGCTGCATGACATCGATTTTGAGCAATATCCCGACCAGCACTGCGTAAAAGCGCCGGAACTTTTGCGGGCGGGCGGCGCAAGCGAAGAGCTGGTACACTCGATCTGCAGCCACGGCTACGGGCTTACCGGCACGCAAGCCCAGCCGCAGCATCTTATGGAAAAAATACTCTTCGCGGCGGATGAGCTTACCGGGCTGATATGGGCGGCCGCCATAATCAGGCCGTCCAAGAGCGTCATGGACATGGAAGTAAAATCGGTCAAGAAAAAGTTCAAAACGCCGGCCTTCGCGGCGGGCTGTTCCAGAAAAGTGATCGAAGACGGCGCGGCTCAGTTGGGCTGGGAGCTGGACGCCCTTATCGAAAAAACCATTCTCGCCATGCGCAGTTGCGAGTCTGATGTCAACGCCGCGCTTGCGGGCGCGGCCGCTCCCTCGGCATAGCCCCGGCATGAAAAAAGCTTTGATCGCCATGTCCGGCGGGGTGGACAGTTCGGTTGCCGCCGTCCTAATGCAAGAGCTTGGCTATGAATGCGCCGGCTTGACCCTCCTTCTCTTCAACAACGAAGCCGTCGGCTTTCAAGCCGCCGGCTTGCCGCAGGGGATAATCGACGCGAAGGCGGCGGCCGCCCTGCTGGGCATTCCGCACCATGTGTTGGATTTTACGGAAAACTTTGAAAAGCAAGTGATGCAAAGTTTTATTCGCGCCTACGAGCAGGCGCTTACCCCGAACCCTTGCGTCGTTTGCAACAAACACATCAAGTTCAACTTGGCCGCGCTGAAAGAGGGGCTGCAGGGCAAGGCCGATTTTGACTGTTTTGCAACGGGGCATTATGCCCGCACCGAGTACGATTCTGCAAGCGGCAGGTATTTGCTGCGAAAGGCTGCCGATGAAAAAAAAGACCAGAGTTATGTGCTTTACAGCCTTGACCAGTCCCGGCTTGAAAGAATCCGTTTTCCGCTTGGTGCGCTTACGAAGCAGGAGGTGCGAAACCTTGCAAAAGGGAAAAATCTTGCCAACGCGGCCAAGGCGGAAAGTCAGGATATTTGTTTTGTGCCGGACGGCGATTACTGTTCTTTTATCGAAAGGCGCAGCGGCAAGAGCTACCCCCCCGGGGACATTCTCGATCTGGAAGGCAGGCCGATTGGCAGGCACCGGGGGATTATTCGCTACACGATTGGCCAGCGGCGCGGGCTTGGGGTTGCGGCTAACACGCCGATTTATGTGGCGGCAAAGTCGGCGCAGGCCAACTCTGTAACTCTTGGGCCGGACTCCAGTCTTTACAGCAAGGCTCTTGTCGCCGGCGACATAAATCTTATCGCCTGCTCCAAAATCGAAAGGCCTATGCGGGTAATGGTAAAAACACGCTATCTTCAGACGGCGCAGGCGGCGACTGCCGAGCAAACCGGCGACGACAGTCTGCACATCGAGTTCGACGCTCCCCAGCGGGCGATTACCCCGGGGCAGGCCGCTGTTATGTACGACGGCGACATTGTCATAGGCGGCGGCACTATTGCCGGCTAGGCGGGCAGGCCGGCATTCTTTTGTTTTTCGATGTACGCGCTCTGGGCTGTTGAAAGATTTACAAGCCGCTGTTTCAGCAGGGCTTTTTCTATGGGGTCTATGCCGGGGGTTCTAAGGCTATTTTTTATGCGGGTTTTGTGGGAGCTGCAAGCTATATGGAAAGAATCTTTTGGCAGGCCGCTTACCCGGTAGTCTTTATGGCGGGGAATAACCTTATCGGCGACATGGTAAAGTGTTTTATCTTCCACAACCTGAAGCGCAAGAAAGGCATCCTGAAAACTTTGAATCGCTTGGGTAAGGCTGTTCAATGGAAGCACTGATTAAATCCCATCGAGGATTTAATCAGTGCCTCTTACCCGTATTTGCGCAATGAAATGAGCAAATACAGAGGGAAACGCTGATTAGCGTCGAGTTAATCAGCGTTTCCCAAGGTATCTTTGTCTGCCTGATCGCAAAACTGAAGTTCTTGGGATATGAAAGCATATTCAGCAAGGATTATGATCCTAGGGTCGGCGGGAACTGCGAGCCTACTTTTCGCGACTTCCTTGAAAACGGATAGAGCCTCGGCTATACCACGCTCGTAAGACAAACGCCCGTCTTCTGCTTTTCCCCTGGTGGCAACACCCTTGCGGCCAAAATCTATAGTAAAAGCCGCTTCGGCTATACTATTTACTAAGCCAGCCGGGTCCAAATTCTGCCTCTGCTTCTGATAAATTCCAGCCGCCACTTATAAGAAAATCCGCGCCCATTTGCTCTTTCATTATTTTAGCCAGATAAGGGGGCATGGGAGCTGTTCTTATAAGACGGGAATATCCTTCCCGGTCTCCGGCATCCAGTAAATCTAATGCCTTGTTTGAGATGGCAAGTTTTTCGTCCAAAGTCATGGTTTCCGCGTGGGGCATAATTTTCTCCATAGGTTAAATATACATGATTTTCGGGCATCCACGCAAGAGAAAAAAGCCCCTCTCCCACGACAAACGCATGAACGACACGAACCTCGGAAATATCTCACACAAAGGCACAAAGACACGAAGGCACAAAGGTTAGGCAGGATTATCGTAGTTCTGCGTCTTTATTCTTGCCTCAATAGAGCACAAAAAGGTATAAAGTATGATAAAGCGACGTTTTTTCCTTTCTTAACTTTGTGCCTCCGTGTGCTTAAAATGAGAGTAAATTCAGAGGCTCATGCGTTTGTCGTGCCCTCCCCCTTTAACCCTCTTGCAAAAAAAAACGAAAAGTGGTATAACAGAAATACAGCCGCTTGACAAGCGCGCTTTACAAAGCGGCTGTTGGGACCTATAGCTCAATGGATAGAGTCCGGGACTTCTAATCCCGTTGTGGTGGTTCGATTCCACCTAGGTTCAAAAACAGCCATTAAACAGGCGCATTTAAGGGGGTATTATGCAAAAGAGGGATTTTGGCAAACTGGGGTTTCAAACCTCGGCTTTTGGAATGGGCTGCATGAGGCTGCCCAAAATTATCAAAGACGGCAAGGCCACGGTAGACCGGGAAAAGGCTTACGAGCTTATCCGCTATGCGGCGGACAACGGAGTCAACTACTTCGACACAGCCTATGTCTACCATAATATGGAAAGCGAGGAAGTGCTCGGCGAGGCCTTGGCCGGCGGACGGCGCGAAAAGGTTGTCATCTCTACCAAACAGCCTTTTTATGTCATGCACTCTGGCGACGCAATCCGTCAAAACCTGGAGGGCGCGCTAAAAAAACTGCGCACAAGCTACCTCGACCTCTACCTTATCCACGCCATAAGCCCGGATAGCTGGGAGGCAATCAAGCAAAAGAAAATAATCGAAGAATACGAAAAACTGCGATCCGAAGGGCTTATCCGGGCAATCGCTTTTTCATGGCACGGGGACTGCGACGGCTTTAAGGAAGTTTTGGACTTTTACGACTGGGGTATGTGCATGGTTCAGCACAACTTTATCGACCTTGAACGCGAGGTTACCCCAGAGGGAGTTCTCCATGCGGGCAAAAAAGGCTGCGCGCTTGTGATCATGGAGCCTTTGCGCGGCGGCAACCTGGCCGTCCCGCCCAAGGCCATCAAGGAAATTTACGATGAATACCCGCAAAAACGCCCGGCGGTGGAGTGGGCTTTCCGCTATTTGCTCAATTTCCCGCAAGTTAGCTCGATTTTGAGCGGCGTGTCGAACATGGAACAGCTTAAACAAAACATCGAGATTTTCTCCAAACCCGATCTGCTGCCGGGCTGTCTTACCGGGGCGGAAAGCGCGATTCTGAACCGCGTGCGCGAAAAGTACCTGTCGCTTGCGTCCATTCCCTGCACCAACTGCGAATACTGCGTGCCCTGCCCCAGCAATGTTGACATTCCCGGGGTCTTTGCCAAGTACAACGACGGGATAATGTTTGAAACCTTCGAGCAGTCGCGGCGTTCCTACTATTTCCAGACGCTTTTCAAGGAAGATGCCCTTCTGTGCGTGGAATGCGGCGAGTGCGAGCCAAAATGCCCGCAAAAAATCGCCATCGTCAAAGAGATGAAAGCCTGCCATGAAAAACTAGCCGGCTGGATAGAGTAGACCGGGCCGCGGGGGCGCGGGGGCGCAATAGGTTCGGAACTGCTCACACAAAGATACATCGAACCTGCGGTTAACCGCAGGTTCGCGGCACAAAGGAGGATTTATGCCGAAAGTTTTACGCGCGCGCGATATGTCAAAGTGCATCGGCTGTTTTAGCTGCATGAACGTGTGCGCCGCCTTTAACTACAAAAACCACTCGCTAAAAAAAAGCTGCATCCATGTAAAAACATCGGGCGGGCTTGAAGGGCGATTTGTCGCCACCGTCTGCCTGGCCTGCCGGGAAGCCGCCTGCGCCGAGGAGTGCCCCACGGCGGCTCTTCTGGCGCGTGCCGGCGGCGGCGTGAACCTTAAAGAAGAGCTTTGCATAGGCTGCCGGCGCTGCCTTCAAGCCTGCACCGCCCTGGCGGTAAGCTACGATGAAGACACAGGCAAACCCGTCATTTGCAGGCACTGCGGCATCTGCTCGCGGTACTGCCCCCACGACTGCCTTATAATGGAGGAATCTGCGCAATGATTTACAAAGAATATATCCGGGTGCTGAACATCGAACTTTCAACGGGAAAAATCCGCATAGACCAGCGGGAAGATTTGATGCAGTATTTGGGCGGCGTGGGCGTTGCCGCGAAACTTTTGGAAGAAAACGTCAAGCCCTCCCTGCCGCCCCTTGACCCCGAACAGCCTGCGGTTTTTGCCATAGGCCCGCTTACCTATGTGTACCCGGTCATGACAAAGACCGTCGCCATGTTCGTCTCGCCCCTGACCGGCGAACTTGGCGAGTCCTACGCCGGGGGCAGGTTCGGGACGATGCTTTTTTCGGCGGGCTTTGACGCGGTAGTGCTCACGGGCAAGGCTCCCCGGCCCTCCTTCCTTTCGATCAAGCCTGACAATGTGGGCTTTCGGGACGCGCGCGCGGTCTGGGGCGGCAGCACCGGGGACGACGTGGGGCGCATCCTCAGCGAGCTTGAGCCAGGCTCCGGCAAGAGATCGTTTATCCGCATAGGCCCGGCGGGCGAGAACTTGGTCTCTTACGCCTGCGTCATCGTAGACCGCTATCGCCACTTCGGGCGGCTGGGGCTGGGCGCGGTTTTAGGCTCGAAGAACCTAAAGGCGATTGCGGTAACCGGCGGGCGCAGCATCCCCGTGCGGAACTTCAAGGAATACACGAAGGCCTACCAAGAAATCTACAAAAAATGCGTCAGCACGGACATCATGGCGAAGTATCACGATGTGGGCACTCCGATCAATATTGAGCCGCTGAACGCCTTGGGCGCTTTGCCCACGGAAAACATGAGGCGCGGCAGTTTTGAAAAAGCCGCAGATATTTCCGGCGAGGCTTTCTCGGCAAAAAACCTTGCCCGCAAGCTGTCCTGCGTGGGCTGTCCGGTGGGTTGCATCCACATAGGCCAGTTCCGCCGGAAGTTTGCCGAACACGGGCACGAGTACGAAACGGTCTTGGAGGGTTACGACTACGAACTTATCTTCGCTTTGGGAACCTTTCTGTGCATTAGTTCCAGCGACGACATTCTGGAACTGATCGAGGCCGTGGAAGAGGCCGGGCTGGACGCGATGAGCGCCGGGGTCGCCCTGGGCTGGGCTACGGAGGCCCTTGAACGTGGGCTTGTAAGCGAGGAGGAAACGCTTTTGCCCTTAAAGTTTGCCGACAAGGAGCCTTACATTCGCGCTATTGGGTACATTGCAAAACCGCCCAACGATTTTTACAGGCTTTTGGGCAAGGGGGTGCGGGCGGCCTCCCGGCGTTACGGCGGAGAGGATTTTGCCATGCAGATTGCGGGCAACGAGATGGCCGGCTATCACACGGGGTACGGATCGCTTGTGGGCGCGGCTATCGGGGCGCGGCACTCCCATCTTTGTAACGGGGGCTACGCTTTCGATCAAGAGGGGAAGGGTTTCGACCCCGAGGCTCTTTTGGACAAGCTGGAGAAAGAGGAAGTCGAGCGGTGTATGCTGAACTCCCTTGTTATGTGTCTTTTTGCCCGGAAGGTTTACGACAGGCCTACGGTGCTTTCCGCCTTGAACGCGCTTGGCTGGAACTTGAGCGACGAAGATTTGAGCGATATTGCCCTGCGGAACTACAAGACGAAGCTGCGCATAAAGAAAGC
This sequence comes from Spirochaetota bacterium, assembly GCA_009778155.1. Taxonomy (GTDB): domain Bacteria; phylum Spirochaetota; class Spirochaetia; order Treponematales; family Breznakiellaceae; genus WQXQ01. The sequence goes on from WRKI01000216.1 coordinate 6,523, forward strand.
GTTGGGGTTCACGCTTAACACGGTGCGCCTGCCCAAGCGTTTTTTTGAAACGGAAAGTTTCAACGGGAAGCTGGACGAGCAGGTTGCCCACGATATGCTTGCCGCCTACCAAAAACGCGTGGCCAACCTGCTTGCCGAAGAATGAGTGTTAGCTAAGGCTAACCAAGGCCGCCCGGCGGAAAAACTTTTCGCCGGGCACACCCCCTGCACCCTCCAAATGCGGCTTCCCGGAGCCTGCCCGCAAAGCGTGGAACTCCGTGGTGAAACCTCTTCTCTTCCCCCCTCCGAATGTTTTTTTGTGAAATATGCGGCCGGGGGTAGCTGGACAAAAAGCGCAAAGACGGCGATCATATATATAAGGAGAAAGCAGATGGAAAGCAGGAAAGCAAGAGGTATTTTTTTCGCCGCCGCATTGGCGGCTCTTTTAAGCGTCTGGAGCGGCTGCTCTAGAAACGAGCCGGTCTTCGTGCCGGTAGCCGCGCCCCAGACACCGCAAGCGGTGGAACTGGCAGTGTCGCCCGCCGGCATACGGAACGTGGGCATACCCGCCGGAACCTTCACAATGGGCAGCCCCTCCAATGAAGCCGGCAGGTGGGGCAACGAAGGCCCGCAACGGCAGGTAACAATCTCCAGCGGTTTTTGGATCAGCGTGTACCAGATTACCCAGGAGCAGTGGGTTCAAGTGATGGGCAGCAACCCCAGCCACTTCAACTGGCAACCCGCCGCCGGGGAGGCGCAGGAAAGGCGGCCTGTCGAAAACGTAAGCTGGTACGACGTGCTTGTCTTTGCCAACCGCCTCAGCATAATGGAAGGACTCAGCCCCGCCTACCGGCTCTTCGACAGCACCAACCCCGACGACTGGGGGCCTGTGCCGACAACGCTTAACGAAACCTGGGATGCGGTGGAAATTGTCGAAGGCTCCACCGGCTGGCGACTGCCGACCGAGGCGCAGTGGGAATACGCGGCGCGCGCCGGCACGACAAGCGCCTTTAACAACGGGGCGGCCGACTGGGAAAACCAAGCCGACCTTGCCGGGGTGGGCTGGTTCGGCTTTAACTCCGACCGCATGACAAGGGAAGTCGGCCGCCAGCAGCCCAACCATTGGGGACTGCACGATATGCACGGCAACGTGTGGGAGATGGTCTGGGACTGGTACGGAGCCTACCCGGCACAAGCCCAGAGCGATCCCACCGGCGCGGATTCGGGGCCAGGCCGTGTCGCCCGAGGCGGCGGCTGGGGGGTTGCAACCCAGCTTGCCCGCTCGGCAGTCCGGGGCAACATCCAGCCCTTCGGTCGGGGCAACAGTCTGGGCTTCCGCCTTGTGCGGCCTTAGCTTGGGGCGCGGCGGCATGAAGAGCAAGACAAGCGTAATTTTCATCGCGGCGATGCTGGCGGCTTTTGCCGCCGGCTGCGCAAGACCTGTGCCTTTGGCGGAGCCGGCATTGCCGCCGGAGCCGCCGCCCGGCGAAATCGACGTGTCCTACACAGGCATAAAAACCGCATGGATTCCTTCGGGGGCCTTCGCTATGGGCAGCCCCGAAACAGAAATAGGCCGGCACGATAACGAGGGCGAGCTGCGGCAGATAAGACTTTCCAGCGGATTTTGGATGGCCGTGCACCCTGTAACCCAAGAGCAGTGGGAGGCGGTAATGGGCGGCAACCCCAGCCATTTTCACTCCAACCCTGCCGCCGGCGAAGAGCAGGGGCGGCGGCCTGTCGAGAACGTAAGCTGGTTTGACGCTCTGGTTTTCGCCAACCGTCTAAGCGAGATAGCCGGCTTTAGCCCGGCGTACAAAATTAACGGCAGCGCCGACCCCGACGACTGGGGGGATGTGCCCACGGGAGCAGGCCATGCGAACTTTGCCGCATGGAGCGCGGTTGAAATCGCGTACGGCTCCACCGGCTACCGCCTGCCGACCGAGGCTCAGTGGGAGGCGGCCGCCCGGGCCGGCACAGGCACGGCTTTCAGCAGCGGGGAGGAAGACTGGACTGCCCAGGAAAGTCTTGACGAGATCGGCTGGTTCAGTTTTAACGCAGAGGGCGCGACCCGGGAGGTCGGTTTGAAGAAGCCCAACCCCTGGGGCTTACACGACGTTCACGGGAACGTGTGGGAGTGGGTGCGGGACTGGTTCGCCGAATACCCGGCCCTTTATGCGGCCGCCAATGCGGAGAACGGTTATGCGGCCGCCAATGCGTATGAGGCCGACCCGGTCGGCGCGGCTTGGGGAACAACCCGCTCTCTTCGCGGCGGAAGCTGGCTTTCCCCCGCCCACGCCGCCCGTTCAGCGAGCCGCAGTTCCGCAAGCCCCTTTGTCCGGGGCGGCATAGTGGGCCTGCGCCTTTCGCGCCCTTGGGACCCGCAAATGGAACCAGAAGAATGATTTTTTACAGGCGGCCGCCCGGCCGCCTGTGGGCGCGGCCCACGACAAACGCATGAACGCTCGAGCCTCGCAAGTATCTCACACAAAGGCACAAAGGCACAAAGGTTAGGATTGAGCTACGGTAAGCCCGCGCCTTCCTTTTGCATCATTATCGAACATAAGAGCGGAAGGAAGAAGTAGGAATGAAG
>WRKI01000217.1 GCA_009778155.1 Spirochaetota bacterium
TGAAAATTCCCCGCTTAGTCGCCGGCAGGGGCTTTCTCTCTTGGCAGCCGCACCCGAATCAATCTCCGTGTGCTCCTCTCCCCCGTGGTGAAAATTCTTCCTTTGGCGGCCGGCAGGGGCTTTCTCCCCGGGCAGCCGCACCCAAACCAATCTCCGTGTGCTCCTCTCCCCCGTGGTGAAAATTCCCCGCTTAGTCGCCGGCAGGGGCTTTCTCTCTTGGCAGCCGCTCGCAAAACCAACCTTAGTGCCTTCGTGTCTTTGTGCCTTTGTGTGAGATATTTCCGAAGCTCGAACATTCATGCGTTTGTCGTGGCCTTCCTCAGCCCATCCATTGCCTTTTCCCCCTAATTTTGCTATAATTAAGGAATTGGGGCGCAGGCAAATTGAAAACATCGTATTACGAACTGCTCGGCGTAAAGCCGGGGGCTACGGCGGCAGACATAAAAAAAGCATTCCGTGAAAAAGCCAAAAGGCTGCATCCGGACATAGCCGGCACAGGCGGCACAGAGGCCATGCGCGCTCTGATCGGCGCTTACGAGGCGCTTTCGGACAGCCACAGCCGCTTTGAATACGACAGAATCTACGAGCGCTTTACAAAAAAACAGGACTTCGACTACCGCACATGGCTTGCCGAACAGGACAACCCGGAAAGCCAGGCCAAACTTGTGCTTTTCGAGCTTTTGCACCTTCAAGAAGAGCGGGCAATCGAAATCTGGCGGAAAAACGGCGCGCTGGACTTCCAAATGGAAAAACACCTTGACCGGGAAGACTGGCTGGACTGCATCTTCATCCTTGCCGAAGAGTTGGACAAAGCCGGCGCCGCTTACGAAGCCTTCCGGCTGCTTGCCGTAGTCCTTGCTCAGGAAAAAAGCCGCCCGTATTTCAAACACTTTACGCTGGAAATCGAAAACCTTATAAAATCCATCGTAAAACTGCGGCTAAAAGCGCAAGTGGACGCGGAAACATGGATCGAGTGTTTGAACATCATGCTGGGTCTTGACTTCCCCGAAAAAGACAAAAGCCGCTGGCTGCAATCTATAGAAGAGACTGCAAAAAAAATGAGGAGTCGGCAATGATTCGGCTAAAAAACGAAAAGCAGATCGAAGGCATAAGAAACTCGTGCAAAATGCTCTCGGCCATGTACCGCGAGCTTATCCCGCTGGTAAAACCCGGCGTTCAAACCATAGAGATCGATATGTGGGTAAAAGAATGGATTGGAAAAGCCGGCGGCAAACCCGCCTTTTTGGGCTACGGAGGGTCAAAAAGAGCCAAAAAAACACCGTATCCGGCGGCTATCTGTATTTCGATAAACGACGAGGTTATCCACGGCATCCCCTCCAAGCGGCGCATCCGGGACGCGGACTTGGTTTCGCTGGACTGCGGCATCGATTTGGGCGGCTTTATAAGCGACCAGGCCTTGAGTATTCCTATGGGAAAGGTCAGCCGCGCCGTGGCCGCTTTGAACAAAAGGACGATGGAGTGTCTTTACATGGGAATAGCGGCGATAAAACCGGGAGACAGGCTTTTGCAGATTGCCCGCGCTGTGGAAGGGCACGCCCTTGGCGGCGGCTACACGGTCGTGCAGGACTTTTGCGGCCACGGGGTGGGGCTGTCCCTGCACGAAGACCCGCAGGTTCCGAACTATCCGCATGGTCCGAATCCGCGCTTAAAAAGCGGGATGGTTTTTGCCGTGGAGCCGATGATAAACATGGGGGATTGCGATGTGGACACGCTGGAAGACGGCTGGACGGTGGTAACGGTGGACGGCCGGGTATCGGCGCATTGGGAGCACACGGTGGCCGTTTTAAGCGATCGTGCGGAAATTCTTACCGAGCCTCTGGAAGGATACTTGGGGCTGTAACCCGGCAGGCGCAGGAAAGGCGGCTCTGGGGAAAGGCTCACACGGATGCGCGAAGGTACTGGGGAAAGGCTCACACAAAGGCACGGAGGCACAAAGGCACTAAGGTTAGGAAGCTGGGCGGGACTAGATAAGGCCGCGTCTTTTTCTTGCATCAATATAATGGTATAAAAAGGAGATATGGTAGGGGATGAAGCGTAGTTTTCTAAAATATGCTCTTCCCTCCGTGCCTTTGTGCCTTTGTGTGAGGTATTTCGGAACCGTGGGGTATTTCCGAACCGTGCCTTTGTGCAAGATTCTTCCAATAAAGCCGTGGGCTTCCCCGGTATTGTAACTATTGGGGGTACTCTGTTTTTTCTAATATGACTTTCCATAAAAGGTCGTGGGTGTACAGTCAACGGGCGGTTAAATTGAAAGCGGGCGGGTTACCGGCAGCTTGTTGGCGATTTGCCCCTAACCGCACAATTTGGTTGTATGCAAGTTGCGGACTAAAATCCGATGCATTTTGCTCATTTCATTGCGCAAAATGCGGGTAAGAAGCAATGCTTCCCTAGACTTTTCACGGAAAATAGTGAATAATTTGCTATAACGCAAAGGAGCAAAGGAGCTTTATGAACATCATATCCAAACTCTCTTCCAAAAACCTGTTCGTCTTCAACTTGGTTTTTATCGGCGTAATTTTCGGGTTTTCTCTGGCATTTTTGTCTTTTTCATGCACAACCCCCTCCGCTCGCGGGGTTCGGGCGCAGGAAAGCCAAGTCATCATTCCGGAAAACGCTATCGCTATGGCCGAGCATATGCAGGTTGTTATGCGCGGGGTAACGGACAGAGTGCTGCCTTCCGTTGTGCAGGTTACCACCGTTTCCGTAAGGCAGGGGCAGCAGCAGAATCCCAGTTTTCCCAACATTCCGGGCATTCCTTGGGAATTTTTCTTCGGCCCCAATCAGGGCGGGCCTAACGCCCCGGGGCAGCCTCCCGGACAGAACTTCCGCTCGCAGGGGCTGGGGTCGGGTCTTATTGTCCGCTACATCGACGGGTTGTACTTCGTGCTTACCAACAACCATGTAATAGAAGGCGCGGCAGAAATCCGGGTTTCGCTTTTGGACGGCAACGAGTATGTGGCCGAGCTTGTCGGGGCGGAGCCGCGCAGGGATTTGGCCATGCTTTCTTTCCGGGCGAACAGCGCGTACCCCTTGGCGGTACTGGGCGACTCTGACGAGGTGTCGGTCGGGGATTTTGCAATCGCTATGGGCAATCCCCTGGGCAGGCAGTTTTCGTTCTCGGTAACCAAGGGCATCATTAGCGCGGTCGGCCGCACGGGCGGCCCCGGCCAGAACATCAACGACTTTATCCAGACGGATGCCCCTATTAACCAGGGGAACTCCGGCGGCCCCTTGGTGAACATTCGCGGCGAGGTTATCGGCATTAACACATGGATTGCCAGCCCCGGCGGTGGCGGCGGCAATGTGGGTCTTGGTTTTGCCATTCCCATAAACAATGCCAAGCGTCTTATCGACGAATTTATCGCAAACGGCTACATCAGCTCTGGCTGGCTGGGTGTGTCTCTCATGGAGCCTAGCAGGGAAATGGCCGCTTTGATGGGGCTTGGCAACCGGCGCGGCGCGTTGGCGGCGCAGGTTTTCATGGGGTCGCCTGCAAACAACGGCGGCATTAGCCCCGGCGACTTTATTACCCATGTGAACGGCAGGGAAGTGCTGGGGGTAAACCAGCTTACAATGCTTGTCGGCGATCTTAGGCCTGGCGAGCTTGCCACTTTCTCTATCGTGCGCGACGGCGTGGAAATGAGTATTCAGGTGCTCATTCAGGAGCGCACCAACGAGATTGCCTCGGATTCCCGCAACTTGTGGCCGGGGGTTCTTGTGGTTCCCTTGACGGATCAGATTAGGGGCGCGTTGAATCTTGACGAAGATGCTGGCGGGCTTCATGTTGTGCAGGTTGTCTCCGGCAGTCCTGCCGACATTGTCGGTTTGCGGCAGGGGGACAGGATTACTTCTGTCAACGGCGAGGATGTAAACGATATTCTGGCTTATTACAGGCTTCTGCGCGAGGCGACTTCCGAGGAATTGTGGTTCTCCATTGTCCGCGGCGAGTCTTCCTTGGAAACGCTGAGGTTCCGGCGCTAAGGTTGCCGGGCGCGGCTGGGAGGCTGCTGGGGGCTGGCAAAAGGGGCAAAGGAGTGGAAGGTGCATCGTTTTAAGTTTGTCTGCTTTTTTGCCTTGGTTTTGCTCTGCGGCTGTCTGCCCCCGGCGGAGCCGATGGCTCAGACGGCGGCTCCATCGGGCGGCTCTTACGAATATACGCCGGCTGGCGGCGTAACGGCGGTTGTGTTTGACGGTTCTTCTGCCCGGATTGACGGGGCGGGGGCGGTTTTTTCCGGCGGGACGCTTGTTATTGAGCAGGCCGGCGTTTACTCCTTTTCCGGCGTTCTTGAAAACGGCCGGATTCTTGTCGATACTGGCGGCGAGCACGCGGGCGAAGCCGTGCAGATAGTGTTAGCCGGCCTTTCGCTTCACAGCGAAGCTGGTTCTGCGATTTACGCTCCGGGGGCGGAGTCTGTCAGCCTTATTATAGAAGACGGCTCGCAAAATGCGCTTTCAAGCGCGCTTGTAAGTGCCTCTTCTGCCGTGGTTTTTGTCCGGAACAGCCTGCACATAAGCGGCGGCGGCTCTCTTAGCGTCAACGCGGTGGCCGGGCAAGGGGCGGCCGGGGGGCATGGGATTCAGGCGCTGGGTGCTTTGGCTGTAAGCGGCGGCAGTTTGGAAATCCAAGCCCGGCTGAACGGGATTCTTTCCGACGGCGATGTCGCAATTTCAGGCGGCGATATCAGCATTACCGATTGTTACGAGGGGATTGAAGGCCGCACTGTTACCATAAGCGGCGGCCGCATTAGCATTGTCTCAAGGGACGACGCGATTAACGCCTCTGGCGGGGCGGCTCTGAACGATATGTTCGTGCGAATTACCGGCGGCGATGTTTATCTGCACGCGCTCGGCGACGGCATCGACTCCAACGGAAACATTTTTCTTGAGGGCGGCCGGCTCAATATCAGCGCACCTTCCCGTTTTTTTGAAGGCGCGATTGATTTTGACGGCTTTTTTCTTGTCTCCGGCGGCGAAATGGTAACGGCGGGCAGTGTGCGCGGCGTGTCCCCGGACTCCACTCAGCCGATAATAGTAATAACAAGTATAGGCCTCTGGGCCTCCGGCAGTGTCATCGATGTTAGAGACATGGATGGCAACATACTTTTGGAGTACGCAAGCAGAAACGCTTTTTCTCACATGGGTCTTACATCGGGGCGTTTCCGAGTTGGCGAAACTTACGCGCTGTATATAAACGGCCAAAGGCGGCTTGATATTCCGCTTGCGGGCATGGTTACCATGCTGTAGCGGGGAATTGCGGCAACCTCTAAAAATTGAAGTTTTTAGAGGTTGCCTTGAATAAGGGGAGAGTTATGCGTTTTAGTGGATTTTTTTCGAGTGGAAAGCCCGTTTGCCTTGCGGTGCTTTGTTTTGCGGTGTTTTTTACTGCCTGTCTTGGGCAGACGGCCGCTTACGAGTACAGCCCGGCGGCGGAGCCGGAGATTAGCTCGGCTGAAAGGATTATGACAGCTCTTGCGGCGGCATACCCGAACCGTATCAGCCCCGCCGAGTACAGGGACGGGGACTGGGCTTTTTTATTGGACGGTAGATGGTTTTTTTACGCCGAGCGCCGGATTCTCCCCGAAGAATTGCTTTACAGGATAAATGCCTACACTCCCATGCGTTTTAACCAGAACTATCTTGAAAACCTGCCTCCTTGGGAAGAGGTGCAGGCGGCTTGGGTTGAGCGGACGCGCCGGCAGGAGGAGGCCAGGGCTAGTGGCCAGCTTCCCGTAAGGGACGGCAGGCCGAGGCCGCAGCATTTTTTGGAGGCTCTTTGGGAAAGCCCCAACCGGAACGAGGCCTTGTCTCAGCAGGTAACGGTTGAATTTTTGGGTTTTGGGCTTAGGATTCATTCAGGCATTGCCGGAAAAATAAAGCGAGTGGAAGAAATCATACTGACCGAGGCGCAGACTAACCCGGAGCTGCGTCAATGGATTGCTTCCCTTGGGAGCATTGCCGGCTGGAACTGGCGCAATATTGGCGGGTCGCAAAACCGCAGTTTGCATTCGTATGGCATAGCGATAGACATTCTGCCCAGAAACTTGAACGGTCTTGCGACCTACTGGGCTTGGTCGGAGCAATGGTGGGACATTCCCTTTACCGGCCGCTGGAATCCCCCGGACGAGGTGATTTATGCCTTTGAATCTTTCGGTTTTGTCTGGGGCGGCAAATGGCTGCACCACTTCGATACGATGCACTTTGAATACCGCCCGGAGGTCTTCATCCTAAGCGGCGTTCCCATGTCTAATTTCTAGCGGGCGGAAGTTTCTGAGTTTTGCTTACGGTCAGCGGCTGCCCGGCATCCGCTCACCGTAAGCGTAGCTTGCCAGATAAGCTACGCTTGCCAGATAAGCTACGCTTGCCAGGCAAGCTATGCTTGCCAGTCCCCCCCCGTGGTTAAACTCTTCCCTCAGCCCTTCGCGAAAGCCCGCAGCTTGCAGGCCGCCCAGTGGGAAATCAAGAGGCGCAGACAGTCGTGCGCGGAAAGCTCCTCGTCCAGAACCGCCTCGGGTAGAATCGTCCGTATGATCGTCTCGCTTTCGCCGGGAAGCCCCATAATCCAGCGGGAAAGCTCCGTGCCGTTTTTGTTTTGCATATATTCAAAAACCGCACCCTTCAGACCGCCCGCGTTAATATCCCCGGCATCGCCTGCGGCGATTTTTTTGCCGCCCTTCTTTTTTTTGGATTCAGAGACGTAGAACTCAAAAGCCGCCTCCGTTTCATCCGATGCCAAGGTCGCCGCCAAGGAATTGTTCGCGGCAAACTTAATCAGAACCGGGTAAAACAGACGGTCTGTCCCCAGAATGCCCGACATACCAAGAATCACCTCGTCCCTAAGATAGGGCGGCGGGTCTGTCCCGCGCAGAATCTCCAAAAGCACCGAAAGCGAGTTCGGGTTGCCGTAAAGCCCCAACGCCTCCGACCCCATAATTTTTATGCGCGGGTTTTCGCTGCCAAGAACCAGCCTTTCGATTTCAGGGCGGAACTCATCGTCCTTCAGCCCCGCCAGAGCCAGCATCGCCTCCCCGGCAAGCATATAGTCGTCGGAAAACGCCATCTCGCGCAAAAGAGGAATCGCCGCCTTGCACCGGTGCCTGCCCAGCGCGCGCGCCGAAATATGCGCCGTGGTAAAAGGATTGTTCTTCATGTCCTGCATAAGCGCGTTCTGCACGCTTTCATCAAGCGCGGGCATCCGGCCCAAAGCGCGGATCGACTCCTGGCGCATGAGCAGCCGCGGCGAGCGCGCCCTTTCCAAAAGCCCCTTCGCCGCCATCCCCGAAGAAGTCGAGTACAGCTCCCGCACGATGTTTTCTTCCTCCCGGCTGCTGTCCGTCTTGCTGAGCTTGTCCAAAAGACTTATCGCGCGAAGGTCGCGCATGGAAAAAATCACCTCCAGCGTGCCCTTAAAAGAATGCGAGCCGAGCGACTTGAGCTTTCTCTGCATCGCCAGGGCGCAGGATGTAAGCAGAATCATGAAGCCGAAAAAGATTTTGAAGGAGACAAAGGGCGAAACGCCGAAAGCGATCAGCGCGTCCAAAAACAAGCCCGACAGGAAGAGGCCGCAGGCGCCGGCAAGGCCTAAAATCATAAAGTAAATGATGCTCATGTCCAGTATTTTTTTTTCGGGCACAAGGGCGATAAAGTAGGTCTGGGCGATGCCCTCCGAACCTAAAAAGCCGAAGCTCAAAAGGAAAAACAAAATGGACAGAAAGATGCCGGCAGCTCTGGCGCTATCGGTCATGCCCGCCGGAAAGACGATGACGGAAACCATGCTGGCAAGGCCGATTATCACGCAGACGATAAAAAGCGGCTTCGCCCCCAGTCTGTCAACGAGAAACTTTACCGACAGGCCGATCAAAAGATGCCCCAGACTGCCCAAGACGGTGTACAAAAAAATCATGCTGTCGCTTTGGGCAAAAACTTCCCTGGCGTAAACGATGACAAAGGCTCGCGCCGCGCCCGAAACAAGGGCGATCAAAAAAAAGATGAAGAGGAAGCGCCGGATATTTTCCTGCGACAGTGCTTCTTTGAAGACCGAAAAAATGCCTGCCCCCAGCGCGGCCTGCTCGACAGGCGGTTCGGGCACTTTTTTGACGATAACCCCGCTTGCCACCCCGGTAACAATGCCGACGACCATGACGGCGGAATAAAGGAAGATTGAAGGGTCGCCTCGGAATAAAACCGCGATTAAAAACCCGCCCAGCATGACAAAGCCGCTGAAGGTTATTTGCACCTGTGTCAGGTAGCTGGCTTTGTCCGCCCCGGTGGACAAGAGGCTCAAAATGGGGTTGTTGCTGACAAGTCCTATGCCGCGAAAAAAATGAAAGGCGAAAACGCCCAAGAGCAAAAGCTGAAGCGCGATGTCCCGGCGGCCGAAGGCTTCGGCAAAGGGGGCGGCGACGACGATGATCATGCAGATTGATCGGGCTATCCACGCAAAGCTGAAGACGCCGATTATCGAAAAGCGTTTTATGAAAAACTTGCCAAGGGGCAGAAGAAAGAGGGCGATGTAAAACGCGCTGCTGATTATGCCGATAAAGGTCGCGCTGGCTTCCAGTCTTAGGGCAAAGAGGGTGATGATGCTGCCGACTAAAAGCCCCCAGGAGGTGGCGTTCAGAACATTGTACGAGTTGTATATTTTGCGGGCTTTTGCCAGACGGTATGGTGAAAGTTCGCTTATCATTTATTTCCCATAAAATTGCGGGCAGATTGCCTGTCCGCAGATAGGCAAAGCCTATCTAGCATACTTTTAATATATCAAAAACACGGATAAAGTCAAGAGCTATCGTCTTTGGCGCAGGCGGCTGCATGGCCGCCCTTAAATCACTCCCTCTCGGTGCGCGGCCTTAAGGCCGCACAAGCCGGACACCCCGACTCTCGCCCCGGTTGAACGGGTCGCCGAAGCTGCGGAAAGCGGACCGGGCAAACTGCGCCGAACCGCCCCAGCTACCGCCGCGAAACACGCGGAAAGACCCGGAGGACGCGCCCGCGGGGTCGGTCTGGGCCTGGGCGGGGTACGCTCCGAACCAGTCCCACACCCACTCCCATACGTTGCCGTGCATATCGTGCAGGCCCCAGGGGTTCGCCTGCCGCCGGCCCACTTCCCGCGTCCTGCCGCCGGCGTTGGCATTAGTCCACGCTATATTGTTCACGGCGGCTGTGCTTTCCC
>WRKI01000218.1 GCA_009778155.1 Spirochaetota bacterium
CCCCCGTGCGGTTTTAAGACTTTCTAAAACACCGGCTTTTAACCAGCTTCGTTTGCCCAAGGGGGTTAAATGAACTGGGATTTTTCGGTAAGTGCCAAAACCAAGCTTCTGGACATAAAACTGCGCGAACTTATAAGTTATCGCGACCTTATTTTCATGTTCTTTCTAAGGGACTTTACCGTTGTCTATAAACAGACCATTTTGGGGCCAATCTGGCATATTGTAAACCCCCTGCTTTCAACGCTGGTTTTTGCCTTTTTGTTCAGCGGTATAGCCGGAATGGGCACCGACGGCGTGCCTCTGCTCCTTTTTTATTTTAGCGGTACAATGCTCTGGACTTTTTATTCGAATTGCTTCAACAATGCCGCCGGCATATTCATTACCAATGCAGGGGTGTTTGGAAAGATTTATTTCCCGCGCCTTGCCGTTCCTATCGCGGCTACTTTCAGCGCGACGCTTAAAATGCTTATACAGTTCGTTCTGCTCATGGCTTTTTTTGCTTATTATATTCTTGCCGGAAACCCAGTCCGGCCTACGGCTATGGCAATGTTTTTCCCGCTATTAATCCTCTGGCTGGGCGCACTTGGGACAGGTATTGGAATGGTAATGTCCGCCCTAACTACCAAGTACCGCGATTTTAATCTTGTTTTAGGCCTGCTGTTGCAACTTACAATGTTTGTTACACCTGTTGTGTACCCTCTATCTCAGGTTCCCGATAGGTTCCGGCTCTTTTTTTATGTAAACCCCCTAAGCGCGCCTATAGAATTATTCAGAATTTGGTTTTACGGCGCGGGCTGGGTTTCGCCCCATATGGTTTTGGCCAGCTTGGGAATGACGGCGGCGATTCTGCTGGCAGGACTTATTTTATTTACCCATGTCGAACGGACATTTATGGATGTGATATAAATGGCCTTGGCAATTAAGATAGAAGATGTTTCAAAATACTACAAGCTTGGGACAATAAACAGCGGCTGGCTGTGGAAGGATATGCAAAGTTATTTTGCCCGTCTTTTTAAGAAGGAAGACCCCAACATGGTTATAGGAAGCGAAGTTTACGAGAAAGGCGGTTTTTGGGCGCTTTCAAATATCAGCATGGAAATAGAGCACGGGGATCGTATCGCCATAATGGGGAGAAACGGGGCGGGGAAATCCACCTTGCTTAAAATACTAAGCCGGATTACCGCGCCGACAAAAGGGGCTTTTCATGTAAAAGGGAGGATCGCCAGCCTGCTTGAAGTGGGGACAGGCTTTCACCCTGAGTTGACAGGCAGGGAAAATATTTTTATGAACGGAGCCATTCTTGGAATGAAGCGGACAGAAATAGCGCGTAAACTGGACGAAATTATAGCCTTTAGCGAAATAGAGGACGCTCACATAGACACACCGGTTAAGCGTTATTCTTCCGGGATGTATGTCCGGTTAGGTTTTTCCATTGTCGCAAGCTTGGAAAGCGAAATAATTATATCAGACGAAGTGCTGGCGGTGGGGGATATGGCTTTTAGGGAAAAAGCTATGAATAAAATGAAAGAATTGAGCGTTAAACGGGGGCGCACCGTGCTTTTTGTAAGCCATTTTCCCGCAATGATAATGGAGCTTTGCAACAAAGGGATTACCCTTGAGCATGGGAAAATTGTGCATGAAATGAAACCTATAGAAGAGGCCGCTGCAACATATCAAAAAATTATTGAGAGGGCAGCAAATGTGTAAAGTGTCAGTAATTATTTCTGCCGGCAACATGGCAAGCTCACTTAGCGAGTGCCTTAAAAGCGTTACGGCCCAAACATTGAAAGACATTGAAATAATCTGCATAGACAATGGTTCAAGCGGCACAAGCCGCAGCGCAAACCGGTGGAGACTAAAATCTTACGCGCAAAAAGACGCACGGATTGCGATAATCGAGCGGGCAAATGCAAGCTGGGGCGCGCTAAAAAACGAAGCGTTGCATCTTGCAAAAGGCGAATATGTCGCTTTTCTTGACACGGATGGCTATTACCCGGCAGACGATGTTCTTGAAGCTTTATACAATGCGGCTAAAGAAAACGGCGTTCCAATTGCAGGGGGCGAACTTGGCGAATGTCGCAAAAGCGATGAACGGGAGAGCGAACTTGAGCAGATGTCCTTTGCGTACATTTTTGGCGGGAGCGGCATTACAAGTTACAAAGATTACCAGTTTGATAAGGGTTATCAAAGATTTATTTTTGATAGAGGCTTTTTGATAAAAAACGAAATAGTTTTTCCCGACTACAGGCATTACGAGGCACAGATTTTCTTTGTCAATGCAATGCTTAAAGCAGAAAAATTCTACGCTATAAGCAAGCCCGTGTATGCCCGCGAAAAAGATTATAGGAAAACGTCGGAGGTGGAAGTATTGGACAACCGGCAAATTATAGATGCTTTGCAGGGCATAGAAAAAAACTTGCAGTTGTCAAAAAGACTCAAATTTGCCAAACTGCATTATATTACAGCCCTTAGAATAGAAATGCCAATATATATGAACGTAATAAAAAGCCTTAAACGGCTGTCCCCTGGCATTATTGCGCAGTTAATTAAAATATGGCTTTCCAGCGATGCAAAGCTGCTTAAAAAATTTAATCCAAATTACAAGATAAAAATACACCCGCTTAAATTTTGGAGTTTGATGGCAAGCAAGGTTAAAGCGAACAGTTTTAGAGGGTTAAAAGAAAGAATAAAAGTATTGGAGCAAAACGAAAAAAATTACCAACAGACTGAAAACCTTTATTTAGATTTTTTCAAGTTTTGTTTTTCGCATAATGTGCAGGAAAATACAATTCTATTGATAGAACCAAATAACTGTCATGGAGTTGTTATACCAAGTTATGTCAAATATATTTTGGACTTAGGCTACAATGTAGACCTTATAATGCGGCCAGAAGTAGCAGAATTAGAACCTATGTGCAGATTTAAATTCAGCAAGGCTGTTAATATCAATGTCCTTTCATATAAGTTCATTGACGCATTTTTATGGAATAAAGATAAAATAAACAAGTACCAAGCAATATTTTTTACATCCCATGTTATGTATGCTTCAATTAGTTCTATAACAACACCTGCTGTATTTGACCATTTCCCTCAAGTTACCAGTTATAAAGATAAAATTTTCATTGTGGAGCACCATTTAGATATGGCAGACCAGGAGCTTTTAAAGGCCGATCGAGTGGTTACGCTTGCCGATTTTTACGATAAAAATAAAATAGCGGTAAACCCGCATTTTTTCGGCGATATCAAGATAACTTCAAAAAATAACAGTAAAACGGTATTTATAACTACCGGCGCAATTATTCCCGAAAGAAGAAACTATCATTTGTTGGTTAAAGCTGTTGAAGAGCTTGACTCGCAAGGGATTAAAGACTTTAGCATCATTATAATAGGATACGGCGACTTAACTGGGTTATCGCCGGAAATAAAAAAGTATTTCGATATAAGGGGCCACGTCCCTTTTGAGCAACTGTTCCAAGCATTGGAAGAAGCAGACTTTTTCTTGCCGCTTTTAGACCCGGAAAACCCCGAACACGACAGATATATAACGACCGGAACAAGCGGCAACTTTCTGCTTATTTACGGCTTTTGCAAGCCGTGTCTGATCCACGATAAATTTACAGCCAAATACGGATTTAACAACGGCAACGCTCTTGTATATACAGCAAACAACGAGCTTGCGGCCTATATGAAAAAAGCGATTGAAATGAATTTAGACGAATATAAATCGTTGCAAAACAAGCTCGGCGAGCTTTCGTCGGACATTGAAGAAAAATCACGGCAAGTTATGAGGAGGATTATCGGCCATGCTAAAGTTTAAAGTATTTGCAAAAAAAGCTATCCGCAAGGGGTTTTCTGTTTTGGGACTGGAAGTCAAGCGGATAAAAAAACATCCCGTAGAGCAACAGCCCCCCATAGAGAAGCACCCATTGGATACAATGGTGTTTTCACGGCCTTACTTTATTTGGTATTTGAAACATATAGACGAAGTTTTCGGCTTTAAAGACAAAGATGTATACGAAATAGGCGCAGATGTAAATCTGGAATGCGCCCAAGCAGCAATACAATTGGGGGCAAAATCTCTCCACGCAGCAAACCCTTTAATTGAACTCGATACCCCCCCGCATGAAAAAATAACTATGCAAAAAGTACTGGGGGAAAATTCCAGGCTGGAAAGCGAAAAATTTGACCTAATATATGGCTTTGCGCTTTTGGAACACGTGTTAAACCCGAAAGAACTGGCAGTTGAAGTCCACAGGCTTCTTAGAGTTGGGGGTAGCGCGATTCTTTCAGGTTATGCAATGTGGCCTTCCGAAGACAGCCACCATGTTTATTTTCATGACAATGACCGCTATCGTTTTGATTTACCTGATAAATGCGTGTATGATGAAAAATGGTATCATGTTACGCATCCGGCGAAGGATGAATTTGCTCAGTATATGCAGGCGAGAAATGTTCCAGAAGAAGATATTGCCCGCTTGTACAATCAGGCTTATGAAAGCGATATGTTGTCAAGAATTACGTCAACCCAACTTATTGAAGTGTTTAAAAGCACAGAAGGGCTTGATGTTCATGTCATAAAGTCTTATACGGATATCAGCCCTAATGAGCATTATTACAAGGCGATGAAACATTACAGCGAGGAGGATTTAAAAACGGTTGGTTTGATATTGCACATAAAAAAAATCAAGTCTTTCAAACAAAGGCACTACGATTTCTTTTCTGCCAACTGGATGAGTGCTGAATATTTTATGCAAAGCGTTGTTTCTTTTTTTGTCCGGGAAAATGATAAAGTAATTGATGTTGGCGCGAATCACGGTTTGCATACAGAACATCTGGCTAAACTTGTCTCTAAAAACGGATGTGTATATGCTTTTGAGGCTGTTCCTCAACTTGCCGTACAGCTAAGGGAAAAATTTGCCGATACCTTTGTCAAAATAATAAACAAAGCCGTAACCTGCAAGGAAAACTCAAATAAAGACATTTCTTTCCACTATGTCAAAGAGTTGGACGGCTACTCTGGGATCAAGCGCAGAGAGGTGGTTAAAAACGAATGGGAAGTTGAAATTATTACAGTGCAGACAACCACGCTCGATGATTCCATAGGTGTAAATGAAAAAATTTCATTTATCAAGATAGACACAGAAGGCGGAGACTTTGACGTATTAAAAGGCGCAAGGCGTATTTTAACAGAGTCTAAACCCCTTGTTGTTTTTGAATTTGGAGGAAGCCATGCGGCGGAAGCGTACGGCTATACAAACGAAGAGTTTTTTCTTTTTTTTGAAGAAATAGGGTATAGTTTGTACCAATACACAGGCGGTATTTACGGCGGACATAATGTGCCGGAAACTTTTTGGGAGTTATGGGCTGTTCCAAAAAACGCGGAATATGAATATTTTTTCAAAAGAAATATATCTTATTTTGCGGATTTTTGGCTGGAGCAAGGGAAGGGGGTTAAGTTTAACAAGGTGTGGTGAAAAAATATTTAATTACCGGGGCAATGGGATTTGCTGCGTATTATTTTTTGGATTACCTCAATTCTTTACAAGAAAAATGCGACGTTCTTTGCATCTATCTTGACACGCCTGTCAATATGGATTTATATGATTTTCCATACTTACAGATGCGCTTTGCAAAAATAGACCTTTTGAACTATGCGGCAATAGAACACGAGCTTGTTTCTTTTTTCCCAACGCATATCGTTCATTTGGCATCTTTTAGCAGTGTGGCAAAAAGCTGGCATGATCCGGCTGTTTCTTTCAAAAACAACACAAACATTTTTATAAACCTTGCAGAAATTATTCGCACAAATAATATTCCGTGTAAAATGCTGTCTGTAGGCTCGTCAGAAGAATATGGCAATGTTCCAGTGGAATGCATTCCGATAAAAGAATCTATGCCGCTACAGCCGATCAACCCCTATGCCGTCGCCAGGGTTGCCCAAGAAATGATGGCTCTGTGCTACGCTTCTTCGTATAAATTAAACATTGTTCTTACACGCTCATTTAACCATATAGGGCCCAGGCAACGGGACATATTTGTTATCCCCTCTTTTGTAAAGCAAGTATTGGCAAACATGAAGTCGAATAAATCCAGCGAAATAAAACTGCTTACTGGTGATATTTCGCTAATCCGCGATTTTATTGATGTTCGGGATGTGGTTAAAGCATACTATTCACTATTAGAAAAAGGTGTTTCTGGAGAAATTTATAATATTTGTTCCGGGAAAGGACACAGCATTAAAAGTATTATCGATATGCTTTCCGATCTACTAGAAGTGAAAATATCTACTGCAATAGACGAAAAAAAGATAAGGCCTAACGACAATAAAATTATCATTGGCGATAACAGTAAAATTGTTATGCAAACTGGTTGGGAACCAAAAATTCAAATAACAGACAGTCTGCGTGATGTGATAGATTATTGGAAACAAAGATAAAAAACAAGGGGCAAACTGTTTTATGAGTAAAAACAGGGCTAAAAAGCTTACGCGAGCTGGAATGCCGCCAGTTTGCTGCCAGCTCGGTTTGCCCCAAGTTCGCAGGCTGTTTTTTAAAGCAGCCTGCGCTTCTTCGTATATACCCCCTAGCCCGCATTCCCGGCGAAAGTTATCGCCATGTTGATCGCGTCGACAAGACTCTCCTCGTTGGCGCGGTTTTTGCCAGCCTTGCCAAAAGCCGTTCCGTGGTCTACCGACGTGCGAATAATCGGAAGACCAATCGTCGCGTTAATGCCGGTCATTTGGGAGTACAACCCCGTTTTCGGGTCCATCTTAAAACCGACAAGCTTCAGCGGAATATGCCCTTGGTCGTGATACATCGCGACAACAATGTCAAACTGGCCGCCCAGGGCTTTTACGAAAACCGTGTCCGGCGGCACAGGACCTGTAATGTTAAGCCCCGCCGCCTTTGCCTCTTCGATAGCCGGAATAATCGATTGCTCTTCCTCGTTTCCGAAAAGCCCGTTTTCCGAAGCATGAGCGTTAAGACCAGCCACCGCGATACGCCGGTTTTCCTTACCCATTAAAACAAGAGCCTTGTCCGCCAGCCGGATCGTGTTAAGAACACGCTCCTTGCTAATAAGATTGCAAGCATCGCGCATGGAGACATGGGTCGTAACGTGAATCACATTAAGCCCCCCCCCCGACAAAAGCATCCCGTAATTTTTCGTCTTGGTGTAGTCGGCGAAAATTTCCGTGTGCCCGGCATAGTGATGCCCCGCCATGTTAATCGCTTCTTTGTTGATAGGCCCCGTTACAACACCGTCAGCCTTTTTCGCCATAGCGTCCGCAATCGCCCGGATAATGTATTGGAAAGAAGCCTCGCCGGAAGCCTCGCCCACCGTGCTGTAGGCGTACTGCCCCTTTTGGGTAATAACACCGCTTTCGATAAAGTCGATGGTTCCGCTTTCGCCCGCCGCTTCGCCGGGTTCCCCGATCTGCCTAAGCGCGAAGCTTTTTCCCGTAACCTCAAGCGCGTCTTGCAGAACGATTTTGTCGGCATAAACCACCGGCACGGCCCTTTTGTAAATGTCCGCGTCGGCAAGCGCCTTGATGCAAATCTCCGGCCCTATGCCGGCAGGATCGCCAATGCTGATCCCCAAGATTGGTCTTTTGTTCATATTGAACCCCTTCCCCCTCCCCATCACTCAATTATCACAACACGGTTGGCGCGATAACGCTCGGCTCCGTCTTTCTTGCTTCGCTCCTCGTCTTCCTCTACCGTGTATTTTACCCTCATCCCGAATTTTAAGTCGGGAAAATCGCAATTAGTTACTTTGCTGTAGTGAAAAAAAATATTGTTTCGCGCTTCGTCTTTAATAAAACCAAAACCGTTGGGGTTTATGCTGAAAATTGTCGAATATAATTCTTCTTCGCTTATTAGCGGGCTTTCTAGCGGCTGGCTGTCCGCCTGCTTTTGCCCGGATGCGGCTGGCTGTCTGTCGTAATGATACGTTTTTTCCGGCACAAACAGCTCTTTTATATAGTTGTTGTTTGTCTGTTCCATCCGGGCGTGCATGGAAACCGGGTAAAAGACCTCGTTCTGAAGCTGCCACGATGTCTTGGTTTCGACAACATCGCCGCTTTCATTATGGTAGGAAAAGTCCCAGCAGATGAGCATTACCTGCGTTCCCAGCGTGTGCAGCTTGCGTACCAAGGGGACATAGTCGCCGTCGCCGGCAACCAGCACCAGAACGTCAAAGCGTTTGTGTATGGCAAGCTCGTAAGCCTCCAATGCCAGCCAGACATCGATGCCCTTTTCCTGAACGGTGTTGTTGTCGCCATGGCGCAGGGGCAGGTAGTGGCTTACGATGTTTTCCCGCATCAAGATATCCTCGAAAACGCGCTCGCTTTGCACCTTTTCGCCCAGTTCCTTTGCCGAAGACCGCCCTTTGAAGTAGTGTGCGTCAATAATCTGGCATTGCCGGATATCCGTCTTGGTTAGGCCTGCAATCTCGCCCCGGATAAACTCGTGCAAGCCGCCGATGCTGATGCGCGATTTTTTTTCATGCTCGTACTTGTAGTAGTTGCTCACCTTGTAAAAATAGTACCCGTCGTAGAATATCCCGATCCTCAATATGTCCAACAGATTTTTCATTTGCTTTCCTCCCTTGTATTCTAGTTGCTATTTCACGAAAGTTCAATGGTAAAATGCCCGCACTGGGAAAGAAATAACAACTTTTTGCAGAAAAATAAGCCGCAAGCCCCCAAACCGGGCGGCCGCCCGCTGGCCCTGCGGGAAAAGCCCCCAAACCGGACGGCCGCCCGCTGGCTTGGACTCGCAAGGGCATCCTCGCCGGGTAAGGGGGTCGCCAACCACGGCGCGGGCGCGAAACAGGAATTGGCCGACCAAGCGGGCAACGCCCAATCACTGCTTGCCGCTTGATTTAAGCCGGACCAAATGGAAAATGTTTATTCCAATACAGTAAGCGTTTATCAAGGCAACCGGCAAACTTCCAATTAACGCGCCGTAAACCAAAAAACAAGCCGAGCCGGCCATATTGAGAATGCGAAAATAAACCCCGCCCTTTATGGTTATCGATATTGCCACCAAAATCGAAGCCAAAAAACCAACCCATTCAAACATTGCACCCCCGCACAAGGCAACCTCTAAAAACTTCAGTTTTTAGAGGTTTTCGTACCCTTTAGAGAAAACCGTAAACTCCTAACTGCCTGCAGTATAAGGAGTTAGCGGTTT